>NZ_CP054424.1:1603489-1920187 GCF_013334205.1 Rhodoferax sp. BAB1 | reverse complement strand
GTCGGAGCCGTTCTTGAAGCCCAGCACCATGGCGATCAGGCGCGAGAGCATCAGGCCCATGAAGAAGGTGAAACCCAGCAGCACCGGCACACCGGCGGCCGAGTTCTTGGTCTTCTCGATGGCGTAGATGAAGCCGAAGGCGCCGCCCAGGAAGACGATCAGGCCGACGAAGCCGGTCAGGGAGGCGGTGATGCCGGTGGCCACGCCGATCCAGGCGCCCAGCACGGTGGGCAGCAGGCTCAGGGCCAGCAGCCAGTAGGTATTGCGCAGCACCTTGTTGCGCTCGGTGGCGGACAACACCTGGCCATAGCCGGTCTGCCCGTAGGTTTGAACTTGTTCGCTCATGTCTTCATCTCCTTATCAAGCTGAGAACAGCTGTTGCCCAGTTGCGGTCATTCTAGGCGGATTCAAGCCACCGGCTGCAATCCACCACACACCCTGTGTATTTGTCATGGCAGTTTTGCAGGGCCGCAGGGCGGCTGCGGGGAGAACTGAGGCTATGCTTGCACGTTGTCATTTTTTAGCCACTTTCCCACCATGCAAACCAAATCCATCCTCCAGCTCGCCGACATCAAGCAGATCGCCGCTGCCGCCGAGGCCGAAGCCCTCAAGAACAGCTGGGCTGTCAGCATCTCCATCGTCGATGACGGCGGCCACCTGCTGTGGCTGCAGCGCCTGGACGGTGCCGCCCCCATCTCCGCCCAGATCGCCCCGGCCAAGGCCCGCACCGCGGCCATGGGCCGGCGTGAAAGCCGCATCTACGAAGAGATGATCAACGGGGGCCGTGTGTCCTTCCTCAGCGCCCCGGGCCTGGACGGCCTGCTGGAAGGCGGTGTGCCGATCATGAAGGACGGCCAGTGCCTGGGCGCCGTGGGCGTCAGCGGCGTGAAGTCGGTGGAAGACGCGCAGATCGCGCGTGCCGGTATTGCCGCCATCGGCCTGTAAACGGCGCTCGCCATCAATCACAAGGGGCCCATCGGGCCCCTTGTTCATTTGGTCAGGATCAGCTTGCCCTGGCGCGTGGCCTGCAGGCGGTAGAACTCGCCGTTGTGGTGGATCGTGACGGCCTTGCCCCCCCGCAGCAGGGCGGCGCTGTCCAGCTGCGTGTCGGGTGCCAGCCGTGCTGCCGGGGCGCCGGGGCCGTCCGTGACCTGGCTGGCGGACACGTCGGGTGCGCCGGGACGGGGGGCGTTGACGGTTGCACTCATGCCGCTTGCCGGGTTCAGCGTTTGGGCTCGGACACGAAGCCGATCTTGCGCAGCCCGGCCTGGTGCGCCATGGCCATGGCCTGGGCCACGCGTTCATAGCGCACGGCCTTGTCGCCATTGATGTGCAGGTCGGGTTGGGGGCTACGCGCGCCCTCGGCCTGCAGCAGGGCCGGCAGGGCTTCGTCGCTGACCGGGTTGCCGTTGAGATAGTAGGCGCCGGCGGCATCGACCGACAGGCGCAGCGTCTCGGGCTTGATCTCCTCGCGCTGGCTCGAGGCCTGCGGCAGGTCCACGTTGACCGCGTGTTTCATCACCGGCACGGTGATGATGAAGATGATGAGCAGCACCAGCATGACGTCGACCAGCGGCGTCATGTTGATCTCGTTCATCACCTCGTCGGTGTCGTCCTGGGTTCCGAAGGCCATGGTTTCAGGCTTTCTTCATGGGCACGACCTTGGCTTCGCTGCCACCCACGCGCGCGCCGGTGACGAAGTAGGCGTGCAGGTCATGGGCGAAGCTGCCCAGCGTGCCCAGGATGGCCTTGTTGCCGCGCACCAGGGCGTTGTAGCCCAGCACGGCGGGGATGGCCACCGCCAGGCCCAGCGCCGTCATGATCAGCGCCTCGCCGATCGGGCCGGCCACCTTGTCGATGGTGGCCTGGCCGGCCACGCCGATGCTCAGCAGGGCGTGGTAGATACCCCAGACAGTGCCGAACAGGCCGACGAAGGGAGCGGTGGAGCCCACCGAGGCCAGGATGGCCAGGCCGCCCTGCAGGCGTGCCGTGGCGTGGTCCATGCTGTTGCGCAGGCAGCGCGTGACCCAGTCGCTCACGTCCAGGCTGTCGTGCAGGTGCGCCTTGGTGTTGCGATGGTGCGCCACGGCCTCGCGTCCCTCCTCGGCGAGATTGCGGAAGGGGTTGTCTTCCTGCGGGCCGAGCCTGGTCAGGCCTTCGGCGAAGTCGGCGCTGTGCCAGAAGGTCTCGGCCTGGCGGGCCAGCTTCTTGTAGCGCACGATGTCCAAGGCCTTGAGCACGATCACCATCCACGAAGCCAGGGACATGCCCAGCAGCAGCAGGGCGACGCCGCGTGTGACCCAGTCACCCTGGGCCCAGACGTTGTACAGACCGAATTGCGATTCCATAAAAGACTCCGGAAGAAAAAATTATTCGAGCACGAAATTGATGGGCACGTTGAACCACATGGCCTCGGCCATGCCGTTGCGTTTGCCCGGCACGTAGCGCCAGCTGCGCACCGTGGCCAGGGCCGCCTGGTCCAGCCGGCCGTAACCGCTGGAGCTGCGGATCTCGGCCTGCTGGGCGGTGCCGTCGACGCCGATCAGCACGCGCACCACCACCTTGCCCTGTTCGCCCAGACGCCGGCTCAGCGCCGGGTAGGCCGGCTTGGGATTGTTCAGGTAGGCCGCATCGCTGGAGGGCAGCTCGATGCGTGCCGGTGCCGGCGGGGCGGCGGGCGCGGGGGCCACGGTGGTGGCAGCGATGGCCTCCGGGGCTGCTGGCGCCGGGACCGGTGCCGCGGGGGCCATGACGGGCGCCGGCTCGGGGCTGGGTGTGGGCAGTGGTGGCGTTGGCGCCACCTTGAGCTCGGGCCTGGCCTCCTGCTTCAGCGGCTTGGGGGCGACCGGTGTCTGCGGCTGCGGCGCCGGCGGGGCGGGCTGGCTGATGAACTCGCTGAGGATCTCGCCCGGGATGATGATCTCCACCGCGCGGCGCATCAGGCCCGACTGCAGCGCCCACAGCACGGCGACGTGCAGCAGGACCACGCTGGTGGCAATGAGCAGGCGGCGGTTCATGTAGGCAGCGGGCGGGTGGGGCAGGGTCAGGCTCATATTGTCGGGGGCGGCCGATGGGCCGGCGTCTCTATTTCCGGAAGATCCAGCAACTGGCCAGTGTCACCAGCACCAGGCTGCCCAGAAGGATCATCAGGAAGGACATGATGGGAAAGATTATAAATGAGAATTATTCGTATTGATGTGACGCTGTCGAATTCTTTGACAAAGTGGGATCCCACAGCACATCCCGGCTGATCTGCGCCAGTTCGCGGCAGCCACACAGGGCCATGGCGATTTCGAGTTCGTCGCGCAGCAGGCGCAGCACATGGGCCACACCCATGGCGCCGGCGTTGGCCAGGCCGTAGACATAGGGTCGCCCGACCAGCACGGCCGAGGCACCCAGGGCCAGGGCCTTGAGCACATCGGTGCCGCGCCGGATGCCACCATCCACCAGCAGGGGCAGGGCTCCGCCCAGCGCGTCAGCGATCCGGGGCAGCACGGCCGCGGTGGCCGGCGTGGTGTCCAGCGTGCGGCCACCATGGTTCGAAATCACGAGACCGGCGACGTTCAGGCCAGCCGCCTGGCGCGCGTCTTCGGGGTGCAGCACGCCCTTGAGCAGGATGGGCAGGCGTGTCTGTGTCTGCAGCCAGCTCACATCGTCCCAGGTCGGGGCCCGGCGCAGCAAGCCGTCGAAGAGGGCGCTCTGTCCGGGCTGGAGTTTGGGCAAGAAGGCCGGCGGCCAGCCCTCCAGGTTGACGGCCCGCACCCCCACCGGCAGGGTGAAGCCGGCGCGCCGTTCGCGGTCACGCGCGCCGTGGACGGGCGCATCCACGGTGAGGACCAGTGCCTCGTAGCCTGCCGCCTCGGCGCGCTGTACCAGATCGAGCGTGCAAGCCCGGTCCTCCTGCAGGTAAAGCTGGAACCACAAGGGGCCGCGCCCCGGCTCGTCCAGCACCGCCTGGGCCACGGTTTCCAGCGCGATGCTGGATTGCGTGCTGAGCACCAGGCCTGCACCGAGTGCGGCCGCCGCATGGGCCGTGGCGAGTTCGCCATCCGGATGCGCCATGCGCTGGAAGGCCACCGGTGCCAGCAGGATGGGGTGGGCCAGGTTGCGGCCCAGCAGTTGCACGCGGGTGTGGCCACCGCTCAGGGGCTGCAGCACGCGCGGCAGCAACTGCAGCGTATCCCAGCCGTGGCGGTTGGCCGCCAGTGTGAGTTCGTCGGCGGCACCGCCGCTGAAATAGGCCCAGGCGTTCCCGTCCAGCCGCGTGCGGGCCTGTGCCTCGTGGTCGGCCAGGTTGACCAGGCCCGCGGGCACGCTGGCCAGTGCAGGAAGGGCGCTCATGTGTCGGACCACATGCGCAGGAGGTTGTGATAGGTGCCGGTCAGCGCCGTGGTCTCGGCGTTCTCACCGTGCTGCTGGCGCAGGCGCAGCAGGTTCATGTCCAGTTCGTAGAGCAGGCGTCGCTGCTCGTCGCTGCGCACCATGCTCTCGATCCAGAAAAAACAGGCCAGGCGCTGGCCACGCGTGACGGGCCGCACCTCGTGCAGGCTGGTGCCGGGGTAGAGCACCATGTGCCCGGCTGGCAGCTTGACGGCCTGGTCACCAAAGGTGTCGCTGATGCACAGTTCGCCGCCTTCGTACTCGTCGGGCTCGGCGAGGAAGACCGTGCAGGAAATGTCGGTGCGCACGCGCTGGCCGCTGTCGGGCAGCGCGCGGATGGCGTTGTCGATGTGCCGGCCGTAGTGGTTGCTGCTGCCGCCATAGCGGTTGATGCGTGGCGTGAACACCTTTTTGGGCAGCGCAGCCGAGAAGAAGGCCGGGCTGCGGTCCAGCCCGCGCAGCACCAGGGTGCGGATCTCGCGAGCCGCCTCGCAGTCGTGCGGGAGCTGCTCGTTGTTTTTAACTTGCGCTGCCTGCACACCGGCACTCTGCTTGCCGTCGTCCCAGGCCGCGCCGGCCAGCAGTTCGCGGGCGCGCCGCAGTTCCTGGGTGTTGAGGATGTCGGGGATGTGCAGCAGCATGGTGGGTGGTGGAATGCGGCCGGCCTTGCCAGGGCCGGCCGGGGTTCGTGTCAGATCTTGATGGACAGCGTGAGCTGGAGGGTCCGGGCGGCCCCGGGGATGTAGTGGCCGCTGTAGAGCTGGTCGGCATAACGCACATCGGTGGCGTTGTTGATGTTGCCTTTCAGCGTGTAGCGCTCGCTGAACCGGTACTCGGCCATCAGATCCAGGGTTTCATAGCCCGGGACTTTCCAGCCCGGGTTGCGGTTGGGGGTCTGCTCGCCGCGGAAGTTGATGCCGGCGCCCAGGCGCAGCGGCTGGGTCAGCTGGTAGGTGTTCCACAGCGTGCCGGAGTAGAGCGGGGTGAGCGAGGGCCGGGCGCCCGCCAGTTCGCCGGACTGGGTGCATCCGCCCGTGGCGGGGCAGGGCGCCGCTTCATCCACATTGGCATCCGGCAGCCACATGAAAGAGCCGAACACTTCCCACTTCGGGCTAAGGCGGCCGCTCACGTCGATCTCCAGGCCCGTGACGTGGCGCCGGCCCGACAGGGCAACCACACCCGTCACCAGCGGGTCGGTGTTGCGCTCCAGCAGCTTGACGGTGTGGAAGGCGGCCAGCCGGGTGGTGAAGCGTTTGTCGGCTGAATCCAGCCTGGCGCCGACCTCGAAGTTGTAGCTCTCCTCGGGTGGCAGCTCGGTATTGCCGGGGCTCAGCGAGTAGGCTTCGCCGGACACGTTGTAGGAATTGCCGGCGGAGACGTGGTAGGAGCTCAGCGCATCGGGCTGGAAGAGGGCGCCCAGGCGCGCGCTCCAGGCGGAGACGGTCATCTGGTAGCTGCTTTTCGTTTCCGGTCCGGCCGCGTTGTTGGGAATGCTGTAGGCGTCGTAGTTGCCCACCAGATGGTCGTAGCGCAGACCGGCCAGGGCCTTCCACTTCGGGGCGACCTGGACCAGGTCCTGCACATAGGCGCCCCAGCCGGTGGCTTCGTACCGGTTGGTCTTGCGCAGGATGCGCGAACCCTCGTCCACGCTGGCGCCGTCATCCGGCGTGCCCACGGTGGTGTTGGGCTTGGTCAGGGTGACACCCCCCTGGGCCGCAGTGCGGGCGCCGTACACGCTGCGGTTCTCCACCGCCACATCGACGCCCGTGACCAGCTCATGCCGGTAACCCAGCGCTTCGAACTTGGTGCTGTAGTCGCTCTGCGCGTGCAGGTTGTTCATGTCCTGGATCTTGAGCTGGGTGCCGCGGGTCAGGACGGTGTTCGGTCCGAAGGTGTCCAGGCTGACGGCAACGCCGGTCGGCTGGCTGGCGGCATTGGCAAAGCGGACCGTGCCGGCACGCTGATCGCGGGTGTAGGCACCCTTGCGCACTTGCGTCTTGAGTTCGCTGTCGTCGTCGAAGCGATGCAGGTGCGTGAGGGTGGCGTAGCTGGCCGTGCCCTTGTTGTAGTCGCTCGCCATGCCGTAGTAGCGGTCGGAGGGAATGGGCAGCATGGTGGTATCCGAGGCCGGGGAGCTGGCTGAGGGGCGGATCCAGGGCATGCCGTAGTTCATGCCGTTGTTGTTGTCCAGGTGGTAGAAACCGGCCGAGAATTCGTCACGCTCACCGATGCCCCAGCGGTAGGTGCCGGCGATGCCCTGCTTGTCGATGCTGCTGCCCGCCCCGTTGTTGTCGGCCTGGGTGTCCATGACGTTCAGGCGCAGGGCGGCGCTGTCGTCGGTCTTGAGGTTGAAGTCGCCGACGACGCGCCGGTAGTTGTAATTGCCGACGGTGACGTCAACCTGGTGTTCATCGATCAGGCGCGGCACCTTGTTGACCTGGTTGACGGCGCCGCCGGTGGAGCCGCGACCGAACAGCATGGAGGCCGAGCCGCGCAGCACTTCCAGGCGGTCGAGGTTGAAGGTGTCGCGGTCGTAGAAAGCCGGATCGCGCAGGCCGTCGACGAAGACGTCGCCCGTGCCCTGCAGCGAGAAGCCGCGCAGGCGGATGTCTTCCTCGCCCCCCTCGGCCGCCAGGAAGCTGATGCCGGCGGTGTTTTTCAGGGCCTCCTTGACGGTGTCGAGGTTGCGGTCGTCGATCAGTTTTTCCGTCACGACGGTGACCGACTGCGGGATATCGCGCAATTGCTGGCGCCCCTTGCCGATGCCGGTTTCCGAGGCGCGATACGCATCCTTGCCCTCGGGCGCTTCGGCCTTTTCCTTGACGACCACCGTGCCCAGCGTCTTGCTGTCCGGTTCGCCCGTCTGGGCCATGGCGCTCATGGAGCCGGCCAGCAGCATGGCGCCCAGGGGCAGCAGGGCGGCGCAGGCCAGCGGCTGGGGGGCGGTGCGCTTCAGGCGCACGGGGATGGTTTTCTTGTTGCGGGGTTGCCGTTGGGACATGGTGGTAGCGCCTCTTGTGGGTGGTGAAGATGGCTGGCTACTACCGGTTCCGGACCTGGCGGGTCGGCGGCGTGGCTTGCTGGAAAGGATTTACAAATTATACATAAATGCGAATCATTATTATTGTCATCTGTATAAAGACGCAAAAAAACCGACCGCTGTGGCCGGTCTGGGTGTCCTGTCCAGAGACTCAGTAGCTCAGCCGCTCGGGCCGGATCTCCTGCAGGATGGTGGTGGCGATCTCCTCGATCGACTTGGTCGTCGTCGAGAGCCAGCGGATGCCGGCGCGCCGCATCATGGATTCGGCGGCCGCCACTTCCATGCGGCAGTTCTCCAGCGAGGCGTACTTGGAGTTGGGTCGGCGCTCGTTGCGAATCTCGCTCAGGCGATCCGGGTTGATGGTCAGGCCGAAGATCTTGGCCTTGTGCGGGGCCAGGGCGGGCGGCAGGTGCTGGCGCTCGAAATCTTCCGGGATCAGCGGGTAGTTGGAGGCCTTCAGGCCGTACTGCATGGCCAGGTAAAGCGAAGTCGGTGTCTTGCCGCTACGGCTCACGCCGACCAGGATCACGTCGGAGCTGGCCAGGTCGCGGTTGGACTGGCCGTCGTCGTGCGCCAGCGAGAAGTTGATGGCCTCGATGCGGTCGTGGTAGGCCTGGCTCTTGCTCACGTCGCTGAAGCGGCCGATGCGGTGGTGCGACTTGATGCCCAGCTCGTCTTCCAGCGGGTTCACGAAGGTGCCGAACATGTCCAGCAACATGCCCTGGCAGCCCTCATTGATGATCTGGTGCACCTCCTCGTTGGCCAGGGTGGTGAAGACGATGGGTTTTTTGCCTTCGACTTCGGCCGTGTGGTTGATCTGGCGCACCGCCTGGTGGGCCTTGTCCACGGTATCGATGAAGGGCAGGCGCACGTGGTGCAGGTCGACCTCGAACTGGGCCAGGATGGCATTGCCAAAGGTCTCGGCCGTGATGCCGGTGCCATCGGAAATGAAGAAAACGGTGCGATTGGGCATGGTGTAGAGGCTGGCGCCAGGAAATTGTTATCGAGTTACATGCAAAAACAGCATGATTTACGTCGGAGGGGAATAAAATCGCGCATCCACCCATAGATTCTTCCATGCAACGCAGCGCCCCACCAGAAAAAGAGCAAAGGCTGGCCGTTGGCATGGGCGCAGTCAGCACATCTCATGTGCTGATCTCGGGCGCAAACCGGTTTTTAAACTCTGGAGCTTTCCCATGTCTGCACTTTTCAGCCCGACCGCCCTGGTCGTACCGTTTGAAAACCTGAGAATGACCGATGTCGAGGCGGTAGGCGGCAAGAACGCCAGCCTCGGCGAAATGATCTCGCAGCTGCCCCAGGGCGTGCGCGTGCCCACCGGCTTTGCCACCACGGCCCACGCCTTCCGCGAGTTTCTCAAGCACGGCGGCCTGGCCGACCGCATCAACGCCAAGCTCGACACCCTGGACACCGAGGACGTGCGCGCCCTGGCCACGGTCGGCGCCGAGATCCGCGCCATGGTCGAGGCCCAGCCTTTCCCGGCCGACCTGGAAAAGGCCATCCGCGAGGACTACGCCAAGCTGTCCGCCGGCAACCCGCAGGCTACCTTCGCCGTGCGTTCCTCGGCCACCGCCGAAGACCTGCCTGACGCCTCCTTTGCCGGCCAGCAGGAGACCTTCCTGAACGTGCACGGCATCGATGAAGTGCTGCACAAGATGAAGGAGGTCTTCGCCTCCCTCTACAACGACCGCGCCATCAGCTACCGCGTGCACAAGGGTTTTGCCCACGCCGATGTGGCCCTGTCGGCCGGCGTGCAGCGCATGGTGCGCTCGGATCTCGGCGCCGCCGGCGTGATGTTCACCATCGACACGGAGTCCGGTTTCGAGGACGTGGTCTTCATCACCGCCAGTTACGGCCTGGGCGAGACCGTGGTGCAGGGCGCCGTGAACCCCGACGAGTTCTACGTGCACAAGCCCATGCTCAAGGCCGGCAAGCGCGCCGTGGTGCGTCGCAACCTGGGCTCCAAGCTGATCCAGATGGTCTTCTCCACCCCGGAGGAAAAGAAGGCCGGCGGCAAACTGGTCAAGACCATCGACGTGCCCACCGAGCAGCGCAACCGCTACTCCCTGAGCGACGCCGACGTCGAGCAGCTGGCCAAATACGCCCTGGTGATCGAGCAGCACTACGGCCGCCCCATGGACATCGAGTGGGGCAAGGACGGCACCGACGGCCAGCTCTATATCCTGCAGGCCCGCCCCGAGACCGTGAAGAGCCAGGCCGCTGGCACCGCCGAGATGCGTTACAAGCTCAAGGGCCAGAGTGCCGTGCTGGCCGAAGGCCGCGCCATCGGCCAGAAGATCGGCACCGGCCCGGTGCGCCTGGTGCACAACATCAGCGAGATGGACAAGGTCCAGCCCGGCGACGTGCTGGTGACCGACATGACCGACCCCAACTGGGAGCCGGTGATGAAGCGCGCCAGCGCCATCGTCACCAACCGCGGTGGCCGCACCTGCCACGCGGCCATCATCGCGCGCGAACTGGGCATCCCGGCCGTGGTCGGCTGCGGCGATGCCACCGAGACGCTCAAGGACGGCACCCTGGTGACGGTCAGCTGCGCCGAGGGCGACACCGGCCATATCTACGACGGCCTGCTCGAGATGGAAGTGACCGAAGTCCAGCGCGGCACCATGCCCGAGATCGACGTCAAGATCACCATGAACATCGGCAACCCGCAGCTGGCCTTCGACTTCGCCCAGCTGCCCAACCATGGCGTGGGCCTGGCGCGCCTGGAGTTCATCATCAACAACAACATCGGCGTGCACCCCAAGGCCATTCTGGAGTACCCGAACATCGACGCCGACCTCAAGAAGGCCGTCGAGTCCGTGGCCCGTGGCCACGCCTCGCCGCGCGCTTTCTACGTGGACAAGGTCGCCGAGGGCGTGGCCACCATTGCCGCGGCCTTCTGGCCCAAGCCGGTGATCGTGCGCCTGTCGGACTTCAAGAGCAACGAGTACCGCAAGCTCATCGGCGGCAGCCGCTACGAACCCGAGGAAGAGAACCCCATGCTGGGCTTCCGCGGTGCGGCGCGTTACCTGAGCGCCGACTTTGCCGGCGCCTTCGCCATGGAATGCGAAGCCATGAAGCGTGTGCGCGAGGAGATGGGCCTGACCAACGTCGAACTCATGGTGCCCTTCGTGCGCACCCTGGGCCAGGCCAAGAAGGTGATCGACCTGCTGGGCAAGCATGGGCTCAAGCGCGGCGAGAACGGCCTGAAGATCGTCATGATGTGCGAGGTGCCGAGCAACGCCATCCTGGCCGACGAGTTCCTCGAGTTCTTCGACGGCTTCTCCATCGGCTCCAACGACCTGACCCAGCTCACCCTGGGCCTGGACCGCGACTCCGGCATGGAACTGCTGGCCGCCGATTTCGACGAGCGCGACCCCGCCGTGGAAGCCATGGTGGCGCGCGCCATCACGGCCTGCCGCAAGCAGAACAAGTACGTGGGCATCTGTGGCCAGGGCCCCAGCGACCACCCCGACTTCGCCAAGTGGCTGGTCGAGCAGGGCATCACCTCGCTCTCGCTCAACCCCGATTCCGTGGTCGAGACCTGGAAGAAACTGGCCGAGTAACTCATCAGCGCTGACGGGGCCAGGCATCAGCTGGCACCCCGCGAAACGGGCCGTTCCTCCTCGGGGCGGCCCGTTTTTTCATGCGCCTCGGGAAAACCCTGACAGGGTTTGCCAGCGCAGATGCGTGTTTCTACGTGCCTTGTAAGAAACAGGTAAGTGCCAACCACACAATGCGCTCAACCGTACGAATAGGTCTACATGCTCGCTGTCGCTTCCACCATCAAACTGATTGCCGAAATCGCCCTCCTGGCCCTGCTGGGCCAGTGGCTGCTGGGCCTGCTGGCCGGCGCCAAGAAGCAGCAAAACCTGTTCTATCAAATCCTGCAGATCATGACCCGGCCCTTCGTGTCCGCAGCCCGGCTGCTGACCCCCAAGCTGGTGCTGGACCGCCACGTGCCGCTGGTGGCCTTTTTCCTGCTGCTCTTCATCTGGCTGGGTGCCACGATCTACAAGATCCAGACCTGCATCCAGATCGGCGTGGAGCTGTGCAAATGAACGCCACCCTGTCTTTCTTCTTCCTCAAGCTGCAGGCCATGGCGCTGCTGGTGTTCAACCAGAAGCTGCAGGCACTGGCCTGCTTCGAGCAGATGCTGGTCCAGCGCCCCGACAATTTCTACGCCCTGGCCAGCCGGGCCCACGTGCTGGCCCAGCTGGGCCGCAAGGCCGAGGCCCTGGCCGCCCAGGAGCAGCTGGCGGCACGCCACGCCGACAACCTGGCCGCCTGGTTCAACCTGGGCTACATGCTCGAGGAAGCCGGTGAGCATGCGCGCGCCGAAGAGGCCTTTCGCCGCGTCATCGGGATCGACCCCAAGATGGACCGCGCCTGGTACGGCCTGGCCCTGGTCCTGATCCAGACCCGCCGCTTTGACGAAGCCGTCGCGGCCCTCAAGAAGAACACGGAACTGCAGCCCATGAGCCCGTTCGGCTGGTATCAGCTGGCGCGGGTTCATGTCGACCGGCAAGAGCCCGACGAGGCGGTGAAGATCATTCGCCATCTCAAGGGGTTCGAGCCCAAAGTGGCCGCCCAGCTGGAACGCGAGACGGGCTTGCTTGCAAGCCCGGCCACGCCGACCAGCTGAGCGGGTACTTGATGGGCCCGGTGCAAGCCGGGACCAGATAACGATAAGCCGCGATCCGGCAGCAGGCCACCAGGAGACAGGTGGTGATCGCGAAATGCCCGCGAGGGTGACTTTGTTGGAGGTAGGTAAACATGGGAAACATGGAGTTGACCGATAACCACCGCCGTTATTGGCGCAAGAACCTCAATATCACCGGCATCCTGCTGGCGATATGGTTCGTCGTAACCTTTGTCGTGAGCTTCTTTGCCCGCGAACTGAGCTTTAAATTCTTTGGCTGGCCTTTCAGCTTCTGGATGGGTGCTCAAGGGTCCTTGGTCGTGTACTGCCTGATCATCTGGTACTACGCGCGTTACATGAACAAGCTGGACATCGAGCACGGTGTCCAGGAAACCGAGGAGTAAATCATGGCTGGAATGTTTGGATCTGATGCGGGCCCCACGGGTGCCGCAGCCAACAAGGCTTTTAAGCAGAACCTGAACAAGGTTTACAAGTGGTACACCGGTGGCTTCCTGGTGTTCGTGGTGGCCCTGGCCATCCTCGAGCAGCTCGGCCTGCCCCGCCAGTGGATCGGCTTCATCTTCCTGCTGGCCACCATCGGCCTGTATGCCGGCATCGGCATCATGAGCCGCACCACCGACGCCGCTGAATACTATGTGGCCGGCCGTCGCGTGCCTGCCATCTACAACGGCATGGCCACGGGTGCTGACTGGATGTCGGCCGCCTCCTTCATCGGCATGGCGGGTACCCTGTACCTGACCGGTTATGCAGGTCTGGCCTTCATCATGGGCTGGACGGGCGGTTACTGCCTGGTGGCCCTGTTCCTCGCGCCCTATATGCGCAAGTTCGGCCAGTTCACCGTGCCGGACTTCCTGGGTGAGCGCTACGGCGGCAACATCCCGCGTTTCCTGGGCATCGTCGCCGCCATCCTGTGCTCCTTCACCTATGTGGTGGCACAGATCTACGGCGTGGGCCTGATCACCGCCCGCCTGACCGGCGTGGCTTTCGAGATCGGTATTTTCCTGGGTCTCGGCGGTATCCTGGTGTGTTCCTTCCTCGGCGGCATGCGCGCCGTGACCTGGACCCAGGTGGCGCAGTACATCATCCTGATCGTGGCCTACATGATCCCGGTGGTGTGGCTGTCCGTGAAGCAGACCAATGTGCCGGTGCCGCAAGTCATCTACGGCTTCCAGCTGGAGAAGGTCACCGCCAAGGAAAAGCTGCTGTCGACCGACGCCAAGGAACTTGAAGTTCGCGAGATCTTCAAGCAGCGCTCCGCTGCCCTGGCCGAGAAGCTCAAGGATCCCGCCGCTGCCCTGGCTGCCGACAAGGCCGCCGCCGAGCAGAAGCTGACCGAGCTGAAGGCCGCCAACGCGCCGGGTGCCGACATCGCCGCCGCCGAGAAGGCTCTGACTGCCTTGCCCAAGGACGCTGAGTCCGCCAAGAAGGCCTGGACGGCTGCCAAGGCCGGCGCCGACGTCAAGTCCAAGCCGCTCAATGGCATGACTCCGCACGCCGCCCAGTTCGCGGGTGATCCGAACGGCGATGCTGCCGCCCAGAAGGCCTACGACGTGTCGCGTCGCAACTTCCTGGCGCTGATCTTCTGCCTGATGGTGGGTACCGCCGCGCTGCCGCACATCCTGATGCGCTACTACACGGTGCCCAGCGTGAAGGAAGCCCGTGAGTCGGTGAGCTGGTCGCTGTTCTTCATCTTCCTGCTGTACTTCACGGCCCCGGCCCTGGCCGTGCTGGTGAAGTACGAGGTCTTCCACGTGCTGATCGGCACGCCGTTTGACCAGTTGCCGCAGTGGGTGCAGTCCTGGAACCGTGTTGATCCGACGCTGCTGTCCGTGGTGGACATCAACAAGGACAACATCCTGCAGCTCAATGAGATGAGCATCGGTGGTGACATCGTGGTGCTGGCCACGCCGGAAATCGGCGGTCTGCCCTACGTGATCTCCGGCCTGGTGGCCGCTGGCGGTCTGGCCGCTGCGCTCTCCACGGCTGACGGCCTGCTGCTGACCATCGCCAACGCGCTGTCGCACGACCTGTACTACAAGATGATCGACCCGAACGCCTCGACCGCCCGCCGCGTGACCATTTCCAAGGTCCTGCTGCTGGTTGTGGCCCTGGCTGCTGCCTACGTGGCGGCACAGAAGCCGGCCGACATCCTGTTCCTGGTCTCTGCCGCGTTCTCCTTCGCTGCTGCCGCCTTCTTCCCGGCCCTGACCCTGGGCATCTTCTGGAAGCGCGCCACCGGCATCGGTGCTTCGCTGGGCATGATCGCCGGCCTGGGCACGACCGTGTACTACATGGTCATGACCCAGCCCTGGCTGCGCGGCATGTTCGGCATCACCTCGCCGGTGCAACTCTGGTGGGACATCCAGCCGATCTCGGCTGGCATGTTCGGCGTGCCGGTCGGTTTTGCCGTGATCATCCTGGTCAGCCTGGTGACGCCTGCCCCGAGCAAGAAGATCCAGGACCTGGTGGACCACGTGCGCTACCCCAACCTCAAGAGCGCATGAAAACCATCGCGATCTGAAGTTGATGGACATCTGATACAGATCAGATGACCGAAGCCCGGCAACGCAAGTTGCCGGGCTTTTTTCATGGCGATTGCGCTAAGCTAGACACAACCCCGCGGCACATGGCAGGACATCAGTACATGACACAAGCCACCTCAGCACCCGTCACCACGATGGTCGCCCAGATGCCCTCGGGCAGCCTGCTGGCCAACCTGCGCCAGGAACTGGCGCGCTACACGCCGTTTTCCCAGATGGAGGCGACCGACCTCGACTTCTTTCTCAGCCACGTGCAGCAGCTCTATTTCGCGCCGGGTGAGACCCTGATCGAGCCCGACAGCGGCGAGGTGAAAGAGCTTTTTTTCATACGCCAGGGGGCGGTCAGCGGCAAGCGCGGGCTGGCCGATCTATCGGGGGGGGCCTTCCAGTACGAGACCGGCGATCTCTTCCCCATCAGCGCGGCCCTGGCCGCACGCGCCGTGACGGCCAGCTACGAGGCCACCACCGATACCTTTGTGCTGGCGCTGCCTGTCAGCACCATGCAGGCCCTGGCGCAAAAAAGCGTGGCCTTTGCCGATTTCCTGAACCGGCGCGTGCTCAAGTTCCTGGACCTGTCGCGCCAGGCCCTGCAGGTGGCCTATTCCTCGCGCACCCTGGCCGAGCAGTCGCTGGAAACGCGCCTGGGGGACCTGACGCCGCGTTTGCCGGTGGCCTGCCGGCCCGGCACGCCGCTGCGTGTCGCGCTGACCGAGATGCACCAGCGCCGCATCGGCTCCATGCTGGTGACCAGCGAGCGCGGCGAACCGCTGGGCATCCTCTCGCGCGACGACATCCTCGGGCGCATCACGCTGCAGGAGGTGCCGCTGGACACGCCGATCGGCGAGGTCATGGTGCAGCCAGTGCACCACCTGACGCACGAGCACACGGCCGAGGACGCGGCCCTGCTGATGAGCCGCCACACCATCCGCCACGTGCCCATCACGCGCGACGGGGTGGTGGTGGGCATCGTCTCCGAGCGCGACCTGTTTGCCATGCAGCGCCTGAGCCTCAAGCACGTCAGCACCTCGATCCGCGGCGCAGCCGACGTGGACACGCTCAAGCTGGTGGCGCAGGACATCCGCCGTTTCGCGCTCAGCCTGCTCAGCCAGGGCGTGCAGGCACGCCAGCTGACGGCGCTGATCAGCCACCTCAACGACGTGCTGACCGAGCGCCTGCTGGAGCTCAAGGCGGCCGAGCACGGCATCACGCTGGACCGCCTGTGCTGGCTGGCGCTGGGCTCGGAGGGACGCAGCGAGCAGACCATCGCCACCGACCAGGACAATGCCCTGATCCTGCCGGATGACATCACGCCGGCGCAACGTGAGCAGATCCTGGTTTTTGCGCGCGACGTCAACCAGGCCCTGGACGCCTGCGGTTACCCGCTGTGCAAGGGCGGCATCATGGCCGGCAACCCGGAGTGCTGCCTGACGCTGCGCCAGTGGCGCGAACGTTTTGCGCACTGGATCGAGCATGGCGCCCCGCAGGACCTGCTCAACGCCAGCATCTATTTCGATTTCCGGTCGCTGGCGGGTGACGCCGAGCTGGCCCATGGCCTGCGGGAGGAGGTCAACCGTTCGGCTGAACGGGTGCCGCGTTTCCTCAAGCAGATGGCGCTCAACGCGCTCACGCGCGAGCCCCCCCTGAACTGGGTCGGCGGCATTGCCACCGACGAGCAGGGCCGCATCGATCTCAAGCTGCAGGGCACGGCCCTGTTCGTCGACGCGGCCCGCCTGTATGCCCTGGCCCAGGGCCTGGCAGCCACCGGCACACGCGAGCGCCTCAAGGCGGTCGGTCCGATCCTGGGCGTGCTGGCCCATGAATACGAGGCCTGGGTGAGCGGCTTCGAATTCCTGCAGATGCTGCGCCTGCAGATCCAGCTGCAGGGCGGGGCGTCGACCGATTGGCCCAACCATGTCGAGTTGCTTAAGCTGAATGACATCGACCGGCGCATCCTCAAGGAGACCTTCCGCGTGGCGCGCAACCTGCAGCAGCGCATCCAGCTGGACTACGAGCGCTGATATGGCCTGGCTCGACTGGCTCAAGGGGCGGGGCGACTTCGTCGTGGACGAGAAGCGCTGGGTCATGCTGGACGTGGAAACCAGCGGCCTGGACCCGCATGGTGACCGCCTGCTGGCCATCGCCGCCATCGCCATGCGCGTGGACTGGGCGCGCGGGCGCCTGAGCGTGGACCTGGGCGACAGCTTCGAGGTGGTGCTGCGCCAGGAGCAGGTGACGGAGGCCAAGGACAACATCCTGCTGCACGGCATCGGCGTGCAGCGCCAGCGCGAGGGCATGGCGCCCGACGCCGCCCTGGAGGCCTTTGCCGGTTTTGTCTGGCAGTCGCCCCTGCTGGCCTTCCATGCGGCTTTCGACCAGGCCATGATCACCCGCCACATGCGCCACTACCTCGGGCGCACGCTGCCCAACCCCTGGGTGGACATCGAGCAGCTCTGTGCCGTCACGCACGAAAAGGTGCGGGCCCGTTCCCTGGACGAATGGATGCAGCACTTCGGCATCGAGTGTGCGGTGCGTCACCAGGCCGCGGCCGATACCCTGGCCGAATGCGAGTTGCTGCTGCGGGTCTGGCCCCGGGTGGCGGCCCAGTGCGAGAACTGGCGCGGAGTGCAGCGCCTGGCCCGCCAGCAGGGCTGGATTGCCCGCGCCTGAGCCCCTCCCCGGGTTCCGGATGGCCCGGGGCGGAGCTTTGGGCTATAATGCTTGGTTCCCACCTTGCCGCACCCCAGTAGACGCCGGGGGCGGCTTCCATCCACAAGGAGTTTCAATGCGTCATTACGAAATCGTCCTCATGATCCATCCGGATCAGAGCGAGCAGGTCCCCGCCATGCTCGAGCGCTACAAGGGCATGATCACCGCCGGTGGTGGCAAGATCCACCGTGTTGAAGACTGGGGCCGTCGCCAGATGGTCTACATGATCAACAAACTGGCCAAGGCCCACTACCTGTGCCTGAACATCGAGGCTGACCAGGCCGTGATGGCTGAACTGGAGCATGCCTTCAAGTTCAACGACGCCGTGCTGCGTCACCTGACGGTTCTGAAGAAGAAGGCCGAGACCGGTCCGTCTTCCATGATGAAGACCGTCGAGCGTGAAGACGCCCGCAAGGCCCAGCAGGCTGAATTCCAGGCCTGATCGTTAGCGAGGAGTGAACCCCGGCGCCAACCAGCTGGTTCTGACTGCTTCCATCGCCGAGCTCAGTGCTCTGCGCTACACGCCGGCCGGTTTGCCGGCCCTGGATCTGAGGCTCGAACACGAGTCGCTGCTTCAGGAAGCGGGACAGGACAGGCGGGTCTTGGCCAGCGCCAAGGCAGTTGCCTTTGGCGCGCTGGCCGAGCGGCTTGTCAAGCAGGCCGTCGGCAGCAACTGGAGGTTCCAAGGCTTTGTCGCCACTCCCCGCAACGGCAAGAACCTGGTGTTTCACATCCAAGATTTCAGTCAAGATTAAACAGGAGGCCCCATGGCCACGTTCAAGAAATTCAACAAAGACAAGCGCCCCAAGCGCAACACCCAGTCGCTGCTGTTCAAGCGCAAGCGCTTCTGCCGCTTCACCGTCGCTGGCGTCGAGGAAATCGACTACAAGGACATCGACACGCTGCGTGATTTCGTTGCCGAAAACGGCAAGATCATCCCGGCCCGTCTGACCGGCACCCGCGCCATCTACCAGCGCCAGCTCAACACCGCCATCAAGCGCGCTCGCTTCCTGGCGATGCTGCCCTACAGCGACCAGCACAAGATCTAAGGAGTCCGACCATGCAAATCATTCTGCTCGACAAGGTCGTGAACCTGGGTAACCTCGGCGAAATCGTCAAGGTGAAAGACGGTTACGCCCGCAACTTCCTGATCCCCTCCGGCCGCGCCCGTCGCGCCACCGAAGCGGCCAAGAAGGACTTCGAAGCCCGCCGCGCCGAACTGGAAAAGGTCGCTGCCGCCAAGCTGGCCGAGTGCCAGGCCCTGGGCGAGAAGCTCGCCGGTACCACCCTCAAGCTGACCCAGAAGGCCGGCGTGGATGGTCGTCTGTTCGGCTCCGTCACCAACTTCGACATTGCCGAAGAACTGGGCAAGACCGGCTACAAGGTGAGCAAGGCCCAGGTGCGCATGCCCAACGGCCCGATCAAGCTGGTCGGCGACAGCACGGTCAGCGTGGCCCTGCACACCGACGTGGTGGTCGAGATCACCGTGTCCGTGTACGGCGAAACCGCCTGATCCGGTCCTCCCCAGAGAAGCCGCCGGGCCCCGGGCCCTGGCGGCTTTTTTCATGGCCGATCGGCATTACTTATCCTTGCAAGTGCACAGGCTGCCCACAGTTATTCACCGGCTTGTCCACAGCATTTCACTCGACGCTGGGCCCGCCGCGTCGTAGGATCGGGCATCACAAGGAACACCACTGAATGTCAGCTGTATTGACCGCCGTAGACGAGGGCTACAGCCCCGACCGCCAGATTGCGCAGCTGCGCGTGCCGCCGCACTCCATCGAGGCCGAATCCAGCGTGCTGGGCGGCCTGCTGCTGGACAACGGCGCCTGGGACCGTGTCAGCGACCTGCTCGGTGATGGCGATTTCTACCGCTATGAACACCGCCTGATCTACGGCGCCATCAGCCAGCTGGTCAATGCCAGCCGCCCGGCCGACGTGATCACCGTCTTCGAGCAGTTGCAAAGCCAGGGCAAGGCCGAGGAAACCGGCGGCCTGGCCTATCTCAACGGGCTGGCGCAGTATGTGCCCAGCGCCGGCAACATCCGCCGCTACGCCGAGATCGTGCGCGAGCGCGCCATCCTGCGCAAGCTGGTGGCGGCCAGCGACGAGATCGCCACCAACGCTTTCAACCCCCAGGGCCGGCCGGTGGCCACCATCCTGGACGAGTCCGAGCAGAAGATCTTCAACATCGGCGAGGAGGGCTCGCGCATGAAGCGCGGCTTCCAGTCCATGGACACCCTGGTGGTGGACCTGCTGGACCGCGTGCAGGAGATGGCGGACAACCCCAACGACATCACAGGCGTGCCTACGGGTTTTTATGACCTGGACCGCATGACCTCCGGCCTGCAGCCGGGCGACATGGTGGTGCTGGCAGCGCGCCCCTCCATGGGCAAGACCGCCTTCGCCATCAACATCGCCGAGCACGTGGCGCTCAACGAAGGCCTGCCGGTGGCCGTGTTTTCCATGGAAATGGGTGCGGCCCAGCTGGCGGTGCGTATCGTGGGCTCCATCGGCCGCATCGACCAGGGCCACCTGCGCACCGGCAAGCTGACCGACGACGAGTGGCCGCGCCTGACCGAGGCCATCGAAAAGCTGCGCACCATCTCCCTGCACATCGACGAGACCGCCGGCCTGACCGCCAGCGAGCTGCGCGCCAATGCGCGCCGGCTGGCACGCCAGTGCGGCAAGCTCGGCCTCATCGTGGTCGACTACCTGCAGCTGATGAGCGGTTCGAGTGGCGACAACGAGAACCGCGCCACCGAGCTGGGGGAGATCTCGCGCGGCATGAAGATGCTGGCCAAGGAACTGGGCTGCCCCCTGATCGCGCTCTCGCAGCTCAACCGCAGCGTGGAAACCCGTCCCGACAAGCGCCCCATGATGAGCGACCTGCGCGAATCCGGCGCCATCGAGCAGGACGCCGACATCATCATGTTCATCTACCGCGACGAGTACTACACCAAGGACGCCTGCAAGGAGCCCGGTGTGGCCGAGATCATCATCGCCAAGCAGCGTAACGGCCCCACCGGCGTTGTCAAGCTGGCCTTCCTCAACAAGCTGACGCGCTTCGAGAACCTGGCGGCCGGGTACGGCAGCGGCGATTTCTGATCCGTCACGACCATGAAAAAGGGGCCTGACGGCCCCTTTTTTGTTGGGGTGTCTGCCCCGAGAAGTTCAGAGAACCTCACTGGCGAAATCCGCCAGCCGCGAGCGTTCGCCGCGGGCCAGCGTGATGTGCCCGCCGTGCGGCCAGCCCTTGAACTTGTCGACCGCAAAGGTCAGGCCCGAGGAGCCTTCGGTCAGGTAGGGCGTGTCGATCTGCGCCAAGTTGCCCATGCAGATGATCTTGGTGCCGGGGCCGGCGCGTGTGATCAGGGTCTTCATCTGCTTCGGGGTCAGGTTCTGCGCCTCGTCGATGATGACGTACTTGTTGAGAAAGGTGCGCCCGCGCATGAAGTTCATGCTCTTGATCTTGATGCGGCTGCGGATCAGCTCGCTGGTGGCCGCGCGGCCCCATTCGCCGGCACCGGTGTCGGTCTTGGACAGCACTTCCAGGTTGTCGTCCAGCGCGCCCATCCAGGGGCCCATCTTTTCCTCTTCGGTGCCGGGCAGGAAGCCGATGTCCTCGCCCACGCTCACGGTGGCCCGGGTCACGATGATCTCGGTGTAGCGGCGCTCGTCCAGCACCTGGGTCAGGCCGGAGGCCAGGGCCATCAGGGTCTTGCCGGTGCCGGCGGTGCCGGTCAGGGTGACGAAGTCCACCTCCGGGTCCATCAGCAGGTTCATGGCGAAGTTCTGCTCGCGGTTGCGCGTGGCCACGCCCCAGACGGCGTGCTTGAGGTGGGTGTAGTCCTTGAGCGTCTTGAGCACGGCGCTTTTGCCGCGGATCTCGGTCACGCGTGCGTAGAAGCTCGGTTCACCCGGCGCCTCGAAGTAGACAAACTGGTTGATCAGCAGGTTGGGCACGATGGGCCCGGTGATGCGGTAGAAGGTGTGCTGGCCCTGCTGCCAGCTCTCCACGCTCTGGCCCTCGGTGGTCCAGAAGTCGGGCGGCAGCGCCAGCGAGCCGGAGTAGAGCAGGTCGCCGTCTTCCAGCGTCTTGTCGTTCTGGTAGTCGTCGGTGGCCAGGCCCAGGGCGCGCGCCTTGACGCGCATGTTGATGTCCTTGGACACCAGTACCACCTCGCGCGGCGCGTACTGCACACGCAGCGCTTCCACCACGCCCAGGATCTGGTTGTCGGCCTTGCCCTGGGGCAGGCTGGTGGGCAGCTTGTAGTCCAGCGGCTGGGTCTGGAAGAAGAGCTTGCCGCCGGCTTCGCGGTGGCCGGTGCTGTCGAGCTTCAGCCCGGTGGTCATGTCGGCGCCCTGGGCGCCGGCCAGGGCGTCCAGCGTCCGGCTGGTCTGGCGGGCGTTGCGCGCCACCTCGGTCATGCCCTTCTTGTGGCCGTCGAGTTCCTCCAGCACGATCATGGGCAGGAAGATGTCGTGCTCCTCGAAGCGGAACAGGCACATGGGGTCGTGCATCAGCACATTGGTGTCGAGCACGAACAGCTTGGCCGGGCCCGTCCGGGCTGTCTTTTTCGAACGCGGCCGGTCCTGCTGCTTTTCCTGGACGCTGGGGGCGGGACGGGCTGGCGTGCGCCGTGTTTCTACCTGGATGGCGGGTCCCGCGGAGTCGCTTCCCAGGCTGCCGCCATGTTCGAACAGATCCCGGGCCTGCGGTTTGTCCCGGGTTTCAGGGCTGTCGAACGAAGCTGGCGACTTGCGCCCGCTGCGCGGCTTGCCGCGAGCCGGGGCTTCGAAAGCATCAGGGGAGAGCAGGGCGGCGCGTTTGGTGGGGGCGGGGGGCAGGGGCATGTGGGTAGGTGCTGGAGGAGAGTGGGGCGGATGCCGTGTGCAAAACAAAAAAGCCGCCCGGTAAACCTGGGCGGCTTTGTTTGGCGAGAGCAGTTGCAAACCTCAACGGCATGAATTCATTATGCATGAGCCGTCTGAAAGTACAGTCCCCTGTTGCTCAAAAGCATCAGGGCGGAGAAAGGCTCATGCCGCGGCAGCGGCGGCGGCTTTCTTCAGGGTCTTGACGGCCTTGAGCACTTCGTCCACGTGGCCGGGGACCTTGAGGCCGCGCCATTCCTGCTTGAGGACGCCGTCGGCGCCGATCAGGAAGGTGCTGCGCTCGATGCCCTTGACCTTCTTGCCGTACATGATCTTGTTCTTGACCACGCCGAACATGTGGCACATCTTCTCTTCGGTGTCGGCGATCAGCTCGAAGGGCAGTTCCAGCTTGGACTTGAATTCGTCATGTGACTTCATGTTGTCGCGCGAGACGCCGAATACCATGGCGCCTGCTTTCACGAAGTCCTTGTACTTGTCACGGAACTGCATGGCTTCCGTGGTGCAGCCCGGGGTGTTGTCCTTGGGATAGAAATACAGGACCAGGGTCTGACCGAGATGGGAGGTGTTGGAAACCCGGATGCCACTGGTGGCGTTGGCTTCGAATTCCGGTATCGGTTTGTTGACAACAATCGCCATATGACTCAAATCTTGTGTGACAGCAGCTGTCGGAGAAGGGTCGGGATGCTGGCCGTGACAGCGGGGCGTGGGACCCGACTCGATCTGTAGATTTTACCCTGAAAACCATGTCCCGTCGCCTGGCAAGGCTAGGGAGTTTCCAGTAACAGGGCGGCCACCACGTGCCGGCCCTCTGCGGCGAGGATGTTGTAGGTGCGGCAGGCCGCTGCTGTGTCCATGGTTTCCAGGCCGATGCCCAGGGCCACCAGGGCCTGCAGCCATTCCGGGCGGGGGAAACGCAGGCGTGTGCCACTGCCGAAGAGCACCAGTTCCGGGCGCAGTTCGGCCAGCGGGGTGAAGTGCGCGGTGCCCAGGTCTTCGTAACGCGAGCAGTCCCAGACGAGTCGTTCGCCGCGCGAACCGAGCACGAGACTTGTGCTGAATTTTTCAGCATCGATGGCGATCCAGCCCGGACCATAGCCGTTGATGGTCTGGACACTGGGTTTGTCGGGCTGGAGTTTCATGAAACCTGCTTAATCTGTGGTCAAATTATAGGTTTCGCCTTGCAACAAGGATGGACTTTTGCACGCCATCCTGCCGTACCCCGGAGGGATTTTGAAAAACATACGCAAATCGGACAAGCTGGCCAACGTCTGCTACGACATCCGCGGCCCCATCATGGAGCGCGCCAAGCAGATGGAGGAGGAGGGCCACAGCATCATCAAGCTCAACATCGGCAACCTGGCGGTGTTCGGCTTCGAGGCGCCCGAGGAAATCCGCCAGGACATGATCCGCAACCTGCCCAATGCGGCAGCGTACTCCGACAGCAAGGGCATCTTCGTCGCACGCAAGGCGGTGATGCAGTACACGCAGGAGCAGGGCATCAAGGGCGTGACGCTCGATGACATCTACCTGGGCAATGGCGCCAGCGAACTGATCGTCATGGCCACCAATGGCCTGCTCAATGACGGCGACGAGATGCTGCTGCCCGCGCCGGACTACCCGCTGTGGACGGCGGCGGTCAGCCTGTCGGGCGGCACACCCGTGCACTACCAGTGCGACGAGTCCAATGGCTGGATGCCCAACCTGGCCGACATCCGCTCCAAGATCACCCCGCGCACCAAGGGCATCGTGGTCATCAACCCGAACAACCCGACCGGCGCGCTGTATTCCGACGAACTGCTCAAGGGCATCGTCGCGATCGCGCGCGAGCACAATCTGGTCATCATGGCCGACGAGGTCTACGACAAGGTGCTGTACGACGGTGTCACGCACACAGCCCTGGGCAGCCTGTCGGACGACGTGCTCACGCTGACCTTCAATTCCCTGTCCAAGAGCTACCGTTCCTGCGGCTACCGCGCCGGCTGGCTGGTGGTCTCGGGTGACAAGAAGTCGGCCAGGGACTATATCGAAGGGCTGAACATGCTGTCCTCGATGCGTCTGTGCGCCAACGTGCCCGGGCAGTCCGCCATCCAGACCGCGCTGGGCGGCTACCAGACCATCAACGACCTGGTGCACGAGGGCGGCCGCCTGCGCCGCCAGCGCGACATCGCCTATGAGCTGATCACCGCCATCCCCGGTGTCTCCTGCGTCAAGCCGCAGGCCGCGCTGTACATGTTCCCCCGGCTCGACCCCAAGGTCTACCCGATCCAGGACGACAAGCAGTTCATCCTGGAACTGCTGGAGGAGACGCGGGTGCTGCTGGTGCAGGGTTCGGGCTTCAACTACCCGGACAACCAGCATTTCCGCATCGTGTTCCTGCCGCACGAGGACGATCTGCGCGAGGCCATCGGTCGCATCGCCAAGTTCCTCGAGAGCTACCGCAAGCGCCTGGCACAGGCCTGACATTTGAAAGACGGCGCCGCGGCGCCATGGACTGAATCAAAGATGAAAGCTATACAAGTAGGCCTGCTGGGCATCGGCACCGTCGGTTCGGGCACGTACAACGTGCTCAAGCGCAACCAGGAAGAGATCAAGCGCCGCGCCGGCCGCGGCATCGAGATCACCATGGTGGCCGACCTCGACGTGGCGCGCGCCCAGTCCCTCGTGGGCCCGGGTGTCAAGGTGGTGAACGACGCGCGTGCTGTCATCGCCAACCCCGAGATCGACATCGTCATCGAGCTCATCGGTGGTTATGGCATCGCCAAACAGCTGGTGCTCGAAGCCATCGCGGCCGGCAAGCACGTGGTCACGGCCAACAAGGCCCTGCTGGCCGTGCATGGCACCGAGATCTTCGCGGCGGCCTCTGCCAAGGGCGTGATGGTGGCCTTCGAGGCCGCTGTCGCTGGTGGCATCCCCATCATCAAGGCCCTGCGCGAAGGCCTCACGGCCAACCGCATCCAGTGGATCGCCGGCATCATCAACGGCACCACCAACTTCATCCTGTCCGAGATGCGCGACAAGGGCCTGGACTTCGACGTCGTGCTGAAAGAAGCGCAGCGCCTGGGTTACGCCGAAGCCGACCCCACCTTCGATATCGAAGGCGTGGACGCGGGCCACAAGGTCACGCTCATGTCGGCCATTGCCTACGGCATCCCGGTGCAGTTCGACAAGGCCCATGTGGAAGGCATCACCAAGCTTGGTGCGGCCGACATCAAGTACGCCGAGCAACTGGGCTACCGCATCAAGCTGCTGGGCATCACCAAGCGCACGGCCAAGGGCATTGAGCTGCGCGTGCACCCCAGCCTGGTGCCGAGCAAACGCCTGCTGGCCAATGTGGAAGGCGCGATGAACGCCGTGGTCGTCAACGGCGACGCCGTCGGCACCACGCTCTACTACGGCAAGGGCGCGGGCTCCGAGCCCACGGCCAGCGCCGTGATCGCCGACCTGGTGGACATCGCCCGCCTGCACACGGCCGATCCGCTGCACCGTGTGCCGCACCTGGCTTTCCAGCCCGATGCCATGAGCAACCTGCCCGTGCTGCCCATGAGCGAGGTGGTGACCAGTTATTACCTGCGCCTGCGCGTGGCCGACCAGGCCGGCGTGCTGGCCAAGGTCACCGGCATCCTGGCCGAGTCCGGCATCAGCATCGACGCCGTGTTGCAGCGTGAGGCCGACGAGGTGGGCGGCGAAGGCTCTACCCAGACCGACGTCATCATCCTCACGCACGACGCGCGCGAGGGCACCATGGACGAGGCCCTGGTCAAGCTGCAGGCCCTGCCTACCGTGCTGGCGCCCATCGTGCGCATCCGCAAGGAAGAGCTGGCCGGATGAAGTACGTCTCAACACGCGGCCACGCCGACCGCAAGCGCTTCTGCGAAATCCTGCTCGAAGGCCTGGCACCCGACGGCGGCCTCTACCTGCCCGAGTCCTATCCGCAGGTGAACGAGGCCACGCTCGCCAACTGGCGCGCCTTGCCCTACGCCGATCTGGCTTTCGAGATCCTCTCGCTCTACATCGACGACATCCCGGCCGACGATCTGCGCGCCATCTGCCGCAAGACCTATACCGAAGCCGTGTTCGGCACGAAGGAGATCGTGCCGCTGAAGAAGCTGGAGAACGGCGTCCATCTCGAAGCCCTGTCCAACGGCCCCACGCTGGCCTTCAAGGACATGGCCATGCAGCTGCTGGGTAACCTGTTCGAGTACGAGCTGGCCCGCCGCGGCGAAGAACTCAACATCCTGGGCGCCACCAGCGGCGACACCGGCAGCGCGGCCGAATACGCCATGCGCGGCAAGCAGGGCGTGCGCGTCTTCATGACCAGCCCGCACGGCCGCATGAGCCCCTTCCAGCAGGCGCAGATGTTCAGCCTGCAGGACGCCAACATCCACAACCTGGCGGTCAAGGGAGTGTTCGACGACTGCCAGGACATCGTCAAGGCCGTCTCCAACGACCTGGACTTCAAGCGCCAGTACAAGATCGGCACCGTCAACTCCATCAACTGGGCCCGTCTGGTGGCCCAGGTGGTGTATTACTTCGCCGGTTACTTTCAAGCCACGAAGAACAATGCGGAGAAGGTCAGCTTCACCGTGCCCTCGGGCAACTTCGGCAACGTCTGCGCCGGCCATGTGGCCCGCATGATGGGCCTGCCGATCGAGCGCCTGGTGGTGGCCACCAACGAGAACGACGTGCTCGACGAGTTCTTCCGCACCGGCGTCTACCGTGTGCGCGGCAGCGCCGACACGCACGAGACCTCCAGCCCGTCCATGGACATCTCCAAGGCCAGCAACTTCGAGCGTTTCGTGTTCGACCTGCTGGGCCGCGACGGCGCCAAGGTCAAGTCCCTGTTCGGCGAGCAGCTCTCCAAGGCCGGCAAGTTTGACCTGAGCGCCGCTCCGGCGTTTGCACAGGCCCGCAGCCGGTATGGTTTTGTCAGCGGCAAGAGCACGCATGCCAACCGGCTCGCTACCATCCGTGACACTTGGGAGCGTTTCGGCGTGATGATCGACACGCACACCGCCGACGGCGTCAAGGTGGCGCGCGAGCACTTGCAGCCGGGTGTGCCCATGATCGTGCTGGAAACGGCGCTGCCCATCAAGTTCGCGTCGACCATCGTCGAGGCGCTGGGGCGCGAGCCGGACCGCCCGGCCAAGTTCGAAGGCATCGAGCAACTGCCCAAACGCGTGGTCGTGATCGCGGCCGATGTGCAGGTGGTCAAGGACTACATCGTGCGGCACTGTGCCTGAGTTGTCGTTTCGCTCCGGGGTATCCGTCATGTGCTATCAAATTCGTAGCTTTGGAGTGATCGTTTCATGAAAGTGGTGGGTTTCGCCGGTTACTCTGGTTCGGGCAAGACCACCCTGGTCGAGCAGCTCATCCCTGCGCTCAAGCTGCGCGGCCTGCGGGTGTCCGTGGTCAAGCACGCCCACCACAAGTTCGACATCGACCACCCGGGCAAGGACAGCTGGCGCCACCGAGAGGCCGGCGCCTTCGAGGTGGTCATCGCCTCCAACCGCCGCCTGGCCATGATGCGCGAGTTCGAGCAGCTGCACGAGCCCACGGTGCATGAATTGATCGCCGAGTTGTATGACGGCGTGGACTGGGTGCTGGTCGAAGGTTTCAAGAACAGCGACCTGCTCAAGGTCGAGGTCTGGCGAGCCGCCAACGGCAAACCCGTGCGTTACCCCGATGACGACTTCATCGCCGCCGTGGCCACCGACGACGCGAGCCAGCTGCCGGTGCCCACGGGTCTGGACGTGCTGGACCTCAACAACCCCGATGCGGTGGCCGGCTGGCTGGTGGCCCACGGCGAGCGCTTCGACTACGACCCCGAGGTGTACCTCGCATGAACGCGCCCCGTGCCCCCCTGAAGTCGCTGGACCAGGCGCTGGCCGAGCTGCTGGTCCAGGCCCTGCCGCTGGCAGGCACCGAGACCCTCAGCACCTTTGAGGCCGACGGCCGTGTGCTCGCGCAGGACCTGGTCTCGGCACTGCACGTGCCGCCGCAGGACAACAGCGCCATGGACGGTTACGCCCTGCGCTGCGCCGACGTGCCCGCTGTGGGCAAGGTGCTGCGCGTGACCCAGCGCATCCCCGCAGGCCACCACGGCCAGCCGCTGGGCCCGGGCGAGGCCGCACGCATCTTCACCGGCGCACCCGTGCCGCCCGGGGCCGACGCCATCGTCATGCAGGAAGACTGCGAGGTGGTGGAAGAGGGCAGCGTTCGCGTGAAAACCGTGCCCTCCAGCGGGCAGTGGATCCGACGCGCCGGCGAGGACGTGACGCGTGGTGCCGTGGTGCTGGCGCGCGGCCAGCGTCTGGGCCCCGCTGCGCTAGGCATGGCCGCCGGCATCGGCCTGGCACAACTGACCGTGGTGCGCCGCCCGCGCGTGGCCCTGTTCTCCACCGGCGACGAGCTGGTCATGCCGGGTGATGTGTCGCCCGAGCAGATGCCGCCTGGCGCCATCTACAACTCCAACCGCTTTTTCCTGCGCGCCTTGCTGCAACGCCTGGGCTGCGAGGTCACCGACTACGGCATCGTGCCCGACCAGCGCGAGGCCACTCTCCAGGCCCTGCAGGGCGCGGCCGAGAACCACGACCTGGTGCTGACCAGCGGCGGTGTGTCGGTGGGCGAGGAAGACCACATCAAGCCCTCGGTGCAGCAGCTCGGCGAGCTCGACCTCTGGCAAATTTCGATGAAGCCTGGCAAACCCTTTGCGTACGGCAAGCTCTACCGCGGCGAAGGCGCTACGCGCGGCCCGCAGGACGCCTGCCACTTCGCCGGCCTGCCGGGCAACCCGGTCTCCAGCTACGTCACCTTCATGCTGCTGGTGCGGCCTTTCCTGCTGCGCCTGTTGGGCGTGGCCGATGTGACGCCGGTGCGCATGGCCCTGCCCGCGCACTTCGAGCTGACGCGCGGCGACAAGCGCCGCGAGTTCCTGCGCGTGCGCCGCAACGCCGCCGGCGGCCTGGACCTGTTCCCCAACCAGAGCTCGGGTGTGCTGACCTCGGCCGCCTGGGGCGATGGCCTGGTCGACAACCCGGCCAACACGACGATCGCCCAAGGCGATATCGTCCATTTCCTGGCTTTTGCAGAATTGATGGCATGAAAGTCCACGTCAAATATTTCGCCTCCATCCGCGAGAGCCTGGGCACGGGCAGCGAGACGCTGCAGACCACGGCGACCACGCTGGGTGCGCTGCGCGACGAATTGATCGCCCGCGGCGGCGCCCATGCCCAGAGCCTGGCGCGCGGCCGTGCCGTACGTGTGGCGTTGAACCAAGTCATGAGTGGCGAGGACGCGGCGCTGACCGAAGGCTGCGAAGTGGCGTTTTTCCCGCCGGTGACGGGGGGCTGATCTCATGACCGCCCGCGTTTCGATCCAGACCCAGGACTTCGACGTCGGCGCCGAGATCGCGGCGCTGCGCGCGCAGGACAAACGTGTGGGGGCCGTGTGCTCTTTCATCGGTACCGTGCGGGACCGCAACGACGGCCAGTCGGTGAGCACCATGGAGCTCGAGCACTACCCGGGCATGACTGAGAACTCCATCGAGCAGATGATCGACGAAGCCTTCAAGCGTTTCGACATCTACGCTGCGCGTGTCATCCACCGTGTCGGCCCGCTGTTGCCGCTGGACCAGATCGTGCTGGTGGTGGTCACCTCGGCGCATCGCGGCGAGAGTTTCCAGGCCTGCGAGTTCCTGATGGACTACCTCAAGACCCAGGCGCCGTTCTGGAAGAAGGAACAGACGCCCGAAGGCGCGCGCTGGGTCGATGCCCGCGTCAGCGATGACCAGGCGCTGGCCAAGTGGGGCATCGCCTCCGGCAATTCGGCCATCTGAGGCCGCGGCGGCCTCAGGCGCCGGCCGAGACCTCCACCTGCCCATCCCACAGCGGTGTTTGCCGCAACTGCTCCGTCAGCCATTGCAGCAGGGCGCGGATGCGCGGCAGGTCGATGCGGTTGGACGGCACCAGGGCCTTGAGCCAGATGTCCTGCAACTGCATGCCGGGCAGCACCTCCTGCAACGTGCCTGCGCGCAGCGCTGGTGCCACCAGGTAATCGGCCAGCAGGGCAATGCCCTGGCCATCCAGGGTTGCCGCGCACAGGGCCGTGCCGTCATTGCTCCTGAGCTTGGGCCGCACGTCCACGCCCACCAGACCCTGCGGGCCATGCAGCTCCCAGCGGCTGCCGGTGGTGGTCAGCACCAGGCAGTCGTGCTCCAGCAGGTCGGCGGGCGTGGCCGGTGTGCCCTTGCGCGCCAGATAGGACGGCGCGGCGCACAGGCGGCGGCGGATCGGGCACAGCGGGTGGTCCAGGACCTGGCCGTAGGACTCCGGCCGCGCGCCGATGGCCATGTCGAAACCTTCCTCGATCGGGTTGACCGAGCGGTCGGCCAGTACCACCTCCATGCTGATCAGGGGCTGGCTCTGCAGGAAGCGGTTGAGCAGCTTGCTCAGGTACAGCACCCCCAGCGTGGTCGGGATCTTCACGCGGATATGCCCTTCCAGCGCGCCGCTGGCCTGCGCCATGCCGTCGAGTGTGTCGTCCATCTGCCGCACCATGGCGCGTACGGTGGGCAGGTAACGCTCGCCCACATCGGTCAGCGTCAGCTTGCGTGTGCTGCGCGTGAACAGCGGGGCCCGGATGCGCCACTCCAGCTGGTTGATCCGTTTGGCGATCACCGAGGTGGCCAGCCCGGCCTGGCGGGCCGCCTCGGAAAAGCTGCCGGTTTCCGCCGTCATCACGAAAGCCTTCAGATTGGCCAGGGTGTCCATGATTTAACTCGATTCGATTAAGGTCAATAGACGAATTGGTCTATTGTTGATGATATCGAGGTTAATTAAGATGACTCAAGTCAATTTGAGCATCCCCTGGAGACAAGACATGGAGTTGAAACTCCCCAATCTGGCCAACCCGGCCGCCCCGCAAAAAGTGCCCTACCGGCGCATCGCCACCGAAGAGGCCTTTGCCACGCAGGAGATGCTCGACATCTACGGGAAGATCCTGGCGCGCGGCGACGCCGACCCCGGTTTCCGCGGCCTGATGGGCTTCTACATGAGCAGCCCCAGCGAGCGCGCGCAGCACATCATGCGCGGCCTGCTGGACCTGGACCAGTTGCGCCTGCAGCACATGGACGCGGCGGGTGTGGACATGGCCGTGCTGGCGCTGACCTCGCCGGCCGCGCAGGTGATGGACAAGGCCACCGCTGTGTCCTTCGTGCAGGGTGCCAATGACGAACTGGCCGCCGCCATCCGCCGCCATCCCACGCGCCTAGCCGGCATGATCGCCATCGCCCCGCAGGACCCGGTCGCTGCCGCGAAGGAGATCGAGCGCGGTGTCAGCAAGCTGGGCATGCACTCGGTCATCATCAACTCGCACACCCAGGGCGAGTACCTGTCCGACCCCAAGTTCTGGGACATCTTTGCCGCCGCCGAGGCCAACGACGCACCCATCTACCTGCACCCCAATGCGCTGCCGCCCGGCATGCTGCAGCCCTTCCAGGAATGCGGCCTGGACGGCGCCATCTACGGCTTCGGCGTGGAGACAGGCCTGCACGCCATGCGCATCATCACGGCTGGCGTGTTCGACCGTTTCCCGAAGCTGCGCATGATCCTGGGCCACATGGGCGAGGCGCTGCCCTTCTGGGCCTACCGCCTGGACTACATGCACCAGGCCACGGTCAAGTCGCAGCGGTACCCGAGCATCCAGCCGATCAAAAAACGCCCCAGCGAGTACCTGCGCGAGCATTTCTACATCACCAACAGCGGCGTGGCCTGGGAACAGGCCATCAAGTTCACCCAGGACTTCATGGGCACCGACCGCGTGATGTACGCCATGGACTATCCCTACCAGTACGCGCCCGATGAGGTGAACATGCTGGACGCCATGGCCATGCCGCTGGAGCACAAGCGCCAGTTTTTCCAGACCAATGCCGAGACGGTTTTCAAGATCCGCTGAAGTTCACCCTGACCACACCAAGAGGAGACCGAGATGAAGACGATCAAGCATCTGTTCGCAGGCTTGCTCCTGCTGGCCGGCGCTGCCGGCGCCCAGACCTGGCCCGCGCAGACCGTGCGCATCATCGTGCCCTTCACGCCGGGCACCGGCATGGACACCATCGCCCGCTCGGTGGCGCCGCGCCTGTCCGAGCGCCTGGGCCAGCCCGTGGTGGTGAGCAATGTGCCGGGCGCCAGCGGCAACATCGGCGCCGACCAAGTGGCCAAGAGCAACTCCGACGGCTACACCGTGCTCATGGGCGCCAACACCATGCTCATGGCCTCGCAGCTCTACAAGAACGTGCCCTTCGACCCGGTGAAGGACTTCGCGCCCGTCTCCATGGCGGCCTGGGGCACGCTGATGCTGGTGGCCAACCCCAAGACCGGCATCAAGTCCCTGCAGGACCTGCTGGCCCAGGCCCGCGCCAAACCCGGCAGCATCAGCTACGGCTCGCCCGGTGTCGGCACGCCGCACCACATGGCCATGGAGCTCTTCAAGGTGCAGACGCAGACCTTCATGCTGCACGTGCCCTACCGCGGCTCGGCCGGCTACACCACCGACCTGCTCTCGGGTGAACTCAACGTGGGTTTCCTGCCGGTGCACGTGGCCCAGGGCTTCGTGAATTCGGGCCGTCTGACCGCGCTGGCTGTTGGCAGCCCCAAGCGCCACCCGGTGTCGCCGAATGTCGCCACCTTCGAGGAGCTGGGCGCCAAGGGCGTGGACGTCGACCTCTGGTACGCCTTCTTCGTGCCGGCCAAGACCAACGCCGCCGTGGTCCAGCGCCTGAATACCGAACTCGCCGCCATCCTGAAACTGCCAGAAATCTCCAACGCCTTGGGCAAGGCCGGCCTGCTGGCCGAATCGTCCAGCTCGGCCGAGCTGGGCAACATCGTGAACCGGGACTACCCGCGCTGGGGCGCCGTCATCCGGCGCAACAACATCCAGGCAGAGTAAGCCCATGGGTGAGCTGCATCAGGACACCCGCATCGCCATCGTGGGCGGCGGTGTGGCCGGTCTGGGCCTGGCCCTGTCCCTGCACCAGCGCGGCATCGCCTGCGAGGTGTACGAGGCTGTGCCCGAGGTGAAGGAACTGGGTGTGGGCATCACCCTGCTGCCGCACGCCATGCGCGAGCTGGCCGCGTTGGGCGTGCAAAGCAAGCTGGAGGCCGTGGGCATCGAGAACCTGGAGAGCGTGTTCTTCAACCGCTACGGCCAGTACATCTACCGGGAGCCGCGCGGACGGCATGCCGGTTATCCTTTTCCGGAGGTGGGCATCCACCGCGGCAAGCTGCACCGCATCCTGTTCGAGGAGGCGCTGGCCCGCATCGGCCCGGCCCGCATCCACACCGACCACCGCTGCACCGGCGTCGAGCAGGACGCCATGGGCGCCACCGTGCACTTCGTCGATACCAAAGGGAACAAGCGCCCCAGCGTGCGCGCCGACATCGTCATCGCCTGCGACGGCGTGAACTCCACCATCCGCCGCCAGTTCTACCCGGACGAGAAAGTGGCCTTCGCCGGCATCAACACCTGGCGCGGTGTCACCGTGCACAAGCCCATCCTGACGGGCAAGAGTTATATGCGCGTGGGGTCGATTCACACCGGCAAGCTGGTGATCTACCCCATCGTCGACAACGTGGACGGGCAGGGTAATCAGCTCATCAACTGGATGGCCGAGATCCAGCACGAGGGCGAGGCCATGAACGACTGGAACCGCCCGGGCAACAAGGCCGACTTCGAGGCCATCTACGCCGACTGGAAGTTCGACTGGCTCGATGTGCCCGCCCTCATCGCCAATGCCCAGCACATCCTCGAGTACCCCATGGTCGACAAGGACCCGGTGGCCCGCTGGACTTTCGGCCGCGTCACCTTCATGGGCGACGCCGCCCACCCCATGTACCCGCGCGGCTCCAATGGCGCGGCCCAGGGCCTGATCGACGCGCGCACCCTGGCCGAGCTGCTGGCCGTCACCCCCGATGCGCAGGCCGCCCTGCAGATCTACGACCAGGCCCGGGTGGAACCCACCGCGCGTGTGGTGCGCACCAACCGCAGCACGCCGCCGGACTTCATCAACATCAAGGTCGATGAACTCAGCGGCGGCAAGCCCTTCCGCCATATCGATGACCTGATCAGCCAGGAAGAGCTGCGCCAGATCTCCGAGAACTACAAGCGCGTGGCCGGGTTCTCGCAGGAGGCTGTCAAGCCGTCCTGAGTTTCTACTTTAGGCTGGCGCCACGCCGGCCTGGTTGGCACGCCGGGGGTACGGGGAGATCCGTACTCCGGCGCACGCTCGCGGACGTCGCAGGTCTGGGTGCTGACATCTTTTCGTCAACACCGTGCGGGTCCGCCGCCGCGAGGGCGACCGCGAATGGCGCCTGCGTCCGGACGTCCCCGCACCCCCGACTCCTTCCTGAGCGGCTGGCGCACCTGGGAAGTCCGCATTTCGCCGACGTGCCAACCCAGCCGGCATGGCACCGAAGCCTGCCGGGCCAACACATATTTGATGCCGGTCAAGAAAGAAATCGCTCCCATGACTTGAAATCTCTACCATGCACCCAAAGCTGGGCTGCAACCGGAGGATTTCATGCGGATCGACAAACTCACCACCAAATTCCAGGAAGCCTTGGGCGAAGCGCAGACGCTGGCCCTGGGCAATGACCACGCCTATATCGAACCGGCCCACCTGCTGGTGGCCATGCTGCAGCAGCAGGACGGCCCCAAGGCCCTGCTGGCCCGTGCCGGCGTCAACGTGCAGGGCCTGCAGGCCGCCGCCGAGGCGGCCATGAAGAAGCTGCCGCAAGTGGAAGGCCAGGAGCAGGTGCAGGTCGGCCGCGACATGGTCAGCCTGCTGCAGGCGGCCGAGAAAGAGGCCATCAAGCGTGGCGACCAGTACGTCGCCAGCGAACTCTTCCTGCTGGCCGTGGCAGACAACAAGGGCGACATCGGCCACCTGGCCAAGGCCAACGGCCTGACCCGCAAGAGCCTTGAGAGCGCCATCGAAGCCGTGCGCGGCGGCCAGTCCGTGGACAACCCGGAGGCCGAAGGCCAGCGCGAAGCCCTGAAGAAATACACCCTGGACCTGACCGAGCGCGCCCGTTCCGGCAAGCTGGATCCGGTGATCGGCCGCGACGACGAGATCCGCCGCGCCATCCAGGTGCTGCAACGCCGCAGCAAGAACAACCCCGTGCTGATCGGCGAGCCCGGCGTGGGCAAGACCGCCATCGTCGAAGGCCTGGCCCAGCGCATCGTCAACGGCGAAGTACCCGAGACCCTGCGCGACAAGCGCGTGCTGGTGCTGGACATGGCGGGCCTCTTGGCCGGCGCCAAGTACCGCGGCGAGTTCGAGGAGCGCCTGAAAGCCGTGCTCAAGGAAGTGGCGCAGGACGAAGGCCGCATCATCCTTTTCATCGACGAGCTGCACACCATGGTGGGTGCGGGCAAGGCCGAAGGCGCCATGGACGCCGGCAACATGCTCAAGCCCGCGCTGGCGCGGGGTGAACTGCACTGCATCGGCGCCACCACGCTGGACGAATACCGCAAGTACATCGAGAAGGACGCCGCGCTGGAGCGTCGTTTCCAGAAGGTGCTGGTGGGCGAGCCCACGGTGGAGCAGACCATCGCCATCCTGCGCGGCCTGCAGGAGAAATACGAGGTGCACCACGGCGTCGACATCACCGACCCGGCCATCGTGGCCGCGGCCGAGCTGAGCCACCGCTACATCACCGATCGCTTCCTGCCCGACAAGGCCATCGACCTGATCGACGAGGCTGCCGCCAAGATCAAGATCGAGATCGACTCCAAGCCCGAAGTCATGGACAAGCTCGACCGCCGCCTGATCCAGTTGCAGATCGAGCGCGAGGCCATGAAAAAGGAAAAGGACGAGGCCTCGCAAAAGCGCCTGGAACTGATCCAGGAAGAGATCGGCAAGCTGCAGAAGGAGATCGCCGACTACGACGAGATCTGGAAAGCCGAGAAGGCCCAGGCCCAGGGCAGCCAGCATGTGCGCGAAGAGATCGAGAAGGTCAAGGTCCAGATCACCGAGTTGACCCGCAAGGGCGACCTGGCCAAGGTCTCCGAGCTGCAGTACGGCAAGCTGCCCGAGCTGGAGAAGCTGCTCAAGGAAGCCCAGGCCCGCGAACAGGCCCAGGGCGAGGGCAGCGTGCCGCGCCTGCTGCGCACCCAGGTGGGTGCCGAGGAGATTGCCGAGGTGGTGTCCCGCGCCACCGGCATCCCCGTGGCCAAGATGATGCAGGGCGAGAAGGACAAGCTGCTGCAGATGGAAACCAAGCTGCACGAGCGCGTGGTGGGCCAGGACGAAGCCATCTCGGCCGTGGCCAACGCCATCCGTCGTTCACGCTCGGGTCTGAGCGACCCGAACCGTCCGACCGGTTCCTTCCTCTTCCTCGGCCCCACCGGCGTGGGCAAGACCGAACTCTGCAAGGCCCTGGCCGGTTTCCTCTTCGACAGCGTGGACCATCTGGTGCGCATCGACATGAGCGAGTTCATGGAGAAACACTCCGTGGCCCGCCTGATCGGCGCGCCGCCCGGCTACGTGGGTTACGAGGAGGGTGGTTACCTGACCGAAGCCGTGCGCCGCAAGCCCTACAGCGTGCTGCTGCTTGACGAGGTCGAGAAGGCCCACCCCGACGTGTTCAACGTGCTGCTGCAGGTGCTGGACGACGGCCGCCTGACCGACGGCCAGGGCCGCACCGTGGACTTCAAGAACACCGTCATCGTGATGACCAGCAACATCGGCTCGCACCTGATCCAGGCCATGGTGGGCGAACCGTATGAAGACGTGAAGGACGCCGTCTGGGGCGAGCTGAAGAACCACTTCCGCCCCGAGTTCCTCAACCGCATCGACGAGACCGTGGTCTTCCACGCCCTCGACGCCGAGCACATCACCAGCATCGCCGGCATCCAGCTGCAGGCCCTGCAGGACCGCCTGGGCAAGATGGAACTGGCGCTCCAGGTGTCGGACAAGGCCCTGGCCGAACTGGCCAAGGTGGGTTTCGATCCGGTGTTCGGCGCCCGGCCCTTGAAGCGCGCGATCCAGCAGCGCATCGAGAACCCGCTCTCGAAATTGCTGCTGGAAGGCAAGTTCGCGCCCAAGGACGTCATCGCCGTGGACGTGGACCCCATCAAGAACCCGGGCCAGTTCAGCTTCGACAAGGTCTGAGTCCCCCGGCGCTGCGCGCCAAAGAAAACCCGCCTCGGTGCAAGCCGGGGCGGGTTTTTACGTCTGGGGTCTCAGCTCTCAGCAGTCATCCGCGTGGCGATCCTTGCTGCAGCTGATCTGGGTCGGTGCGGTGCTGGGCGCCTGCTGCCATTCCCAGGCCCAGTAGGAGAGCATGGCCGCCAGCAGCAGCATGGCGAGCCCCGCGTGGTTGCGCTTGGCCAGGTCCGGCCCCGCGCCCTCCATGCGGCCGGTGAGCATGGGCGTGGCCTGGTTCCGGCGCCGTAGCAGGCTCAGGGCCAGCAGGAAGGCCAGGTGGCCCAGCACCAGCCACAGCATGAATTCACCCGCTGCTTCATGGACCTCTTCGAGCCACTCGCCGCCCCATTCGTGAAAGGCCGCGTAGCCGCTCAGGGTCAGCGGCAGCACCACGGCCAGAAGGGCGAGCACGGTCATCGCCATGGCCAGGTACTGGCCCTGGCGCCAGTTCACCGGCGCCGTTGCCTGGCCCGTGCCGGACCAGGCCGCCTTCACGCTGCGCAGCCAGGCCGGCGCGTTCGCCACCTTGCCCCAGAGCAGGGACAGGCGCGCCTGCCGCGGGCCGAACAGGCCGTAGAGCACGCGAAAGACCAGCAGGCCGGCCATGCTGTAACCCAGCACGACGTGCACCAGGCGCAGGCGCTCGCCATCGGCGGTGAGGTAGGCCCCCACGAAGCTCAGGGCAAACAGCCAGTGGAACATGCGGGTGGGCGCGTCGATGACGCGGCGGGTCGCCGCGGCCTGGCGCGGCGCGGTTCCGGCCAAGGTGGTGTGGGGGGAGGTGGTGTTCATGGGGTCGCTCCGGTTCGGGTTCATCAGTCCTGGAAGGCGCGGCGGTAGCGCGCGTCCAGGCCGCGGGGAAATTGAAGTTCGCGCTCATCGAAGCTGCCCTGTTCGGCACGGGTGTGGCAGGCCGCACAGTTGGCTGCGCTCTTCACGCTGGCGTGTTGCCACACGGGCGCGTCCAGCTTGCGGTGCTTGCGTAGGAACCAGGCCGATTCGGTGATGCGGTCCTGCGGCGGCGGTGCGCTCACGCGCTTGTAGGTGCCCGCGTTGGCCTGCAGCCACTGGCCGATCTGCTGCACGGTGGCCGCGTCGAGCGAGGCGTCGGTGCCGTAGTGTTTGTCCAGGCCGCTCATGATGCGGTCCCAGGAACGCGCCGGCAGCAGGCCCGCCGGGTAGGCCAGGTGGCAGGCCGCGCATTCCTGCTGGTAGCCGGGCAGCATCTGGCGCGGGTTCAGGTTGCCGCTGTCGGCCAAGGCGGCGGTGGTGAGGCCCAGCAGCAGGGCCAGGGCCGGCAGGGTCCGCTTGAGAGTTCGGGTTTGCGTTGGGGCTTGCATGGTGTTGCTCCAGCGGGTTCAGGGTTTCAGGCTGGCCAGGTAGGCCAGCACGTCGGCTTTCTCGGCGGCCGTGCACTCGCGGCTCAGCACGTCCTTGCAATTGCGGCGCAGCCACTTGTCCACCTTGGCGCTGTCGGTGAACGCCTGGGGGTTGAAGGCCGGCGCCAGCGGGGCGATGGTCTTGCCCGTGCTCGCGTGTTTGCCCTGGCCGGTGGGCGGTGTGCCGTGGCAGGAGGCGCAAGACCAGTCGCCGCCGTGCTTGCTGCCAAAAAAGACCTGGCCTTTTGCCGCGTTGCCGGGTGAGCCGGCTGCCGCATTCCAGCGGGCCAGCTGTTCGGCCATGCTGGTGTCCGCGGCCTGGGCTGGCTGCAGCATCAGCAGCAGCATGGCCAGCCCGGCGGTGGCCGACATCCACTTGATCTTCTTCATGAACGACTCCTGTTGTTGGGGTGGGGTTTCGGGATGGCGTTCATGGTGCGCCCCGCTGCCTGTACCCAGGCTGAAGCCGCCGTTCATCTGCCGTTCAGCTTCGCTGCGCAGAATGAGGGGCATAAGATCCCACCCTGGAAGCCCCCCCATGCGCACAACCCTCGCCATCGCCACCCTGCTTGTCGCTGCGGCCCTGACGCCGCTGGCCAGCCTGGCCGACGGCGACCACGACCGCGCCCGCGCCGCCCTGCAGGCCGGTGAAGTGCTGCCGCTGCACGTGGTGCTCGAGCGCGTGTCCCGGGACCACCCCGGCAACGTGCTGGAAGTGGAGCTGGAGCGCGAGAAGGGCCTGTGGATTTACGAACTCAAGATCCTGCAAAGCGGTGGTGGCCTGCTCAAGCTCAAGGTCGACGCCAAGACCGCCGCGATCATCCGGCAGCGCGAGGTTCAACGCTGATGCGCGTGCTGCTGGTCGAAGACGAAGCCACGCTGGCCGCGCAATTGCGCCAGGTGCTGCTGGATGCCGGTTACGCTGTCGACCAGGCCGACAACGGCCGCGACGCCTGGGTCCAGGGCGGCGTGCAGGCCTATGACGCCGTGGTGCTGGATCTGGGTCTGCCCGTGCTCGACGGCCTGAGCGTGCTCAAGCGCTGGCGCAGCGAAGGCATGAGCGCGCCGGTGCTCATCCTCACCGCACGCGACCAGTGGCACGAGAAGGTGGCCGGCATCGACGCCGGCGCCGACGACTACCTCACCAAACCTTTCCACACCGAAGAGCTGCTGGCCCGGGTGCGCGCCCTGATCCGCCGCGCCAGCGGCCTGGCCTCGGCGCTGCTGGCCTGCGGCCCGCTGGCGCTGGACACCCGCAGCGGCAAGGTCACGCTGGACGGCCAGCCGGTCAACCTGACCGCGCAGGAGTTCAAGCTGCTGTCCTACCTCATGCACCATCCCAACGAACTGGTCTCGCGCACGGTGCTCACCGAACATCTCTATGCGCAGGACTTCGAGCGCGATTCCAACACCATCGAAGTCTTCGTCGCGCGCCTGCGCAAGAAGCTACCCGCCGCCATGATCGAAACCGTGCGCGGCCTGGGCTACCGCCTCAACGTGCCGGCGGGCCCGGCCGCAGCCGCATGAGGGCCTGGGCACGCACCCTGCGCTGGCGCCTGCTGGGCCTGACCCTGGTGGCCGTGGCCCTGGCGCTGCTGGGCGCCGGTTTCCTGATCGCCAGCCTGTTCCGCACGCATGTCACCGCGCAGTTTGACACCCAGCTGCTGCGCCAGCTGGACCAGCTCACCGCAGCGCTGGAGCCCGATGCGCAGCAACGCCCGCAACTCAAGGCGCCCCTGAGCGATCCGCGCTGGCACACGCCGTACTCGGGCCTGTACTGGCAGGTCGAGGCCCTGGCCCCGGCCGGCGCCACTCCGTCAGCGGCCCGGCCGCTGCTGCGCTCGCGTTCCCTGTGGGACACCGAGCTGGCCTTGCCCCCTGATGCGCTGGGCCGCGCCGAGCTGCACCGCCATCCGATCCCGGGGCCGGACGGGCAGGCCCTGCTGGCGCTGGAACGCCGCGTGCAGTTCGTCCCCGCAGATCAGGGCAGCGCCGTTCAGGCCGCACCGGGCTGGCGCCTCACCGTGGCCGCCGATAGGGCCGAGCTGGAGAGCGCCGTGGCCAGCTTCTCGCGCCAGCTCGCGCTCTCACTCACGGTGCTGGGCCTGGCCTTGCTGGCAGCCGCCTGGGCGCAGGTGAGCCTGGGCCTGCTGCCGCTGCGCAAGCTGCAGGCGGCCGTGCTGTCCATCCGCCAGGGCCGCGCGCAGCGCCTGAGCGGTGCCTTCCCCGCCGAGGTCGATCCCCTGGTGCAGGACTTCAACCACGTGCTCGACCAGAACGAACAGGTCGTCAAGCGCGCGCGCCAGATGGCGGGCAACCTGGCCCATGCCATCAAGACCCCGCTGGCCGTTTTGGGCAACCTGGCCACGGATCAGACTTCGGAGCGCAGCGCCTGGGCCGGCCAGCTGCAGGAGCAGGTGGCCAGCATCCGCCACCAGGTGGACTGGCACCTGGGGCGCGCCCGTGCGTCCAGCGCCGGTATCGCCGGCCTGCGCACCGACGTGGCGCCGGTGGTGGAAGGGCTGGTGCGTGTCATGCGCAAGGTCCACGCCCGGCGCGAAGATCGGCCCGAACTGCTCATCACCGTGGCGCCGCTACCGGCCGGCCTGCAGTTCGCCGGCGAGTCGCAGGACCTGCAGGAAATGCTGGGCAACCTGCTGGACAACGCCTGCAAGTGGGCGCGTTGCCAGGTGCAGATCACCGCCAGCCATGCCAATGGCCAGCTGCGCATCACCATCGAAGACGACGGCCCCGGCCTGAGCGAGGCCGAGCGCAGCCGGGTCTTCGAGCGCGGCGTGCGGGCCGACGAGCGCACCCCCGGCACCGGCCTGGGTCTGGACATCGCGCGGGAACTGGCCGGTCTCTACCAGGGCGAGGTGCGGCTGGGTGTGGCCGGCCTGGGCGGGCTCAGGGCGGAGCTGACGTTGCCCGGTTACTGCGCCCAAGGGCTGGACAGCTGAGGCGGGCAAAGAGCAAGCCGCCCCGTGCGTGCGCAGGCGGCGGGTTGTGCCCCGTTTGCCCCTGTTCATGCCTGGCCATTCGCCTGGTGCACCAGCAAGAAGGCCCAGCCGCTGTACAGTGGGTCCAAACAGTCCGCGCTGCGCGGGTTGATATGAGAGTCATCCATGGATCCCCACTTCTCTGATGCCACAGCGTCGAGCCTCAGAATCGCCGGTGCTGCCGCACTGCGGCTCGATCTGCTGCAGGAGGCCGAGGAAGACCGCCTGGCTGCCAAGGGCCGGCCACGGCTTTGGCCCCTGGTCGTGGCCATCCTTGCGCTGGTGGCCCTGCTGCCGGTTTTTTACTATGTCGTGCGCGGCTCCATGCAGCAAAGCGAATGGCGGCAGGAGGCAGAGGCCCAACACGCTGAGGCCCTCTGGCGCTGCAACAGCCTGCAGGGGCGCGAAGCGAGCGACAGTTGCCAGTTGCGGGTCAACGCCGAGGCGCGCGAGGCGGCCCAATCGCGCTTGCCGGATACACCTTAAGACGACAGGGCCCTGCTTCTGCTTCGGTGACCGAAGCGCCAACAGAAAACCCGCCGCTTGCGTACGCAGGGGCGGGTTTTGTTTGGGGCGGGCTTGGTCTGGTCAGCTGTTCAAGGTCGCTTCCACCGCCGTCTTGGCTTCCTCCACGCCGGTGAAAAAACGCGTGGGCTGGGGTGCCGCCTTGGGCATATGGCTGGGCGGTGCCCAGAGGCGCCCGTCCAGCCAGCTGGCGGCGCAACCACCGATGTCCTTGCATTTCAGGGTGCAGACCGGCACATCGTCCAGCAGCGCTGTCCAGGTGGCAGGCGCCTCTTTCCACGTGATGTTGGCCATAAGCCCCCCGGGAGGTACAGGTGCCGGGATTCTAGGCCTGGCCCCGGATCCGGGCAAGACCGCAGGCTGCCATGCGCCCGGGGGCGGGTTGGGTGCTGCCGTCTTGCATCCAGGTGTAAGGCCGCAGGTGTCAGCACCATGACGGGCGATAGGCAATTCGTCTCAGGACTTACATCTCGATGAGAAGTTTTTGGGCTTTTCCCATACGCTTGTAAAACTCCCATGGGAAGCTATCTTTTCCGAGCGTCACTCCATCCATGAGAGCTTGTCATGACCACCTTGCCCTACAAGATCGAAAGCTCCTCCCCCATCGTGGCATCGCTGCCCCGCACCAACGTGCGCGACGGCGCCCGGCTGGCCAGCCGGGAACTGGCCGTGTCCCTGGCCGCCAAGAGCATCACGGACCCGCCGGGGGGGGTGGTGCGTGTGGTTCATGTGCCCACCGGCGAGGTTCTGTTCAGCAAGGTCAGTGGGTGGGGTGAGTTGAACGAATGAGGCGCAAGGACCCGAAACGGCTGGGGCGGGCTTTGGGGGGAGTTCCGGAGGGGATGGCGCGCTGTTCCATAGCCCGTGGCAGTTCGGCATCGAGAGGGTTTGACGATCAGTGAGCAACTGATTGATCTTGGCGAAAACGAGAAACATGCCCCTTGCGTGAGCTGGAGGCGGACTGTATGACTGGTGGCTTGACGAGTGGTCACCTACGATGGCGAGGATCGGTGAAATCGATGCCCACCACCGTGATGCCATCAACGCCTACCTACCTGCCCTCCAGCTGGGTGCACTTCATTTATACGGTGCTGACAGACTGCGGCACGCTCATCGCGTAATGTCGCCATTGCGCATCAGTATCCATTCGGATACAATCATCAGGTGAACACGTTTCTGCGAACCGAGGAGTTCGACGCTTGGCTCTCCGCCATGAAAGACAAGGTCGGCCGTGCCCGTATCGCGCTGCGCATCCGGTCTGCCGAGCACGGCAATTTTGGCGACTGTGAGCCTGTGGGTGAGGGCGTTTCGGAAATGCGCGTGCATGCCGGGCCGGGCTATCGCGTCTATTACACGCGTCGCGGAAAAGTGGTCTATCTGCTTCTGCTGGGGGGCGACAAGTCTTCCCAGAAGCGCGACATCAAGCGTGCCATCGAGATGGCGCGGACCTTGGACAAGGAGTGAACCATGGCCAGACTTGCACCCTTCGATGCGGCGGACTACCTGGACGATGAGGAAACCATCGCGGAGTATCTGACCGCAGCCCTGGAAGACCCTAACCCGGATGTCCTGCTTGCCGCCGTGCGCGATGTGGCACGCGTGCGTGGCATGGCGCAACTCGCCATGGATGCCGGCCTGGGCCGTGAAAGCCTCTACAAGGCGCTGGCACCCGGCGCCAAACCACGCTACGACACCATGCTCAAACTGCTCCACGCCCTGGGCGTGAAGCTCTCCGCCACGCCGGTGCATTCGTGAAACCCTTGCGAGAAAGACCATCCATGAGCACCCTGATCTACACCCACGAAGCCTGCTTCGAACACCGCCCCGGCCCGCACCACCCCGAGTCCCCCGAGCGCCTGGAAGCCGTGCTGGCCGCCCTGAAGACCACGGCCTTCGCCGACGCCGTCTGGCGCGACGCGCCGCTGGGCACCTTCGAGCAGGTGCTGCACATCCACACGCCCGACTACGTGGAAGCCGTGAAGGAGATGGCGCCCGAGCAGGGTTACCGCGCGCTGGACGCGGGCGACACCATCATGTCGCCGGGCACGCTGGAGGCAGTGATGCGCTGCGTGGGCGCGGCCTGCGCGGGCGTGGACGACGTGGTGAAACAGCAGGCCAAAAACGTCTTCTGCGCCACGCGCCCCTGCGGCCACCATGCGGAGGCGGGTGAGGCCATGGGCTTCTGTGTGTTCAACCAAGCGGCCATTGCGGCCCTGCACGCGCGCGAGCAGCATGGCCTGCAGCGCGTGGCGGTGGTGGACTTCGACGTGCACCACGGCAACGGCACGCAGAACAGTTTCTACGACGACCCGGACCTGTTCTACGGCTCCTGCCACCAGGGGCAGTTCTACCCGGGCACGGGGGCGAAGAACGAGACCGGTGTGGCCCACAACATCGTCAACGTGCCCTTCCCCCGCGGCACGGGTTCGGCCGCCTTCCGCGCGGCCATGACGGATGTGCTGCTGCCCGCGCTGCGCGAGTTCGCGCCCGAGCTGCTCATCATCTCGGCCGGTTTCGACGCCCACCACCTGGACCCGCTGGGCGGCCTGAAGTTCACCGACGAGGACTACCACTGGATCACCCGCGAGCTCATGAAGGTGGCCGACGAGACGGCCCAGGGCCGCGTGGTCTCGGTGCTCGAAGGCGGCTACAGCCTCGAAGGCCTGGCCAGCGGCACGGCCGCGCACGTGCTGGCGCTGATGGGCCGCTGAGCCCGCGGCGGGCGCCGGCTGCGCTGGGGCGGCCGGGCGCTGTAGAAAAATCAAGACAAGAGGAGGAGCCCCATGAAGACATCCAGAATCAAGAAGATCGGTCTGGCTGCGGCACTGCTGCTGGGCGCCGCGGTGCTTTACCTGCTGGCCTGGCCGGTGCCCATCCGGCCCGTGGCCTGGGACGCGCCGCCGGAGCCGGGGTATGCCGGGCCGCATACCGTCAACACCCGGCTGGCCAAGCTGCAGATGATCGACCTGAAGGGCGAGGTAGGGCCCGAGCACATCGTGTTCGGCAAGGACGGCAAGCTCTACACCACCGTGGCGAGCGGCAACATCCTGCGCATGGACGCAGACGGCAGCCAGCAGCAGGTGTTTGCCAACACCGGCGGGCGGGTGCTGGGTTTTGATTTCGATGCGTCCGGCAACCTGATCGCGGCCGACGCCATGAAGGGCCTGTTGTCCATCGCGCCCGATGGCAAGATCACCCTGCTCACCGACCAGGCCGGCGGCGCGCCCATCCTCTACGCCAACTCGGTGGTGGTCGCGAAGAGCGGCAAGATCTACTTCAGTGATGCCTCGGGGCGTTTTGCCCCCAGGGACTGGGGCGGCACCTTCGAGGCCAGCGTGCTCGACATCCTGGAGCAGGCGAGCACCGGCCGTGTGCTGGAATACGACCCCGCCACCAAGGCCACCCGCGTCGTGGCCCGTGGTTTGAGTTTTGCGAACGGCGTGGCGCTGAGTGCGGACGAGCGCACGCTCTTCGTGGGCGAAACGGGCCAGTACCGCATCTGGAAGGTGGCCGTTGCTGCGCAGAATCTGGACCTGGCGACCTTGCCGAAGGCCGGCAACGCCGAGGCCGGTGTGCTGTTCGACAACCTGCCCGGTTATCCCGACAACCTGATGCGCGGCCTGGACGGCCGCATCTGGGTGGGCCTGGTCAAGCCGCGCAATCCCAAGGTCGACCAGCTGGCGCAAAAGCCCTGGCTGCGCAGCCTGACGTTGCGCCTGCCGCGGGCCTTGTGGCCCATCCCCAAGGCCTACGGCCATGTGTTCGCCTTCAACGAGGCAGGGCAGGTGGTGACGGACCTGCAGGACCCCAGCGGGGCCTACCCCGAGGTGACGAGCCTCACGGAAACCAGGGACCGCCTCTATGTGCAGAGCCTGCACGCGCATGGGCTGGGTCTGCTGGCGCGTTGATCTGATATCAGGGCAGGCAACATCGCCGGGGCATCAATCCACCGCGGCAATCAGGTCCAGCTCGACAGCCGCATTTTTGGGCAGCTGGGCCACCCCGACCGAGGTGCGCGTGTGCACGCCGGCTTCGCCGAGCACGCGGAACAGCACTTCAGAGGCGCCGTCCGCCACTTCGCTGAGTTGCGAGAAACCGTCGACCGCCTGCACGAACACCGTCACGCGCAGCACGCGGCTGACCGCGTCGAGCGCGCCGGGGGACTGGCGCAGCAGGGCCAGCGCGCGCATGACGCAAATTCTGGCGGCCAGCTGGGCGCGCTCCAGCGTCACCTCGCTGCCCACGCGCCCCGTCACCACGATCTCGCTGCCGACCCGCGGCACCTGGCCGCTGACGAAGACCTGGCCGCCGTGGCGCACGAACGGGGTGTAGTTGCCACCCTTCTGGAGTTCGCCATTGAAGTCGTAACCCAGCTCGCGGGCCACGGCCTGGAATTCGCTCTCGCGGGACATGTGCCGATCCCGCTCAGGGGCGCTTGGGTATGTCCAGCCCGCGCCGCACGGCCGGGCGCGCGACGAAGGCCTCCAGCACGCGCGTGACTTCCGGGAAGTCCTCGATGAAAACCAGCTCGCCGGCCTTGTAGCGCACGAGCAGGTTACGCACCCAGGGGAAGACGGCGATGTCGGCGATCGAGTACTCGTTGCCCATGATCCATTTGCGGCCCTTGAGGCGCTCGTTGAGCACGCCCAGCAGGCGGCGCGATTCGGCCACGTAGCGCTCGCGCGGGCGCTGGTCCTCGTAGTCCTTGCCGGCAAAGATCGTGAAGAAGCCGAGCTGGCCAAACATGGGGCCCACGCCACCCATCTGCCACATGAGCCATTGCAGGGTTTCGTATCTGGCCGCGTCGTCTTTCGGCAGCAGCTGGCCGGTCTTGCCGGCGAGATACACCAGGATGGCGCCGGACTCGGCCAGCGCCAGCGGTTTGCCGCCGGGGCCATTGGGGTCCAGGATGGCCGGGATCTTGTTGTTGGGGTTCAGGCTGAGGAACTCGGGCGAGAACTGGTCTTGCTTCTCGAAGTCCACCAGATGCACTTCGTAGGGCAGGCCGGTCTCTTCCAGCATGATGGAAACCTTCACGCCATTGGGCGTGGGCAGGGAATAGAGCTGCAGGCGCTCGGGGTGCCGGGCAGGCCACTTGCGGGTGATGGGGAAGTCGGCGAGTGTGTTCATGGCGTGGGCAGATGAGTTGAACGTGCCGCTCACTGTAGCCCAGGCCGGCGGTGCCTGCAGGCCGCGCCTTGCGGGCCGAGGCAGGGGCCGTGCGCGCCCGGCGGTGCGTCCTCAGTAGGGCTGGTCGCGCAGCCCCAGCCGATGGGCCAGCCAGGCCAGCGGGATCTCGAGCACGAAAAAGGTCAGGGTGACGGCCGCGATCTGCAGCAGGCCCAGATCCAGCGTGGCCTGCAGCAGCAGGAGGGGCAGCAGCGCCTCGGGGATCTGGTCGAGCCCGGTGGCGCGCCCGCTGGGCGGGGTGCCCAGGCGGCGCTTGGTGAAGCTGGCCAGGGCGTCGCCCAGCATGGCACCGACGCCGAGTACCGCGCCGATGGCCGCGGGCAGGCCCAGCAGGGGCGCGGCCAGTGCGCTGGCCAGGGTGGCCGCCACCAGGCCGCGCACCGTCTTGGAGGCGCCGAGCAGGGGCCGGCCGTCCAGGAAGCCCAGGCCACCGTCGAGCGGTGTGCTCCAGCGCGCGCCGAACAGGCGCTTGGCGACCAGGGGCGCGGTGTTGGCCACCGCCAGCAGCAACAGCAGGCGCAGGGCCGTCCAGAGTTCGTCCAGGCTCATGCGCTTGCGTCCCCGGGCGTAGGGGGCTGGCGCGCCGCGCTCGCCTTGCGGCCCCAGGTGTAGATGTAGTGCCCGCCCGACAGCACGATGGTGCCCAGCGTGGCGGCCAGCAGCGCGCTGCGCCAGGGGCCGTCGGGCAGGTAGTCGGCGCGGATCGCGAGCAGCGTGACCAGCAGCAGGAATTCGAGCGCGGTGTTGAGCTTGGAGAGGCGGCTGGGCGACATCTCCACCGGCCGGATCAGCAGGTGGAAGGCCAGGGCGCCCGCGACGATCACGGCGTCGCGCAGGACGACGGCCAGGGCGAACCACCAGGGCAGGGCCTGCTGGAAGGCCAGCAGCAGGGTGACGGTCAGCATGGTGAGCTTGTCCGCCAGCGGGTCGGCCACGGCGCCGAAGCGGGTGCGCTGGTTCCAGTGGCGGGCGATCACGCCGTCGGCCCAGTCGGACACGGCCGACACGAGGAACAGCGCGCAGGCCAGCCCGTGGTTGCCGCGCAGCAGTTGCAGCCCGATGACCGGCACCAGGGCAAAGCGCAGCAGGGTCAGCGCATTGGGGAGGTTGAGCATGGCAGCAGCTTAGCCGAGGCGTGTGTCAGCCGGGACCGGGAACTACACCGCCCGGGCGTCGCCGCGCGGGCTGTCGGTCCGCAGGTCCGGCGCGTGGACCATGGCAATGCTGAGCCACACCGCGACGCTGAAGTAGAGCGTCATCCAGGCGATCTCGGCCCGCCAGTCTTCCCAGCGCCAGGACAGCACACAAGGCCGGGCCGCATCGAGCAGGCCCTGGGCCAGGCTCAGGTAGGGCTGGCCGCTGGCCTCGTCCGCGAGCCAGCGCGTCCAGTACATGGGCACGTCCACGTGCAGCATGAACAGGATATAGGCCGCGCCGGCGGCCGCCAGCGCGGCCAGGCGCCTGCGGTTGGCAGCGGCGCAGCGCGGCCACAGCACCACCAGGCTGGCGACCACGAAGCCTGCGGCCAGGGTCCAGAGCGATTCTTCGATCACATGGCCGAGGTGGGCCCGCGTCAGCACCGCGTACCAGGAGCAGAGCTCGGCCAGCACGATGGTCGGCAGCAGCGCTCTTGCGGTGGTCCGGGCCACGGCGCTGTCGTGGACGCGGGCCATCTCCCCAAGCAGGAGGGCCCACTGGGCGGCGAAGCTCAGTTCGGCGAGGGTGGCCACCGATCGCCCGAGCAGCACGTTGGACAGCCAGCTGTCGACCACGCAGTGGCGCGCGATGTCGTGCACCGGCAGGACTGAACGGTAGGCGCAGCCGAGGACGAAGACGGCGGACAGCATGAGCTGCAGGCGCCGGGCGGCGTAGAGCCCGGCCGGCATCAGGGGGCGGCGCCGCTGCAGGGCTCTGGCCGAGAGCAGCCACAGCAGCAGGTTGAGCCCGCCGAGCGTGCAGAGCACAATCCACCAGGCCAGGACAGGGTTGGACATGGGGCGTGGCGTTGCGGGTGGGCGTGGGGTGGCGGGCCGGTCGGCCATAAGCGGCCATGTTACGCCGCGCGGCTGAAAACTTTGTGACGGTCGCCTCGCCGCGCGCCGCAGCGAGGGGCCGGCGCCTGCCTCAGCCCTGAGGATGGGCGCCGGGGCGGCAGCCGGCCAGCACGTCCAGCGCGGGCTTGTGCACGGTCGTGCGCACCTGGGCCAGGTCCAGCACGGTGTGGAAGAGGTTGTCGTGCGAGAGCGGGCGCGCGGCGCTGGCGCGCAGGCAGTCCGGCTTCAGGTCCAGGCGCTGTTGCAGCGGGGCCGAGAGCCAGAGCGCCATGGGCACGCGGGTCTGTTCCTCGGGGGCCATGCGGTAGGGCATGCCGTGCAGGTACAAGCCTTTTTCACCCAGCGATTCGCCGTGGTCGGACACATACAGCAGGGCCGTGGGCCGGCGCTGGGCCTGCAGCCATGCCACGAGCTCGCCCAGCAGATGGTCGGTGTAGCGGATGCTGTTGTCGTAGGCGTTGACGATCTGCTCGCTGGGGCAGGCCTGCAGGGCGGCCCCCGTGCACTCGGGCTGGTAGCTCTTGCGTGCCGCGGGCGAGCGCTTGTGATAGGCCGGGCCATGGCTGCCCATCTGGTGCAGCACCACCACCGTGCCGCGGGCGCGGCGCGCGGGCTCCAGCTGGGCCAGCTGCGCGGGCAGCTCGCGCAGCATCACTTCGTCCAGGCAGCCGTCGCCATCGCACAGGCCGGGCCGGGCCAGGGCGCTGGTGTCCATGTGGGGCACACGATCGCACACGCCCTTGCAGCCGGACTGGTTGTCGAGCCAGAGCACGGCCAGGCCGGCGCGCTGCAGCACGTCGAGCAGGTTCTCGTGGGGGGCGTTCGCGTCGAAGTAGGCCTCGCGCCCCAGGTGCGAGAACATGCAGGGCACGGAGTCCTGGGTGTTGGTGCCGCAGGAGCTCACCTGCGGGTAATAGACCAGATTGCCCTGGGCCTGCAGCGCGCGCAGGCGCGGCGTGGTGTCGCGCGCGTAGCCGCCGATGCCGAAGTTGGCGGCGCGGGCAGTCTCGCCCACCACGAGCACGATGAGCGGGGCGTTGTCAGCGCTGTCGTGCGTGAGAGAGGCCAGGGTGGCGTCCGCGCCGATGGCCTGCAGGGGCAGCTGCGCGTGCGCGGCGCGGCCCACGGCGTTGCGGCCGACGGCGTAGAGGCTGTTGTAGGGGTTGACCATGTAGCGCAGGGGCTTGTGGTTGCGCGTGAGCGAAGCCAGGTCCTGGAAGCTGGCCCAGCCCAGTAGCAGCACGACCATCATGGCCAGCGTGGCCGCGCCCAGCTGCTGGACCAGCAGCCGGCGCGCGGGCAGGGCCCGCACGGGCTGGCGCCACCACCACCAGCCGGGCAAGACCACGCCCAGCAGCAGGGCGCCCAGCATGCCCCAGGAGAGCAGGTCGCGCACCTCGCGCACGTCGGTGTGGGCGGCGTTGGCCAGCATGCTGGCGTCGATCACCACGCCGTAGGCCTGCATGAAGTAGCTGGCCGAGGCGGCCATGAGCAGCAGCAGCAGGCCTGCCGGTTTGCGCCAGCGCGGCCAGACCGCCACGCTGAGCAGGGCCAGGGTCAGCGCGAACAGCAGCAGACCCAAGTTGACCGTGGTGGCCAGGGCGTGCCGGCCATGGGTTTCAGGCAGGCGCCAGACCGCGCCCCACAGCGGCAGATTGCCCAGCGTGGTCAGCCACAGGGCCAGCACGGCCAGCAGGGCCAGCGGGTGCCAGGGCGTACGGGGGGCGAGGGCTGAGGTGGTCATGCTTCAAGAACCGGGAGTGAACCCGGTGATTCTTGAAGCCTTGCCTTAAGCGGGCATTAAGACGGGCGGGCGCGCTGGCGCCAGGCGAAGAAAGCGCGGTACAGCGCCACGCTGAGCACCATGCCCCAGGTCATGCCCACGAACATGCCGCCCAGCATGCCGGGCAGGGTGCTGCTGCCGCTGCCGATCTGCCAGCGCGCCAGCCAGACGGCGCCGGCCGTCATGCCGATCAGCATCCAACCCGAGCACATCAGGTTCTGCGCGAATAGCGAGCAAAGGTAACGGCCGCAGTGCGGGCGCAGCACGCGCAGGCTGGGGATGGCGGCGAGGCCGCCGGCCAGCATGCCCGCATGCATGCCGGGCAGGAATTCGATATGCAGCAGCAGGCTGTCGACGAAGCCCAGGCCGCTGGACTGCACGCACAGGCTGTCCAGCCGGGCCGGGCCGGACTGCAGCACGTCCCACAGCAGGCCCAGCAGCATGCCGCCGAAGCCCAGCGAGAGCATGACGTGTGGCGGCGAGAGGCCGGCGCGCTGCGGGCGGATGAAGGCGAGCGCGGCGCAGCCGATGGCCACAGCCAGCAGCGTGAGCGCAATGAGCAGAGGCTGCGCGCTGCCGGGCAGGGCCGAGCTGCGGCCCAGGAACCAGAGCGTGAACGCCACCAGCGCCACCAGCAGGGCGGGCGTGAGGGTGGCCGAGCCGATGCTGCGGGCCAGCCAGTGGGGTTGCGGGGACGGGTTCATCGAGGGACGGGAGCTATCCAGATTTTGTCTACCAGGTATTTAGCCGGAAGCTGCCGGAGGCGCGGGTTAACACTATGGTGAGTGCGGGGCGACTCCATAACACTCCACTTCTTGCTGATAATTGCACTGTAACTGGCCTTGTGGGGCGACAGCCGACTGGATGAATGAAGCGCAGCGACGCTGCATGATTGTCCGCCTAGCCTGCACGAGAGGCGGGCCGGCCGTATCGACCACCCTGCCACCGATACTGGAATACGACGCGATGAAGACCTGCCCCGTGGCCCACAACACCGCCACCAGCGCCAATTCCAACTCCAACTCCTGGCTCTATCTGCTGGAGCGCTTCGACGTGGGCGTGATCCACCTGGACAAGAACCTGCACGTGGCGGGCATGAACGACTTCGCCCGGCGCAGCCTGCCGGTGCAGGACAAGCTGCCCTTCGACAAGTACGTGCTGGACTTCCACCCCGACGCGGCCAAGAACAAGGTGAAGTTCCTGCTGGATCAGGCCGAGTGCCCCGTGAACAACGCACCGCCCATGGCGATGATGATCAACATCCCGGACCGCATGCTGCTCATCAAGGTGTCCAAGATGGGTGACGCGCAGGGCGCCACCACCGGCTACACCCTGGTGTTCTACGACATCACCGACGTGGTGAGCCACGAGCACGAGGGCGGCGCGCGCGGCAACCGCGACAACGAGGAGACGACAGAGCGCCGCCTGCTGCGCAAGATCCCCACCATCAAACAGAACCGCGTGCTGCTGGTGGACGTGCCCTCGGTGTCCTTCATCCGATCCGAGGGGCACTACACCTGGGTGCACACCGGGCAGGGCAGTCAGTTCTGCAACCTCAACATCGGCGACCTGGAAGGGCGGCTGGACCCGCAGCTCTTCCTGCGCGTGCACCGCAGCTACATCGTGAACCTGTCGCATGTGGACGAGATCGTGCGCGACGACGGCCGCATGACGCTGCGCATGATGGGCTCGACTCCGGTGGAGATTCCGGTCTCGCGAGCCAGCGCGCCGCGCCTGCTGGAGCAGCTGGGGCTGGCGAATCCGGTACCCGAAAAAAGTTGAGGCGCATCGCCGCATCGCATCAGTGCCTGCTTATGTGGTGATATTTAGACCCCTGATCGTTCGTGCGGCTGAATTGCCGTTCGTGCAGCGTGTCCAGCGGTTGATTGTTTTGTGCTCCGTACATAAGAAGCAAGAGTTAGATTCCACAACTTGTGTTTGTGTTCGATAAGCCCTTCAAGGCCATACTGACAAAGAGGAGACACCGTGATTCCACCCGAATTTGCCTACCATGCGCCCCGCACCGTGCCGGAGGCCATCAAGCTGCTGTCCACCCTGGGCGGTGACGCCAAGCTGCTGGCCGGCGGCCACAGCCTGCTGCCCATGATGAAGTTGCGCTTTGCCGAGCCCGGCGCGCTGATCGACATCAACCGCATTCCAGAGCTGCGCGGCATCACGGAAGCCGGCGGCATGGTCCGCATCGGCGCCATGACGACCGAGAACGAACTCATCGCTTCCACGCTGCTGCAGCAAAAGCTGCCCTTGCTGGCCGAAGCGGCACTGCTGATCGCCGACCCGCAGGTGCGCAACCGTGGCACCATTGGCGGCGACATTGCCCATGGTGACCCCGGCAACGACCACCCGGCCATCACCATGGCGCTGGACGCTACCTTCGTGCTGCAGGGCCCCAAGGGCGAGCGTCAGGTCAAGGCCGTGGACTTCTTCCTGGGAACCTACATGACGGCCCTGGCCGAGGACGAGATTCTCACCGCCATCCTGGCCGCGCCTTTCGCGGCCGGCACCGGCTATGCCTACCAGAAGCTCAAGCGCAAGACGGGTGACTTCGCCACGGCCGGCGCGGCCGTCATCCTCAACATGAAGGGTGGCAAGGTGACCCAGGCGCGCATCGCTCTGACCAATGTGGCGCCGACTGCGTTGCGCGCCAGCGAGGCTGAAGCGGCTCTGGTGGGCAAGGCGATCGACGACGCATCGCTGAACGCCGCCGCGGCTGCTGTGCGCGCCGTGTGCGACCCGGCCGAAGACCTGCGTGGTGACGCCGAATACAAGACCGCCATGGCCGGCGAGATGGCCAAGCGTGCCATCCGGGCAGCCGCGGCGCGCTGCAAGTAAAAGAACAAGAGGAGATTCCCCATGAGCAAGCACATCGTTTCCATGAACCTCAACGGCCGCAAGGTCGAGGAGGCCGTCGAGCCGCGCACCCTGCTGATCCACTTTCTGCGCGAGAAGATGAACCTGACCGGCGCGCACATCGGCTGCGATACCAGCCACTGCGGCAGCTGCACGGTCGATATCGACGGCCAGTCGGTCAAGAGTTGCACGCATCTGGCGGTGCAGTGCGAGGGCAGCGAGGTCAAGACGGTCGAGGGCCTGGCCAATGCCGGCGTGCTGCATGCCGTGCAGGATGCCTTCTACAAGGAGCATGGCCTGCAGTGCGGCTTCTGCACCCCGGGCATGCTGATGCGCGCCTACCGTTTCCTGCAGGACAACCCCAACCCCACTGAAGAGCAGGTGCGTATCGGTATGGCCGGCAACCTGTGCCGCTGCACCGGTTACCAGAACATCGTCAAGGCCGTGCTGCTCGCCGCCAAAACCCTACAACAACCCCAAAAAGTGGCCGCCTGAGCGCCGCCACGATCAAGGAGACAAGCATGAACGCACCGATCACTGATCGCGAAAAAGCCCTGATGGGCATGGGCGAGTCCCGCCTTCGCAAGGAAGATGCCCGATTCATCCAGGGCAAGGGCAATTATGTCGACGACATCAAGCTCCCGGGCATGGTGCACATGGACATCGTGCGCTCGCCGCTGGCCCACGCCCGCATCAAGAAGATCAACAAGGAAGCCGCGCTGAAGGTGCCCGGCGTCATCGCCGTGCTGACCGCCGAGGATCTCAAGCCGCTCAAGCTGCACTGGATGCCCACACTGGCCGGTGACGTGGCGGCCGTGCTGGCCGATGGGAAGGTGCATTTCCAGATGCAGGAAGTGGCCGTGGTGATCGCCGAGGACCGCTATGCCGCCGCCGACGGCGTGGAAGCGGTGGAAGTCGAGTACGAGGAGCTGCCCGTGGTGGTGGACCCTTTCGAGGCGCTCAAGCCCGGCGCCCCCGTGATACGGGAAGACCTGGCCGGCAAGACCGAAGGCGCACACGGCAAGCGCAACCACCACAACCACATCTTCAGCTGGGACGCCGGTGACAAGGAAGCCACCGACGCGGCCTTCGCCAGCGCCCCGGTGACGGTGACGCAGGACATGTACTACCCGCGCGTGCACCCCTGCCCGCTGGAGACCTGCGGCTCGGTCGCCTCGTTCGATCCGGTGCGCGGCGAGCTCACCACCTACATCACCAGCCAGGCGCCGCACGTGGTGCGCACGGTGGTGTCCCTGCTCTCGGGCATCCCCGAGTCCAAGGTGCGCATCATCTCGCCCGACATCGGTGGCGGCTTCGGCAACAAGGTCGGCGTCTACCCGGGCTATGTCTGCTCCATCGTCGCCTCCATCGTGCTGGGCCGTCCGGTCAAGTGGGTCGAGGACCGCATCGAGAACTTGTCGTCCACCGCGTTCGCCCGCGACTACCACATGACGGGTGAACTGGCGGCCACGGCCGACGGCAAGATCCTGGCGCTGCGCACCAACGTCGTTGCCGACCACGGCGCCTTCGACGCCTGCGCCGACCCGACCAAGTTCCCCGCCGGCCTGTTCCACATCTGTTCGGGCTCCTACGACATCAAGGCGGCCTATTGCAAGGTCGACGGCGTCTACACCAACAAGGCGCCCGGTGGCGTGGCCTACCGCTGCTCCTTCCGCGTGACCGAGGCCGTGTACCTGATCGAACGCATGGTCGACGTGCTGGCGCAGAAGCTGAACATGGACAAGGCCGAGATCCGCGCCAAGAACTTCATCAAGAAGGAACAGTTCCCCTACACCAGCGCCTTCGGTTTTGAATACGACTCGGGCGACTACCAGACCGCGATGGACAAGGTGCTCAAGGCCGTGGACTACAAGGGTCTGCGCGCCGAACAGGCGAAGAAGCGTGCCGACCCGAACTGTCCGACACTCATGGGCATCGGCCTGGTGACCTTTACCGAGATCGTCGGCGCTGGCCCCAGCAAGATCTGCGACATCCTGGGTATCGGCATGTTCGATTCCTGCGAGATCCGCGTGCACCCCACCGGCAGCGCAATTGCGCGCATGGGCACCATCTCGCAGGGCCAGGGGCACCAGACCACCTACGCACAGATCATCGCGACCGAATTGGGCCTGCCTTCCGAGGTGATCCAGGTCGAGGAGGGTGATACCAGCACCGCGCCCTACGGCCTGGGCACCTACGGCTCGCGTTCCACGCCGGTGGCCGGTGCGGCCATCGCGCTGGCGGCGCGCAAGATTCACGCCAAGGCCAAGAAGATCGCCGCCCATCTGCTGGAGGTCAGCGAGGCCGACCTTGAGTGGGAGATCGACCGCTTCAAGGTCAAGGGCAACGACGGCAAGTTCAAGACCATGAAGGACATCGCCTGGGCTGCCTACAACCAGGCGCCACCCGGGCTGGAGCCCGGCCTGGAAGCGGTGCATTACTACGACCCGCCGAACTTCACCTTCCCCTTCGGTATCTACCTGTGTGTGGTCGACATCGACAAGGGCACGGGTGAGACCAAGATCCGTCGCTTCTACGCGCTTGACGATTGCGGCACGCGTATCAACCCGATGATCATCGACGGCCAGATCCACGGCGGTCTGACCGAAGGCTATGCGGTGGCCATGGGGCAGCTCCTGTCTTTCGACAAGCAGGGCAACATCCAGGGCAACTCGCTGATGGACTATTTCCTGCCGACCGCGGTCGAGACGCCGAAGTGGGAGACGGACTACACGGTGACGCCTTCGCCGCATCACCCGATTGGCGCCAAGGGTGTGGCCGAGTCGCCGCACGTGGGCAGCATCCCGACTTTCACCAGCGCCATGGTCGACGCCTTTGCCCACCTGGGTGTGACCCACTTCAACATGCCGCACACGGCTTACCGCGTGTGGCAGGAGTTGAAGAAGAACGGGGTCGTCACCAACTGATCCCTGTCATATCGGGGCGGATGCGCCGTGGCGCATCCGCCCTATGTTTTTTAGGATTTAGCTATGCAAGTCACGCTCGATAAACAGTACCCCGTGGCCGCCGGCATCGATGCCGCCTGGGCCATTCTCTCCAATCTCAACGAGCTGGCTACCTGCATGCCCGGTGCGTCAATCACCGAACAGGTGGACGCCAGCAATTACAAGGGTGCCGTGCGCGTGAAGGTCGGCCCCGCGGTGGCCGCCTTTGCCGGCACCATCGAGGTGCTGGAGCTCGATGCGGCCAGCCACACGCTCAAGATGATGGGCAAGGGTGCCGACAAGAGCGGCTCTTCGGCCTCCATGGAACTCACGGCCAGCTTGCTGCCGGCAGAGGGCGGCCACTGCACGCTGCGGGGACACTCCGAAGTCATCGTCAACGGCAAGTTCGCCCAGTTCGGGGGCCGCATGATGACTTCCGTCTCTGACATGATCCTGGCCCAGTTTGCCGAGGTGTTCTCGCAAAAGGCGCAGGCCGTGCAAAGCGCTGCTGCGCCCGGCGCCGAAGCGGGTGTCGGGCCGGCGGTCGTTGCAGCCCCGGTGGTCGCCAAGGAATTCAATGCGCTCGGGTTCATGTGGGCCATGATCAAGAGCTGGTTTGCCGGCCTGTTTGGCCGCAAATCCTGACGCATCGCCACCATGTCGCTGACTGACGCGCTCGCCACGCCGCAGGGTTTGCGCGAACGCCTGTTCCAGGCCGGCTACATCGCCGACGAAGACTTGGCCAGCCTGGTCTGGATGGGCTTGTCGCTGGAGCGTCCGCTGCTGCTCGAAGGCGAGGCCGGCGTCGGCAAGACCGCCATCGCGGCAGCCTGTGCCCGTGCGCTGGGACGTCCCCTGTTGCGCCTGCAGTGCTACGAGGGGCTGGATCTGAACCAGGCCGTCTACGAGTGGAACTACAGCCGCCAGCTGCTGGAGATCCGTCTGGCCGAGGCCGGACAGGGTGACAAGTCGGCACTGCGCGACAACCTGTTTTCCGAAGCCTTTCTGCTGGAGCGTCCGCTGCTGCAGGCCATTCGCTCGCCCGAACCCTGCGTGCTGCTGATCGACGAGATCGACCGTGCCGACGAGGCTTTCGAGGCCTTCCTGCTGGAGATGCTGTCCGAGTACCAGGTCACGGTGCCGGAGATAGGCACGCTCAAGGCGATTACCAAGCCACTGGTCATCCTCACCAGCAACGGCACGCGCGACCTGTCCGACGCCTTGCGCCGGCGCTGCCTGTTTCATTACGTCGACTTTCCCTCGCTGGCGCGCGAGATCCAGATCGTGCGTACCCTCGTGCCCGAAGCCGCGCAGCGCCTGGTAGAGGAGGCGGTGGCTTTCGTGCAGCGCCTGCGCAAGGAAGACCTGGACAAGACGCCCGGTGTGGCCGAAACACTGGACTGGGTGCGGGTACTGTTCAAGATGGGCATGAACGAGCTGCCGGTGGAGCCGCAACTGCTGCTGCCGACGCTTGCGGCGCTGCTCAAGACACGCAACGACAGCTGGCAGATCACGGCCGAACGTGTCGGCAAACTCATCGACGGCCCGCGCATCGCACAGGACGTGGGTGTCGCGGGAGTGAAATGACCCTCCTGTGTCGGCTGTCACCGCCTTCGCCCCAAGGGGGGACAACGCCAGCGGCCCGGCAAAGCCGGTTCCACGGCGTTCCCCGGTTTGGATTGCTCACGCCAACGGCATTGGTGTCACGCAGTGGTAGCCCTCATGCAAGCGATTGACCCACGCCAGCAACTGGGCGAATTTGCCCATTACCTGCGCGAGCACGGCTTCATCCTGGGCTATGCCGAGGTCGAGTTGATGATGCGTGCCGCCGCCGCCCTGCCGCTGGCGCAGTGGCCGCGCATCGAGTCGCTGTGGCGCGGCATCGCCTGTGGCAGCCGCAAGCAATGGCTCAAGTACCCCGAGCTTCACCAGGCCTTCTGGTTTCCGCACAAGGTCAAGGGCACGACGCGCAGCTCCGGCCTGACACGCAAGGGGCGAACCTTGCCCGAACTGGTGCAACAGATGCACAGCGAACTGGGGCAAACGCCGCCGGATAGCAAACAGGCTGCCAAGCCCACGCTGGGCCTGGCCGACCAGGCTGGCAGCGGCGAACTCGAAGAGGCTTCGGGGCCGCCGCGCGCACAGGGCGGTGCCAGCCGCACCGCGCCGCTGGAGCAGCGCGATTTCTCCGAATGGCAGCCCGGTGACATGGACCGCTTCGAACCCCTGGTCGAGGCGCTCAAACGCCGGCTGCGCACGCAACTGCTGCGCCGCCTGCAACACCATCAAAGCAGCGGGCAGATCCACCTGCGCCGTTCGCTGCGCCAGGCGCTGGCGACCGGTGGTGAGCTGGTGCAGCTGCACCATGTGCGGCGTCAGCGCCGCCAGCCCCGCGTGGTGGTTCTGGTGGACGTGAGCCGCTCCATGGAAGTGCATGCGCAGTTCTTCCTGCGCCTGAGCCGTGCTTTCGTCGAGGTCATGGACGCTCGCGCCTTCATCTTCCATACCAAGCTGGCCGAGGTCACCCCGCTGATGAAACGGCGCAGCGACCGTGTGCAGGAAAAGATCAACGCCGTGACCTTCGGTTTCGGTGGCGGCACGCGCATCGCCAGCAGTCTGCACGAGGCGCTGCACACGCACCTGGGTCGCGGCCTGCACCGGGGCGACCTGTTTCTGGTGTTCAGCGACGGCTACGACACAGACGAACCCGAGGCCTTGGCTGCGGTGCTGGCGCAGGTGCGCGCGCGCGGCGCTCGCGTGGGCTGGCTGCATCCCACGGTGGAGGTGCCGGCGTCGGCCGCCATGGTCCTGGCGGCCCCGCATGTGAATCGCTTCCTGCCGGCGCACAATCTGGCCAGTCTGGCAAGATTGCCGGAACTGCTGAATTGAACATCTGAAGAGACAAGGAAGACAAACATGGGATGCCTGCTCAAACAAGGTGGCGGACTCTATGCCCGCCTGCGTATCGGTGCCGTGCTCCTGGCCGCCGGTGAAGGCCGGCGCATGGGCGGTGTGGCCAAACCGCTGATCCGCTTGCAGGGCGTGCCGCTGATCAAGCGCCAGTTGATTGCCCTGAGTGGCGCCGGGGTGGATGAAGTGGTGGTGGTCACTGGCTTTGAACGAGATGCCGTCGAGGCGCAGGTGCAGGATTTTCCTGTGACCCTGGCGCACAACGCCAATTACGAACAGGGTCAGCAGGGTTCGGTGCGCACCGGGCTGAGTGCCCTGCGTGGCAATTTCGATGCGGTGTTCGTGCTCCTGGTTGACCAGCCCCTCATCAGCGCAGACGATCTGACCGAGCTGATCGCCGCGTTCAAGAAGAAGCCGGCCGGCCATGTGGTGGTGCCGGTGGTGAACGGCCAGCGCGGCAACCCAGTCCTGATGGATGCCGAAGTGCTGGCCAAGGTGCTGGCCAGCGAGGCCAATCTGGGTTGCCGTCAGTTGCTCGACAAGCAACCCGAGCTGGTGCATGTGCATGAGACCAGCAACACCCGTTTCGTCACCGATCTGGACACGCTCGAAGATGTGGCCAAGCTCACACAGCGCACCGGCTGGAAGCTGGAGCTCCCGACGCGCGAGCCCTCCGCGTGAGCGCAGACGGCGCTTTGCAGCGGCACTGGCCGGTACCGTTGGCGGTGCACTGTTTCGAGCGCGCTGCAGAGATCAATCCCCTGCTGGTGCGTGTCTTTTCGGCCATCCGGGCCACGGATCCAGGCGCAGCGAGAGGGAATTTCTATGCCAGCCCGGATGATCTTCTGCGCCGCATCGAGCTGCCTGAGTTCCATGAACTGCTGCGTTTCATCGCAGGAGCCATTCAGACCACTGCGCAGCAGGCCAATGCCGGTCTGTGGCCGCCGGGGCGCCATGACCTGCAACTGGAGTTGATGGGTGTCTGGTTCCAGATCCAGAACGGTGCCACTTTTCATGATGTGCACACGCACGGCAATTGCTCGTGGTCAGGGGTGTACTACGTGCAGATCGACCCGGTTGCGCAGAGGGAGAAGCACCCGGACTTCGGTGCACTCAATGGCGCCACGCGCTTTTACAGCCCCATGTTCCCGTTGCTGGGCGGCGCGCACATCGACATGGGCAACGCCTATCTGCAGCAGGCCACGCTGGACGTGACGCCGCAAGAGGGCGAGCTGGTGCTGTTCCCCTCCTTCCTGCCGCACAAGGCCATGCCCTACGTGGGCGAGCGCGACCGCATCATCGTGTCCTTCAACGCGCAGATCCGCGCCCCCGGGGGTGACCAGCTGTTCCGCTACGCCGGCACCTGATTTGCTATCGAATCGATAGCGTCAACCTGAATGCTGGTGATCGACCGGCTGCAGTTCATGGCAGGGCTGCAGCATCGGCTCGGTCACGGTCTGCAGCGTCGTATGGGTGATGCCGAAACGCTGCTGCAGGCCGTCGCTCACCTCGCGCAAGAAATCATCCCCCGGGTGGCCCTGCGGCATCACCAGGTGCGCCGTCAGCGCCACCCGCGTGGTGCTCATGGCCCAGACATGCAGGTCGTCCACGCGCGCCACGCCCGGTCGTGCGGCCAGCCAGGCCTGCACGGCCGGCAGGTCCACATGTTCGGGCACGCCGTCGAACAGCAGGTGCAGGGACTGGCGCAGCAGGCTCCAGGTGCCGGCCACGATGACGGCGGCGATCCCCAGGCTCATGACCGGGTCCAGCCAGGCCCAGCCCTGCCAGAGGTAGAGCGCGCCGCCGATGACCACACCCAGCGAGACCAGGGCGTCGGCCGCCATGTGCAGGAAGGCGCCGCGCACGTTCAGGTCGTGCTCGCCGCCGCGCAGGAAGAGCAGGGCGGTGGCGGTGTTGACCACGATGCCGATGGCCGCCACCGTGATGATGGTCCAGCCCTGGGTGGGCTCGGGCGAGCCCAGGCGCTGGAAGGCCTCCCAGCCCAGCGAGCCCATGGCCACCAGCAGGAGCACGGCGTTGGTGAAGGCCGCCAGGATGGACGCACGTTGCCAGCCATAGGTGTGGCGTGCGTCGGGGCGCAGGCGTGCGGCCAGGGCAGCCATCCAGGCCAGCAGCAGGCCGGCCACGTCGCTCAGGTTGTGGGCGGCGTCGGCCAGCAGGGCCAGGGAGTTGATCTGCCAGCCGTACCAGGCTTCCACCGCGACGAAACCGGTGTTGAGCGCGATGCCGATGGCAAAGGCGCGGTTGAAATTGGCCGGTGCGGGGTGGTGGTGACCACTGTGACTCTGCGTGTGGCCGTGTGCGTGATCGTGGTGATGTTCGTGCGCCATCACCGCAGTATGCCCGCGCCGGGACATCCGGGACGCGGTCAGGGCTGTTGGGCTTGCGGCCTTAGAAAGTGCTCAGCGGCTGGCGCGAGCTGTGCGGTGCTTCGTGGCCCATCGCCTGCAACAGCAGGGTGGGCAGGCTCGGCCACTGGACGGGGCGTTGCAGGTGCGTTGCGCCGGTCAGGGCTTGCGGGCCGTCGACCTGGACCAGGGTCTTGCCGGTCGGCAGGCCGCCGCGGCTGACCCATTTCATGACCTTGGCATCCGCGCCGTCGAAGAGGATGACGTCGGCGGTCTCCGGGTCGGCGCCGCCGATCAGCTGCAGGCGCAGTGAGCGGCGCTGTGACAGGGCCACGATGCCCTGGATCAGTTCGCGTTCGGCTGGCGAGAAGCCGAAGACCAGCAGGCGTACCGTGCTCTGCAGCGGCGCCGGCCGGGAGGAGGCGGGCTGCAGGGGCGCCGGGACACTATCTTCGCCGATGGGCAGGATGATCATTTTTTTCCCTGATTTGTGAGCTGACTGTTTGGACTTCTGTGAGTCGATGGTTGCATTCTGTAACGATCTGCGTTTTTGGCGAGGGACTAGTTCACGAATCCAGCCCGTCCCTGCGGCGGTGGCGGCCACGACGGGCCCGGATGTGCAATAGTTCACGCTGCGCCACCTGCGGTGGCTTGCCAGGCAGCGTGCAGGGGGCCTGCATTACCATGGCGTCATGAACACTGCCACCCTTGCTTCCGGCGCGGCCGGGGTCCCCCTGCGCCAGGACGCCGCCATCATCGGCCTCGTCGGTCTGGCCCATGCCAGTTCGCATTTTTCGCACCTGCTGCTGCCCCTGCTGTTCCCGGTTTTCATGCGCGAGTTCGGCCTGAGTTACTCCGAACTGGGCCTGCTGATGTCGGTCTTTTTCGTCGTCTCCGGTCTGGGCCAGGCCGGTGCCGGCTTCGTGGTGGACCGCTTCGGGGCGCGCCGTGTGCTGTTCGCCGCCGAGGCGCTGTTCATCACGGCCTGCCTCATGGCCTCGATGGTCCAGGGCTACACCGGCTTGCTGGCCGTGGCCGTGCTGGCCGGCCTGGGCAATGCGCCTTTCCACCCGGTGGACTTCACCATCCTGAACCAGCGCGTTTCGGCGCCGCGCCTGGGCCATGCCTTCAGCGCGCACGGTCTGACGGGCAACCTGGGCTGGGCCGTGGCGCCCGTGTTCCTGGTGGGTATCGGCAGCGTGGCGGGCTGGCGCAGTGCCTACGTGGCCGCCGCCCTGCTGTACGCAGCCATCCTCGTCCTGCTGGTATGGCAGCGCGACAAGCTGCGCACCGAGGTCATGGTGCGCCAGCCCCAGCACGCGGGGGATGGTGACCTGGCCTTTCTCAAGCTGCCGGTGGTCTGGTGGTGCTTCGGGTTTTTCATGCTCTCGACCATGACACTGGCCCTGGTGCAGAACTACGCCGTGTCCCTGCTGCAGGCCTTGCATGGTGTCAGCATGGAGGCGGCCACGCTGACGCTGACGGCCTACATGCTGTGCGCGGCAACGGGCATCTTCGTCGGCGGTTTCGTGGCAGCCCGCCAGGCGGCCCACAGTGACCGCGTGGTGGCCTGGTGCATGGGGGGCGGGGCCCTGCTCATTGCGCTGTGCGGCAGCGGCTGGCTGGGCGCCACGGGCACCATGGTCGTGCTCGCTGCCACGGGGTTTGCGATCGGCATCGGCAACCCCTCGCGCGACATGATGGTCAAGAAAGCCACGCCCAAGGGCGCCACCGGCCGCGTCTACGGCACCGTGTACTCGGGCTTCGACGTCGGCTTTGCCGTGGCGCCGCTGATGTTCGGCGCCCTGATGGACCGCGGCCATTTCAGCACGACCTTTTTCGTCGCGGCTGCGATCCTGCTGCTGAGCGTGTTCACTGCGGTCGGGGTGGGGCGTCTCGTGCGGCACTGAACAGCTGCGCGGCGCCGGGCAAAATGGCGGCATGAAACCCCAAATTGCCGGCCATCTCCTCGTTGAATGCCTCGTGGCCCAGGGCGTCACTCACGCCTTCGGCGTGCCGGGCGAAAGCTTCCTGGCCGTGCTCGACGGCTTCCACGCCTGGCGCGAGCAGATCCGGTTCGTCATCAACCGGCAGGAGGGCGGGGCCGCCTTCATGGCCGAGGCGCACGGCAAGCTCACGGGCCGCCCGGGCGTGTGTTTCGTCACCCGCGGACCTGGTGCCACCAATGCCTCCATCGGCGTGCACACGGCCTTCCAGGATTCCACGCCCATGGTGCTCTTCGTTGGCGACGTGGCCAGCGACATGCGCGACCGCGAGGCCTTCCAGGAGGTCAACTACGAATCCTTCTTCGGCCCCAGCACCAAGGGCTTCGCCAAGCGGGTCGAGCGCATCGACGACGCGCGCCGCATCCCCGAGTACATCGCCCGCGCCTTCGCCACCGCCATGAACGGCCGCCCCGGCCCCGTGGTGCTGGTGCTGCCCGAGGACATGCTGGTGCAGATGGTGGAGGCGGTGCCCCTGCCGCGCGTGGAGGCCGTGCAGGCCTGGAGCGATCCCGGTTCCCTGCGCAGTCTGCGCGAGATGCTGCTGCAGGCGCAGCGCCCTCTGGTCGTGGCCGGCGGCGGCGGCTGGACGCCGCAGGCCGCGCAGGCCCTGCAGCGTTTTGCCGAGAACTGGAAGCTGCCCGTGAGCAATGCCTTCCGTTTCCAGGACACCTTCGACAACCGGCACCCGCAGTACGCGGGCGACATGGGCATCGCGCCCAACCCCAGGCTGGCCCAGCGCATCCGCGAGAGCGACCTCATCCTCGCCATCGGCCCGCGCCTGGGCGAGATGACCACGGGCGGCTACACCCTGCTGGAGGCACCGAAACCGAAGCAGAAGCTGGTGCACATCCACAGCAGCGCGGAAGAGCTTAATCGCGTCTACCAGGCCGATCTGGCCATCCACGCCACCATGAACGCCGCTGCGCGCTCGCTGGAGGTGCTCACGGCCCCGCCCAGCCTGCCCTGGGAGGCCTGGACCCAGGCCGCCAACGCCGATTACCTGGCCAATCTGCAGCCGCAGTCCCTGCCCGGTGACATCGACATGCCGGCCATCGTCGCCATGGTGCAAAAGCATCTGCCGGCCGACACGGTGGTTACCAATGGCGCCGGCAACTTCGCCAGCTGGGTGCACCGCTACTGGCGCTACCGCGGTCTGGCCCATGGGGGCAAGACCCAGCTGGCGCCGACCAGCGGCGCCATGGGCTATGGCGTGCCGGCCGGCATCGCGGCGGCCATCACCACCGGCCGCATGGCCTTCACGATTGCCGGTGACGGGGATTTCCTCATGAACGGGCAGGAGCTGGCCACGGCCGTGCAGCACGGCGCCAAGACCCTCATCGTGCTGCTCAACAACGGCATGTACGGCACCATCCGCATGCACCAGGAGCGCGAGTACCCGCAGCACGTTTGCGGCTCGCAGCTGCAGAACCCGGACTTCGTGGCCCTGGCGCGCGCCTACGGCTACGCCGGCGTGCGCATCACGCGCACCGCCGAATTCGAGGCGGAACTGAAAGCCGCCGTGGCCCGGCCCGAAGGCACCCTGATCGAGGTCATGCTCGACCCCGAGGTCATCACCACGCGTGGCACCCTGGGCGCCATCACGCAGGCGGCGCTGGATCGTCAGAAGAAGTGAGGGTGGGGCAGGCCGCGGCGAGCGCCGCAGCCAGGCATAAAAAAAGCCGGCTTCGCAGCCGGCTTTTTCGTAAGCGGGGTGAACCGATTACTTGAGGTGCTTGCCGATCAGGGCAGCCATCTCGAACATCGAGACTTGTGCCTTGCCGAAGATGGCCTTCAGCTTGTCGTCAGCGTTGATGTTGCGCTTGTTGACGCTGTCCTGCAGCTTGTTCTTCTTGATGTAAGCCCACAGCTTGCTCACGACTTCCGTACGCGGCAGGCCAGCGGAACCCACCACTGCGGCCAGGGCCGGGCTCGGGGTCAGCGGCTTCATGAAAGCTGCGTTGGGAGTGCGCTTCTTGGCCGGAGCCTTTTTCTTCGCAGCGGCTTTCTTCGCGGGAGCCTTCTTGGCAGCGGCTTTCTTCGCCGGAGCCTTCTTCGCAGCCGGCTTCTTGGCCGGAGCCTTCTTCGCAGCGGCTTTCTTCGCCGGAGCCTTCTTCGCTACCGCCTTTTTAGCGGGAGCCTTCTTCGCAGCGGCCTTTTTGGCCGGAGCTTTCTTGGCCGGAGCCTTCTTTTTCGCAGTTGCCATGATTGAATTTCCTCTTCTAGAAGTTGATTAATCACCAGAGGGAACTGCTTCCTCTCTGGTATTGCGGATGCTATAGGAGAAAAAACGCATCTCCAAGCGAAAAGTGCGTTTCCTCCCTCGGAGATGTTGTTTTTTTCATCGCGATTTTCAGGCGGCGCCCCTCTGAAAATCGCTTTTCTCTCCTCTGGGAGCGCTGTTCGGGGGCGCAGATCACGCTCTGCCGCGAGAGGGAAAACGCCATGCACACGCCTCTGCGCACCCCTGTTTTCCCTCTGGGAGTGGCACTTTTCCGCTGCTGATCCTCGGGGCAGCACAGGGCGGACGGCGGCGGTAACCTGCCCGTGCTACCTGCGCTGTTCCGGCCGCCCGTACCGTGCACACCCCCTGCGGTCCGCTACCCTCTCGTCTGAAGAGGCTCGCCGAGCCGCTTGAACACCCTCAGGAGCCGCCCCGGGGCGCTGCCCATGACCACCCAGCCCGACCGCCATGTTTTCGTCTACGGCACGCTGCGCCGCGGCGAGGCCAATGACATCAATCGCCTGCAACCTGCGCCGCTCTACCTGGGACCGGCCCGCATCAGCGGTGCGCTCTACGACCTGGGGCCTTATCCCGGCCTGGTCCTGGGTGGCGCGGACCAGGTGCAGGGTGAGGTCTACGCGATCGCCCCTGAACTGGAACGGCAGCTCGATGTGATCGAGGAGGTTGCGCCCGTGCCCAGCGGCGAGTACGTGCGCCGCCACGTCGAGCTCGAATTCGACGGCCGGCTGCTGCGCTGCCTGGTCTACGAAATCGCTGCGCAGCGTGTGCAGGGCAGGGCACGCATCCGCACCGGCGATTGGTTGCGGCGTCGCTGACGCTGCGTTCGCACAGCGCTTGCCAATGTTTTGTGCTGCGGCCGCACGATGTGGCCTGTGCCTGTGGCATGGCATTTCAAAACCGACCCGTCTCGTTTCATGATTTGAAATGCGCGGCTGACGCATCGCAGCAAATTTTCTCAATACGAGATATTGAATTCCACATTGCGAATCAATGTGTCTAAGTGATTGATTTTTAATGAAATAAAAAATGTCTTGTATAAGACACAAGATGATCTTTAAGTCTTCTATAAGACTTAAAGTAGACCCATCGAACCAGGCCGCACCGCAGCCCCGGGATCGAAAGGTTTCATTCACCGCTCTAGGAGTTACACCATGCCGCAAACCCTGACCGAACAGCTCAGCCGTGAGCAACAAATCGCCGCCCTGGAAAAAGACTGGGCCACCAACCCGCGCTGGAAGGGCATCGAGCGCGGCTACAGCGCGGCCGACGTGGTGCGCCTGCGTGGCTCCTTCCCCATCGAGCACACCATCGCCCGCCGCACCTCCGAGAAGCTGTGGGACATGCTGCACAGCGAGCCCTACGTCAACTGCCTGGGTGCGCTCACCGGTGGCCAGGCCATGCAGCAGGTCAAGGCCGGCGTGAAGGCCATCTACCTGTCGGGCTGGCAGGTCGCCGCCGACAACAACACCTACTCGTCCATGTACCCGGACCAGTCCCTCTACCCGGTGGACTCGGTGCCCAAGGTCGTGGAGACCATCAACAACACCTTCCGCCGCGCTGACGAGATCCAGCACTCCAAGGGCATCGACGCCGGCCACAAGGACTACATCGACTACTTCGCGCCCATCGTGGCCGACGCTGAAGCCGGTTTCGGCGGCGTGCTCAACGCCTTCGAGCTGATGAAGGCCATGATCAAGGCCGGCGCCGGTGGCGTGCATTGGGAAGACCAGCTGGCTTCCGTCAAGAAGTGCGGCCACATGGGCGGCAAGGTGCTGCTGCCCACCCGCGAGTCCTGCCAGAAGCTGATCGCCGCGCGCATGGCCGCCGACGTCATGGGCGTGCCCACCCTGGTGATCGCCCGTACCGACGCCGAGGCTGCCGACCTGCTGACCTCCGACTACGACGAGATCGACAAGCCCTTCCTGACCGGTGAGCGCACCGCCGAAGGCTTCTACAAGACCCGCAAGGGCCTGGACCAGGCCGTCGCCCGCGCCAATGCCTATGCCCGCTACGCCGACCTGGTGTGGTGCGAGACCGGCACGCCCGACTTGGACTTCGCCAAGAAGTTCGCCGACGCCGTGCACAAGGCGCACCCGGGCAAGATGCTGGCCTACAACTGCTCGCCGTCCTTCAACTGGAAGAAGAACCTGGACGACGCCACCATCGCCAAGTTCCAGCGCGAACTCGGCGCCATGGGCTACAAGTACCAGTTCATCACGCTCGCCGGCATCCACTCCATGTGGTACAACATGTTCGACCTCTCGCAGGACTACGTGAAGCGCGGCATGACCGCCTACGTCGAGCGCGTGCAGGAACCCGAATTCGCCGCCCGCGACCGTGGTTACACCTTCGTGTCCCACCAGCAGGAAGTCGGCACCGGCTACTTCGACGACGTCACCACCGTCATCCAGGGCGGCAAGTCCAGCGTCACCGCGCTGACCGGCTCCACCGAAGAAGAGCAGTTCCACTAAGCATCTGACACCCAGCCAGCCACGGGGCTGACGCGCCTGCGTTCTTCGCAGGTCCGTCGGCCCCGTGCAATTTCCGGGACGATTTTGATTACTTTCGGAAATGTAGTCATTCAATAAAATTAATAAAAAGTTTTATTCGGTGACAGCATAAGAAATGAATTTACCTTATTAGTGGCTGTTTATATATTTGCGCCATACCTAGCCGGTTGCCTGGTTCTCCTCTCGGGCAGCCCCTGCTGAAACGATTTCTAAAACTACGGACCCGCAAGGGCATCAATCATCATGAGCAAGAAATACAACATCCTGATCCTCGGGGCTTCTTATGGCTCCTTGCTCGCCAGCAAGCTGCTCATGGCGGGCCACTCGGTCAGCCTGGTGTGCCGCCGCGACACCGCCAACCTGATCAACAGCGAAGGCACCCGCGTGCGCATGCCGGTCAAGGGCCGTGAAGGCCTGGTCGAGATCGATTCGCGCCAGCTGCCGGGCAAGCTCACCGCCGTCATCCCCACCGACGTGAAGCCCGAGCAGTACGACCTGGTCTGCCTGGCCATGCAGGAGCCGCAGTACAGCGCCAGCGGCGTGCGTGAACTGATGAAGGCCATTGCCCTGGCCAAGGTGCCCTGCATGTCCATCATGAACATGCCCCCGCTGCCCTACCTGGCCCGCATCCCCGGCCTGGACGCCAGCGCCCTGCGTGCCTGCTTCCATGACGCCAGCGTCTGGGAGCACTTCGAGCCCGGCCTCATGACCCTGTGCAGCCCCGACCCGCAAGCCTTCCGCCCGCCGGAAGAGCAGCCCAATGTGCTGCAGGTCGGCCTGCCCACCAACTTCAAGGTGGCCGCCTTCGACAACCCCGCGCACACCGCCATGCTCGAGCAGATGGAGGCCGACATCATTGCCGCCCGCCTGACCGTGAACGGCGAAGCCCTCGACCTGCCGGTCAAGCTCAAGGTGCATGACTCCATCTTCGTGCCGCTGGCCAAGTGGGCCATGCTGCTCACCGGCAACTACCGCTGCGTGCAGGCCGACGGCATGCGCGCCATCAAGGACGCCGTGCACGGCAACCTGGAGCAGTCGCGCCAGGTGTATGAGTGGGTGGTGGACCTGTGCGTGCAGCTGGGGGCTTCGCGCGACGACATGGTGCCTTTCGAGAAATACGCCGCCGCCGGCCAGGGACTGCTCAAGCCGTCCTCGGGTGCCCGCGCCCTGGCGGCCGGCGCCACCGACATCGAACGCATCGACCTGCTGGTCAAGCTGGTGGCCGAGCAGCAGGGCCTGAGCAACGACTCCGTCAACGAGACCGTCAAGGTGGTCAACGGCTGGCTGGACCGCAACCGCAAGGCGGCCGCAGCAAAAAAAGCGGCTGAGGCCGTCGCTGCCTGAGCGGCGCGCCTCCCGACTGTCGCAACAACGCCAAGGGCCAGCCCCTTGGCGTTTTTGTTGGTGGCCCTCGGGTTAGAATGGCCGCCTTGGACGCTGTGTCCGTTCACAAGAGCGAGAAAGGCACCCCGGTTATGACACCGCGAACTACCACCGCCAGCGAGAAACGCCTCAGGGGTTGCTAGTCCGCGCGCCCCCGGGCGCAGGTGCTACACATTCAAGACAAGGCGCGGTTTCTACCGCGCCTTTTTCATTTTCTGCGAGTGAGAGATATGGTTCAGATCACGCTACCCGACGGTTCCAAACGCGATTTCCCCGGCCCGGTCACCGTGGCCGAAGTGGCCGCCTCCATCGGCGCCGGCCTGGCCAAGGCCGCACTGGGCGGCAAGGTGGGCGGCAAGCTGGTCGACACCAGCTACCAGATCACCACTGACAGCCCCCTGTCCATCGTCACCGCCAAGGACGCCGACGGCCTGGAGATGATCCGCCACTCCACCGCCCACCTGCTGGCCTATGCCGTCAAGGAACTGTTTCCCGACGCGCAGGTCACCATCGGCCCGGTCATCGAGCACGGCTTCTATTACGACTTCTCCTACAAGCGCCCCTTCACCCCCGAAGACCTGGCCGCCATCGAGAAGAAGATGGCCGAACTGGCCGCCAAGGACGAACCCGTGCAACGCCGTGTGCTGCCGCGCGACGAGGCCGTGGCCCACTTCAAGGGCATCGGCGAGCACTACAAGGCCGAGATCATCGCCAGCATCCCGGCCAATGAAGACGTCAGCCTGTATCGCGAAGGCAAGTTCGAAGACCTGTGCCGCGGCCCCCACGTGCCCAGCACCGGCAAGCTCAAGCACTTCAAGCTCATGAAGGTGGCCGGCGCCTACTGGCGCGGCGACCACCGCAACGAGATGCTGCAACGCGTCTACGGCACGGCCTGGGCCAGCAAGGAAGAGCTGCAGCAGTACCTCACCATGCTGGAAGAGGCCGAGAAGCGCGACCACCGCAAGCTCGGCCGCGAGCTCGACCTGTTCCACCTCGACGAACATTCCCCCGGCACCGTCTTCTGGCACCCCAAGGGCTGGACCGTCTGGCAGGAGGTGGAGCAGTACATGCGCCACGTCTACCGCGACAACGGCTACCAGGAGGTCAAGGGCCCGCAGATCCTGGACAAGGCCCTGTGGGAGAAGACCGGCCACTGGGACAAGTACCGCGACAACATGTTCACCACCGAGAGTGAAAAGCGCGACTACGCCCTCAAGCCCATGAACTGCCCGGGCCACATCCTGATCTTCAAGCAGGGCATCAAGAGCTACCGCGAACTGCCCCTGCGCTTCGGCGAGTTCGGCCAGTGCCACCGCAACGAGCCCACCGGCGGCCTGCACGGCATCATGCGCGTGCGTGGTTTCACGCAGGACGACGGCCACATCTTCTGTACCGAAGACCAGATCCTGGCCGAGTGCGTCAACTTCACGGCCCTGCTGCAGAAGGTCTACAAGGACTTCGGCTTCACCGACATCATCTACAAGGTCGCCACCCGCCCGGCCCAGCGCATCGGCTCCGACGCACTGTGGGACAAGGCCGAAGCCGCCCTGATGGCAAGCCTGAAGGCCGCCAACTGCGAATTCGAGATCTCCCCGGGTGACGGTGCCTTCTACGGCCCCAAGATCGAATACACCCTGAAGGACGCCATTGGCCGCCACTGGCAGTGCGGCACCATCCAGGTCGATTTCTCCATGCCCGAGCGCCTGGACGCCGAGTACGTGGGCGAGGACGGCAACCGCCACCGCCCCGTCATGCTGCACCGGGCCATCCTGGGCAGCCTGGAGCGTTTCATCGGGATTTTGATCGAGGAACATGCCGGCGCGCTGCCCACCTGGCTGGCCCCGGTGCAGGTCTCGGTGCTCAATATCACCGACGCCCAGGCCGATTACTGCCTGGAAATTGCCCAAAAACTGAAGAAATCGTTGCCAAATCAAGAACTTAGGGTCCAGACCGACCTGCGCAACGAGAAAATTACGTATAAAATACGCGAGCATTCGATGCAGAAGCTGCCTTACATCCTTGTCGCAGGCGACAAGGAAAAGGCAGCCGGCGCCGTCGCAGTGCGTGCCCGGGGTAACAAAGACCTCGGTGTGATGTCCCTCGAAGCCTTTGTGCAAATCATCGCGGCAGACATCGCTCACAAGTCAGTCGAGCAGGCTCCCTGAGAGTCATCCGGCAGGTTTTTGGCGCGTTACAAGGCGGCTTCAGCCACCCATGGGTGGCAAAGTTTTAAGGAATTGAACCATCGCTACTGAATTTCGTGATCGCCGCCAGCGCGAAGAACGCAAGCACCGCTTGAACCGTGAAATCATGGCCCCTGAAGTCCGCATCTCCGGTCCGGAGAATGAGCCGATGGGGGTGGTGAGTCTGGCAGAGGCCCTGCGATTGGCAGGCGAGATGGATGTGGACCTCATTGAAACCGTGGCCACCGCAAATCCTCCCGTCTGCCGCCTGATGGACTACGGCAAGTTCAAGTTCCAGGAGCAGAAGAAGGCCGCCGAGGCGAAATCGAAGCAGAAGGTCATCGAGGTCAAGGAAATCAAGTTCCGGCCCGGTACCGACGATGGTGACTACAACATCAAGTTGCGCAACATCAAGCGCTTCTTGGAAGAGGGTGACAAGTGCAAGATTACCTTGCGCTTCCGTGGTCGAGAGATCACGCACCAGGAGCTCGGCATGGCCATGCTGGACCGCATGCGTGCCGATCTCGGGGATCTGATCGTAGTCGAGCAGTACCCCAAGCTGGAAGGCCGGCAGATGATCATGATGATCGCGCCGGGCAAGAAAAAGGCCGGTGGCGCTGCGGCGCCCAAGGCCGCCGCTGAAACAGCGGCACAGGGTTAAGTTTTTTCCTGCAGGTTGCAGAACCGGCAGGAAATGCCGGGAAGGTGTAAGCCTTCCCGAAACGCCGCGGGGTGAAACCCGCAGCGGTGGCGGTGGGGTAACCCGCTGCCCAGGTGGTGGGTGTCAAAACTCACTACCTAACAAGTGGCTCGGGGCCTACAAGTCTGGAAAAGGTTTTCAGACGCCTCGCGAGCACAAGTAATAGGAGCATGAATATGCCCAAAATGAAGACCAAGAGCGCGGCGAAGAAACGCTTCCGCGTCCGTCCCGGTGGTACCGTCAAGCGCGGCCAAGCCTTCAAGCGTCACATCCTGACCAAGAAGACCACCAAGAACAAACGCCACCTGCGGGGTTCCACCGCTGTGCATGCGACCAATATGGGTCACATGGCACAGATGCTGCCCGGCCAGGGCATTTAATTAACGACGTACAAGGAGTAATCAAATGCCTCGCGTCAAACGTGGTGTAACGGCCCGCGCCCGTCACAAAAAAGTTCTCGCCCTTGCCAAGGGCTTCCGCGGTCGCCGCGGTAATGTCTTCCGCATCGCCAAAGAAGCGGTGATGAAGGCTGGGCAATATGCCTACCGTGACCGCCGTACCAAGAAGCGTGTCTTCCGTCAGCTGTGGATTGCCCGTATCAACGCGGCAGCCCGTCAGTGCGGCATGACCTACAGCCAGTTCGCCAACGGCCTGAAGAAGGCCCAGATCGAAATCGACCGCAAGGTGCTGGCTGACATCGCTGTGCACGACATGACGGCTTTCGCCGGCATCGTGGAGAAGGTCAAGGCCAAGCTGGCTGCTTGATCTTCACGCCAGAAGGGTGGCTGCAAGGCCGCCTTTCATGCACAAGAAACAAGGGCTGGAGCTTGAACAAAGCTTTGGCCCTTTTTCATTGCGCAGGGCGATCCGGAGAGCGCAGCCCGTGCTGCGCTGCCCCGATCACTTTGTACCCAACGGACAAGAACACATGAACGAGTTGGACGCCATCGTCGCCAGCGCACAGAGCGCCTTTGCCCAGGCCGCCACCCCGGCCGACCTGGAAAACGCCAAGGCGCGTTTCCTGGGCAAGACCGGCAGCATCACCGAGCTGATGAAGGGCATGGCCGCCCTCAGCGTGGAAGAGAAAAAGAGCCGCGGCGCCGCCATCAACGTGGCCAAGCAGGCCGTCGAAGCCGCGCTCAATGCCCGCCGCCAGGCCCTGGCCGACGCCGAGCTGCAGCAGCAATTGCAGGCCGAGGCGCTGGACGTCACGCTGCCCGGGCGCGCGCGCGGCACCGGCGGCCTGCATCCCGTGAGCCTGACGATGGAACGCCTGGAGGCCATCTTCGGCTCCATGGGTTTCGAAGTGGCCCAGGGCCCCGAGATCGAGGCCGACTGGTACAACTTCACCGCGCTCAACACGCCCGAAGACCATCCCGCGCGCTCCATGCACGACACCTTTTACGTCGAAGGCGGCAGCGCCAAGGCACCCAACCTGCTGCGCACGCACACCAGCCCGGTGCAGGTGCGCCACGCCCTGCAGCACGTCAAGGCATACAAGGCCAAGATGGAGAAGGGCGTGAGCCCCGCCGGGCCGTCCCAAGGGGCGAGGGCCCCCTCGGGGGGCAGCGACCCACGCGCAGTGGGGGAGCGTGGGGGCCTCGATGGCATGCCCGAGATCCGTGTCATCGCCCCCGGCCGCACCTACCGCGTGGACAGCGACGCCACCCACTCGCCCATGTTCCACCAGTGCGAAGGCCTGTGGATCGGCGAGAACGTGAGCTTCAAGGACCTCAAGTACCTCTTCACCGAGTTCTGCCGCACCTTCTTCGAGCGCGACGACCTGGTGCTGCGATTCCGCCCCAGCTTCTTCCCCTTCACCGAGCCCAGCGCCGAGATCGACATCCAGTTCCAGAGCGGTCCGCTGGCCGGCCGCTGGCTGGAAGTGGCCGGCTCCGGCCAGGTGCACCCGAACGTGGTGCGCAACATGGGCCTGGACCCCGAGAAACACATCGGCTTCGCCTTCGGCATGGGGCTGGACCGCTTCACCATGCTGCGCTACGGCGTCAACGACCTGCGCCTGTTCTTCGACGGCGACATCCGCTTCCTCTCGCAGTTCCGCTAATCGTCCGTTGCTCGCCCGCTGACCCAACAAGAAGACTAGACCATGCAATTCCCCGAGTCCTGGCTGCGCGAATTCTGCAACCCGCCGCTCTCCACCCAGCAACTGGCCGACACGCTCACCATGGCCGGCCTGGAGGTGGAAGAGCTGCGCCCCGTGGCCCCGCCTTTCACAAAAATCGTCGTCGGCGAAATCAAAGAGGCTGTGCAACACCCCAACGCCGACCGCCTGCGCGTGTGCCAGGTGGACGTGGGGCAGGGCAGTCTGCTGAATATCGTCTGCGGTGCGCCTAATGCGCGCGTGGGCATCCGCGTGCCCTGTGCCCTGGTGGGCGCCGAGCTGCCGCCCGGTGAAGACGGCAAACCCTTCCTCATCAAGCTGGGCAAGCTGCGCGGCGTGGAAAGCCAGGGCATGCTGTGCTCGGCCCGCGAGCTAAAGCTGTCTGAAGACCACGGCGGCCTGCTGGAACTGGCCGCGGATGCGCCCATCGGTCAGGACATCCGCCAGGTGCTGAAGCTGGACGACACGCTCTTTACCCTGAAGCTCACGCCGAATCTCGCGCACTGCCTGTCCGTCTACGGCGTGGCGCGTGAAGTGGCCGCGCTGACCGGCGCGCCGCTGAAGGCCCCGAGCTTCCCGCCCGTGGCCGTGAAAAGCCAGGACAAGCAGCCTGTGAAGATCAGCGCGCCCGACCTGTGCGGCCGTTTCTCCGGCCGTGTCGTGCTCAACGTCAACACGAAAGCCGCCACCCCGCAGTGGATGGTGGACCGCCTGGCCCGCTGCGGCCAGCGCAGCGTGACCGCGCTGGTGGACATCTCCAATTACGTGATGTTCGAGTTCGGCCGCCCGAGCCACATCTTCGACCTGGACAAGATCCACGGCACGCTGGACGTGCGCTGGGGCAAGCCCGGTGAACAGCTCAAGCTGCTCAACGGCAACACCGTCACCGTCGATGCCGAAGTCGGCGTCATCGCCGACGACCAGCAGGTCGAATCCCTGGCCGGCATCATGGGCGGCGACGCCACCGCCGTGTCCGACGACACGAAACACGTCTACGTCGAGGCTGCCTTCTGGTGGCCCAAGGCCATTGCCGGCCGTTCGCGTCGCTACAACTTTGCCACCGATGCCGGCCACCGCTTCGAGCGCGGTGTGGACCCGGTGCTGACCGTGGAGCACATCGAGCGCATCACCCAGCTCATTGTGGACATCTGCGGCACACCCGCCACCGCCTGTGGCCCCATCGACGACCATCAGGTCAAGATGCCGGTGGCCCAGCCCGTCACCCTGCGTGTGGCGCGTGCCGCCAAGATCATCGGCATGCCGCTCACGCAGGCGCAGTGCGCCGACGCGCTCAAGCGCCTGGGTCTGCCTCTGACCGAAGGGCAGGGCACCATCACGGTCACCCCGCCGCTCTACCGCTTCGACCTGCAGATCGAGGAAGACCTTATCGAAGAGGTGGCGCGCCTGGTGGGTTACGACCACCTGCCGCACACCCCGCCGCTGGCGCCCGTGGTGCCCAAGACGCGCCTGGAATCGCAGCGCAGCGCCTTTGCCGTGCGCCGCCAGCTGGCCGCCCTGGGTTACCAGGAAACCATCAACTACAGCTTCGTGGACGAGCGCTGGGAGCACGAGCTGGCCGGCAACCCGACCCCCATCAAGCTCATGAACCCCATCGCCAGCCAGATGGGCGTGATGCGCTCCACGCTGCTGGGCTCGCTGTTGCAGGTGCTCAAGTTCAACCTGGACCGCAAGACCGAACGCGTGCGCGTGTTCGAGCTGGGCCGCGTCTTCCTGCGTGATGCCAGCGTGCCCGACAGCGACACCAGCGTGGCCGGTTTTGCCCAGCCCATGCGCGTGGCCGGCCTGGCCGTGGGCGGGGTGGACACCATGCAGTGGGCGACCAAGGAACGCGCCGTGGATTTCTATGACGCCAAGGGCGACGTCGAAGCCCTGCTGGCCCCGCGCAAACCCGTCTTCGAAGCTGCCGAGCACCCGGCCATGCACCCCGGCCGCTGCGCCCGCGTGCTGCTGGACGGCAAGGCCATCGGCTACGTGGGCGAGCTGCACCCGCGCTGGCGCCAGGGCTACGAGCTGGCCCAGACGCCCGTGATGTTCGAGCTGGAGTTGGATGCCGTGCTGGCCCGCGAGGTGCCGGCCCTGAAGGCCATGAGCAAGTTCCAGGCAGTGGAGCGCGACCTGGCCGTCATCGTGGCCGAGAGCGTGAGCCACGCCGCGCTGATGGGTGCCATAGTGTCTGCACCTACTGCGGGCCTGCTGCGCCATGCGATACTGTTCGACGTCTACCGCGCCAAGCCGGGGGCAGCCTCGGCCGGCCTGGCCGAAGGCGAGAAGAGCCTGGCGGTGCGCCTGACGCTCAACAGCGACGAAGCCACGCTGACCGAAGAGCAGATCGAGTCCAGCGTGCAGGCCGTGCTGGCCACGCTGCAGCAGCAGGTGGGCGCGCGTCTGCGGGCCTGAGCGGGAACGAGCAAGAACAACACGAGACGAGACGGGATCACCATGGAAATCACGGTCGAAAGTCTGGAAACCCCCGCGCTGACCAAGGCGCAGCTGGCCGAACTGCTGTTTGAGCAGATCGGGCTGAACAAGCGCGAGTCCAAGGACATGATCGACGCCTTCTTCGACCTGATCGCCGACAGCCTGGTCAACGGCAACGACGTCAAGATCTCGGGCTTCGGCAACTTCCAGATCCGCACCAAGGCCCCGCGCCCCGGCCGCAACCCGCGCACCGGCGAGGCCATCCCCATCGAAGCGCGCCGTGTGGTCACCTTCCACGCCAGCCACAAGCTCAAGGAACAGATCCAGGAGCAGGGCAACGGCCAGCCGACCCGCGCCGCCGCCTGATCCCTGTTTTTTCCGTTCGGGCTGAGCCTGTCGAAGCCTGTCCAGAGCAGATCAGGCACCATACCGCCCCCGGTTTAAAGCGGCCCTGAACCGCTGCCCTTGCCCTGTTGCGGTGCACAAACCGCAGCTTTCCTGCACGCCGAAACCCCGAAAAGCGCTGTTTTTCGAAAAAACAGGCGCCAGGCTTTGCATCTGTCCACCACTTAGAGTAACCTTGCAGCTTTCTCTCGTATCACATTGATTTCAATGGAGAAAGCGCTCCCTCCCATCCCCGCCAAACGCTACTTCACCATCGGTGAGGTCGGCGACCTGTGTGGCGTCAAGCCTCACGTGCTACGGTATTGGGAGCAGGAGTTCACCCAGCTGCGTCCCATGAAGCGGCGCGGCAACCGGCGTTATTACCAGCACCACGAGGTGCTGATGATCCGCCGCATCCGTGACCTGCTCTACGACCAGGGTTTCACCATCAGCGGCGCGCGCAACAAGATGCAGGAGCTGCTGCACGCCGAGCGCGACAAGAAGCGCGCCGGCGAGGTCATGCTCGACGGCGTGGAAGTGCTGGAGATGAACGAACCGGCCGACCTGGACGACTTCAGCGAGAGCCAGCTGGTGGACGACGACGAGCTGCACGCCGACAAGCTGCACCTGGTCAAACGCGAACTCACCGAAATCCGCGACCTGCTCGCCGGCAGCTTCTGATCTGCGGGACCCCTGGGGAAGGGGCCAATTCCTCGGCTATAATTCAAGGCTCGATCGGTGTGTGGCGCAGCCTGGTAGCGCACTTGCATGGGGTGCAAGGGGTCGAAGGTTCGAATCCTTTCACACCGACCAATTCACAGGGGCTAGTAGCTTTGCGGCTACTAGCCCTTTCGTCTTTCTAGGCCCCATTTGCAAAGACGCTGTACGCGCTACTCAGGCGATGGCTGTGTCCCAGCGTCTTTGGTTCAAGGGCGACAGCTGAGGTCAACTAGTCAACATTGACTCGCCGATACGAAAGTGCCATCGACACAAAATAAATGCATCCTCGGATGCAAGTACAACGCTGTCTTCGTTGGTCGCTGACTTCGATCTTCGGAGAAATAATTTATACGTTGCTGATTCGTGGTGAGCTCGATTAAGATTGCTACAAAACAAAAATCTATAGCTACAAATAAAAAATGTAGTGATTTAGGTGATGTGGAGCTTCGTAAATGTAGTTGATCCCTTGCCTGCTATGGTGGCTAGATTGGCCAAGCCTAGGAGAGACTTGTGAATAGAGACAAGACAGCCAAGTTCGTGGAATTAGCTAATCGACGCGTCAATCGAGCGATCAAGGATATCCGCTTGATCGCGAATCTGGCGAATCGACAGAACTATGAGTACACGGATGAGCAGGCCAAAAAGATTGTGAAAGTTATGCAACAGGAAGTGGATGGGCTGAAGCAAAGCTTCCTAACGCACGATCAAGATCGACAGCAGGCATTCAAGCTATAGACCGGTATTCGAATCAATGACACAGCAACTAAAGGCGGGGGCCCTATTCGCAGGAATTGGGGGCTTCTGTCTCGGCTTCGAGAGCGTAGGCATTAAAACTGCATGGGCGATAGAAAATGACTCCGCCGCCGTAGCAACATATCAGCGGAATCTGCACGATGTACGCATGATTTCATCCGACGGGGCGCCTGCGGATATTCGCCAGGTTAGCGTAGTCGGTAGCGGCCTCGAGCCTGTCGATATCTTGCACGCAGGATTTCCATGCCAGAGCTTCTCTGCTGCAGGAGAGCGGCGCGGATTTGACGACCCAAGAGGACAGCTCTTTTATGAGATTATTCGTTTGCTAAAAGAGTTTGGCGATAACCGGCCATCAGTTCTTGTTCTAGAGAACTCACCTCATATCCGGGTAGGTGAGGGCGGGTCTTGGTTTGTTGAGCTTGCGCGTGAAATAAAGAAGGCTGGCTACTGGTTCAGAGAGGCCAATTGCTTCGAAATGGATCCATACGCCCTGACAGCCTTGCCACAAAAGAGAAATCGGCTATTCATGGTCGCATTCTCAACCAAAGCATTCAAAAATGGAAATATTGATCTCATGCTGTCTAGGTCAACCGAGCCGAAAAGGCTTGAAGACTATATTGATTTCGAGGGCAAGGTCGAGGATGCGAGCTATTACCTAGACGAGGAAAACCGTTATCACAAAATGATTTCGAACAAGCTGGAAGATCCTTATTGCATCTATCAGCTTAGAAAATTCTTGGTTCGTGTCAAAGAGCCTGGCGTGTGCCCAACATTGACGGCAAATATGGGTTTGGGTGGGCACAATGTGCCCTTCATTTTTGATAAAAAGGGGTTACGAAAGCTAACCGAGAGGGAGTGTTTGAACCTCCAAGGTTACCCGCAACTGTTCCAGTTTCCGGATGAGGTCCCTCGCGCCAAGCGATATATGCAAGTTGGAAATTCTGTCGTTCCGCTTATATCAAGGTTGCTCGCAAACGCGGTTAAAGAAAAAATCGAAAAGGAGAGGATATGACGACAAAGAAACTTGGATGGAGTCATCCGATAGATGAGTCCGATCAATGGGATGGATTCAACGAACCTGGAATTGAACATTTCGCAGGTAACCCAGTGCGCCATTTGGCTCGTGAAGTTAATCAGAACTCATTGGATTCGGCTGACGATGGGACTGTTCGAGTTGAGATGAAGCTTTCATATGCAGAAGTGAAAAGCATTCCGGATTTCGAACAGCTTAAGAAGACTATCAAACTGTGCAAGGACGCTGCGTCTAAAGAAAGCTCGAAAGCACAGCAGTTCTTCCAGGGTGCGCACGAAGAACTAGCCAAGTCAAAAATTTATGTGCTTGAAATCTCAGATTTCAATACCCGAGGAATGCGTGGTCCTTGTGAAAATGGAACACCGTATTACGCCTTCATGAAGGCCAAAGGACAGAGCAAAAAAGAAAGTGCAACAGCTACCGGTTCATTCGGCATTGGAAAATTTGCACCTTATTCTGTTTCTAAGCTGAGAACTGTATTCGTCTCAACTGTGTATGAGGAGACGTCGGGGGCTTACCGTCAGCTAACGCAGGGTAAGTCTATTCTTATGTCTCATGACGATGGAAAAAAACGTCGTCAAGGAACAGGTTTTTGGGGGAACACAGAAAAGTGCCAGCCAGTTGAAGGTGTGAGTAAAGAGATGCCTGCTTGGCTGCAGCGCGCACGAACTGAGGCCGCGCTAAAGAAGAGCAAAGGGACACAGCTATCCATTTTGGGCTTCGATAACGTCGCTGGATGGAGGGAAAATCTGGCTACTTCAGTTGCTGAGAATTTCTTCGGAGCGATCCATGAAGGAAAGCTAGAGGTCAACATTGACGGGCGGTACTCGTTAGACAAGACGACTATTAGTGCTTTCCTGAGGAACAAGACGATTCGGGAGGCTGTCGAAAAGCACAAAAATGAGCCTGAGCAGTTTGACAACTGTGGCTATTACCTTGAGGCGCTCCAGGACAATCCCGAAGTGATCGTTGAGGAAAGCGAAGTTCTCCATCTTGGCCTATGTCAGATACGCATTCTGTTGCGAGAAGGCCTGCCGAAGAAGGTCTGTATGTTGCGCAACGGAATGTTCATTTCAGATTCATTGGCGCTTCCAGGGTTGAAAAATTTCTCGGACTTCAAGGAATTCATTGCAGTTGTCGAGTGCAAGAATAAAAAGGGAATTGAATTGTTGCGGTCTATGGAGCCGCCACGTCATGACGATTTCGAGCCAGAGAGATTGGCGACAAAGGACGAGCAAAACAAAGGTGGCATGGCGCTGAACAAGCTCGCAGCATGGATTCGAAATATGCTGAAACGCCATGCGAAAAATCCCGTTACGGAGACAACATCGCTTGATGAGTTAAAGGAGTACTTCGCTGACGAGGAGGGCGAAGGTGGAGGCAAGGGCACAGCAGAAGTAGATCCGTCTGGCAAGATCATTATTCGGGCAAAACGAATTGTTCCAAAAAAAGAGGCCATCCAAGGAGAAGAGGCCGAGTCAGCGATTGGTAACGATGGTGAAGAGGCTGAAGGCGGCGGGGGTAATGATGGGGGTGGAGGAGGAGATGGTTCTGGCGGCAAAGGCGCTGGGGCCGGTGGCGTTGGTGGTGCGGATGATGCTCGCAAGCCATCTCCGATCGCGGCATTCGACAATGTGCGTGCGATTGTGAAGTCGCCAACAACGAGACGGATTTTCTTGACTCCCATGGCGAGGGGCAAGATATCCGTGGCATTGCTTGAAGTTGGCGCGGATAGCGACTATCACATTGCAGTAAAGACCTCCAGTCTGGGAGAGGTCGCGGATGGAAAGATAACAATTGACGTCAAGCCGAAGGAGCGAATTGACTTTGAGGTCACGCTCTCCGAAGCGTTCAATGGAGCTATCAAGGTGCTTGCTCATGAAGTTTGATCGAAATAAGGCCTTCCCCTATCCGGTGCTTCGTCCACATTGCAATGATTACATCGATGTCGAGTTTCAGACGACAGTCGAATTTGTGATCGAAAAAGAGAGTGTCACTGTCGAAGTGTCTTTTGCCACGTCCTCAGATGAGCTGATCAATGAGGTTGTCGCCGGCCGCGCGAAGTACGTGGCGATTGTTTCGTGTCGCGATACGTATTTAAGAGCTGTCATTTCCTCTGCTGAACCCCATGTCTCTCAAGAGTTGGGGGCAGGAGTTTTGAGGGGGGAGGTCAAGGTTGATACCTATATCGTTGCGACTGTTGCAATTAGCGGATTCAAGTCCTCCGATATCAACCCGGAATTTGGCAAGACGGAATTTGATTTTTCCCCGGGCGATGTTCTCGCCCAAGATGAGCCGCAGTCTTTCTTCATAGATCGAGATCTATTCAAACCGGTCACTTCAATTTTTGATCTCGTTAAGAACGACGCACTCAGTGGGGGAGAGTGGCGCGTCGGGTTTGAGGAGAATCACATACAGATCGAAGTTAGCGGCCAGATGAAAGATGCCGTTGATAGTGCCCGAAACAGCAAGAACAACCAAGTTATTCTTTTGAATTCGATTTACGCAGCCGCTGTAACCCAGGCTTTGCAGAAGTTGAAAGAGAGCTCGTCAGATTACGAGGACAAGAGATGGTCAGCTGTTCTGCGTGGGCAACTCCATAACGCCGGGTGGGATCTGAATGCAACCGAGCCATATATCTTGGCCCAGCGTTTAATGAAATACCCTATGACACTGCTTCAAACGTACGTTTTTAAAGGGGAGCAGTAAATGCAGAAGATGCGCTTGCTTCGAGCAAAGACTGTAGATTTTCTGACAAAAGAAATTGAATCGAACCTTGGGCGTTACCGTTCTGGCGACTTCGATTTTTTAACGAATGATCCAGCCAACTACTTTGAAATCGATACAAATTTTGAACCGGATGCTCTTAAGGATGTTTATTGCGTCGATGGTGACCTAAGAGAGGTTGATTGTTGTGAGGCAATTTATACGGTGCTTGGGCATGTGCCTCCATACGTGGCGCGTGATCCTCGACTTTGGGTTTACATGTCTCACGTGCATCTTCTTCACTATACAAGGTCGCGCTGGCCGATACCTGAAGACGATGTGGAGGCACTGGTGCACGTTAAGAAGCACTTCTTTGCTGAAGGAACGCGTGGGATCGAGCGCGACAATGCTGCATCTCGTCTCTGGTGGATGGCTGCTTTGTGTGACCGCGTCGAAGAGCTCGATTTGAAGAGTGCCCTGACAGCCTTTTTGCATCAATCTGACGTTCGGGCCAACATCATCGAGCGCCCAACAACGTCGCAAACTGTCCCAGTGTTCTCAGCCGTAATCCAGAAGTTACATGAATCTTATTTGGGGGATAAGTCACTCTTTGAGCGCGACAGATTCAGGGCTGTCATGAAGAGCCTCAACCTTAAGGGGGGGACCAAGCTTCTTGAGGTTATGGAGGCGAGTGACGTTAAGTCTATTGTTGATTCTTGTGCTAAGTAGCTGTGCTACGGATCCGCTGATAGGCGCCTATCCCCGATCTTTAAGAATACACAGTGAAAGCGCTGGTACAGCGCGTATCGGTTTTTGAGTCCAGTCTTACTTGCACGGGGCCATGGCGATGTTGGCCACGCGCCTCAGCAAGCGCTTAGGCTCGTCCGCAACCACCAGTAGCATGGCGAAAAAGCCTTAGGCCTGCGCATTGGTGGTCGGGGTCAGCTCGAATGCGTCCGAGAATCCAGTTTTATCAACGATCGCAATCGCCTTGGCAGTTTGGTGTTGACGAGCGGATTAATAATAAGTATGCTTATTATTGTTGAGTCCGGGGCTTGACCTTTCCCCAACTTGGCGCCGGACCCGGAGCAGGGCGCCCTAGTTGTGGCGTCCAGATCTAAGCAAGACGAGGAGCCCAGCCATGCAGTTTTACCTAGACGGCGTCCGCGGACGCGCTCCCTACAGTGCCGAGCCTATGCACTTGGGCCAAGCCGACGGCATTGCCCGCCGCATGCCAGCCGAATCGTCGGTGCTTTTTTTCAGTCTTTGGAGATAACGATGCAGTTCTACAAACATGGCTTCAGGGGTGGCAACCCCGATGTCAAGCAAGCAGCGCCGAACCGGCGTAACCGGGGCATCAACGAGCCGCTGCCGGAAAAGGTGGATGTGCTGATTGCCGGCACCGGCCCGGCGGGCCTGTGCCTGGCGGCTCAGCTGGCGCAGTTCCCGGAGATCGAGACGATGATTGTCGAGCGCATGCCCAGCAACATCATCAAGGGCAAGGCCGACGGCATCAACACGCGCTCCATGGAGATGTTCCAGGCCTTCGGCTTTGCCGACAAGGTCAAGCGCGAGACCTACTGGGTCAACCAGACCAATTTCTGGATGCCGGACCCCAAGAACCCCGCCCACATCAAGCGCGCGGGCCGGGTGCAAGACGTGGCCGACGACAGCTCGGAGATGCCGCACATCCTGATCAACCAGGCGCGGCTGCACGAGCTGTTCCTGGAAGTCATGCGCAATTCTCCGTCGCGGCTCGAGCCCGACTACAGCTGGGAAATCGTGGGCCTGACGGTGGACAGCACGACCGACGATCACCCCGTCACCGTGACCCTGAAAGACGCCAGCGGCCTGAACTGGGGGGGCACCCGCACCGTGCGGGCCAACTACGTGGTGGGTTGCGACGGGGCGCATTCGGCCGTGCGCAAGGCGATCGGTGGTGAGCTGAAGGGGGATGCCGCGCACCAGGCCTGGGGCGTGATGGACATCCTGGCCAACACCGATTTCCCGGACGTGCGGCAGAAGTGCCTGATCTCTTCCGCCAACGAAGGCAATCTGCTGATCCTGCCGCGTGAGGGGGGGTACCTGTTCCGCATGTATGTGGAGATGGACAAGCTGCGGCCCGACGAGAAGGCGGCGCAGCGCAAGCTCACGCAGCACGACATGATTGCTGCGGCGAACCGCATCATCAAGCCCTACAGCCTGGACGTGCAGGAGATCGTCTGGTGGTCCATCTACGACATTGGGCACGCCATCAGCGACAAGTTTGATGACGCTCCCGAGGGCTCTGGCCGCAACCCGCGCGTGTTCACCGCGGGCGACGCCTGCCACACCCATTCGCCCAAGGCAGGGCAGGGCATGAATGTCTCGATGCAGGACACCTTCAATCTGGGCTGGAAGCTGGTGCACGTGCTGCAGGGCCGCTCCGATGCGAGCCTTCTGCGCAGCTATTCCAAAGAGCGACTGACCGAGGCCAAACGCCTGGTGGAGACGGACCACAAATGGGCGCGCGTCATGTCGGCCCCCACCACCCAGGCCGAGCGGGAGGGGATTGAGGAGCCGCGCATCATTCGCCAGTTCAAGGAAAACCTGGAGTTCACGGGCGGCCTGGCCGTCCACTACGACCCGTCCGCGCTCATCGGCCCGGCGACCTGGCAGGCGCTGGCCACCGGCCAGACCATCGGCCGCCGCTTCCACTCCGCGCCCGTGGTGCGTGTCTCGGACGCCATGCAGATGCAGCTGGGCCATGTGGCCGAGGCCGATGCGCGCTGGCGCATCTACGCCTTCGCCGGCAAGGCCGACGGCACCGACGCGGTCTCGGCCATCCACCAGCTCGCGGATTGGCTGGAAACCGACGCGAACTCCCCGGTCGTCAAGCACACGCGCAAGGGCGAAGACATCGACGCGGTGATCGACGTCCGCGCCGTGTTCCAGCAAACCTTCGACCAGCTGGCCTACGAGAAGATGCCGTCGCTGCTCAAGCCCAAGACCGGCAAACTGGGCCTGCAAGACCATGAAAAGGCCTTCTGCGTCGACCACAAGGGGCTCGGCGATATCTTCGACATGCGCGGCATCAACCGCGACCAGGGATGTTTGGTGGTGGTGCGCCCCGATCAGTACGTGGCCCACGTGCTGCCGCTGGACGCGCACCAGGCGCTGGCGGATTTTTTTGCGGGGTTTCTGCTGCCGGCCTGAGGCCTGGCTCCGGTCGCCCTGAGTTGGTCGAAGGGCTCTCCGTTGGACGGAGCCCAGCCAAACCCTCTGCAAGTCGTTGATTTGCAGAGGGTTTTTTATTGTTCCAATATCCCGTCAAAAATTTGCATTTGACGAAAAAATGGAACATACTGCGCCTGTCATGAAAACCAAGGCAGGCCGCAGCATTCACGCCGATACCCATCCGCAGCGCGTTCTCGATCTGGCGCGTCGCAGGGGTGTGCTGCGCCCCGGTGATCTGGAGGACGTGGGTGCGGCGCGTGTGGTGCTGACGCGTCTGATGGCCAGCGGGCAGCTGGAGCGCGTCGGGCGCGGGCTGTACCGGCTGCCGGGCGCGCAGGTTTCGGCGCATGAGACGCTGGCCACGGTGGCGGCCCGGGTGCCGCAGGCGGTGTTCTGTCTGCTCACGGCCCTGCAGTTTCACGGGCTGACGACCCAGCTGCCGCGGCAGGTGTGGATCGCCATGCCGCGCGGCAGCCATGTGCCCCGGCTGGACTATCCGCCGCTGAAGATGGTGCAGTCTTCCGGCGAGGCCTTTGACGAGGGGATCGAGCTGCACACGCGTGACCAGGTGCCCCTGCGTGTGTATGGCGTGGCCAAGACCGTGGCCGACTGCTTCAAGCACCGCAACAAGGTCGGCCTGGACGTGGCGCTAGAGGCGCTGCGCGAGGCGCGTGCGCAGAACAAGGCCACGGTGGATGAGATCTGGCACTACGCGGGGATCTGCCGTGTGGCCCAGGTGATGCGGCCCTACCTGGAGGCCCTGGCATGAGCGAGGGCAATGGCAAGAATCTGGCCGCTTCGGTGCGGGCGCGGCTGCTCAACCTGGCCAAGGCCGAGAGATCAGATTTCAATGGTGTGCTGCTGCGCTACACGCTGGAGCGCCTGCTGTACCGGCTGGGGCAGTCGGACCATGCCGAGCGCTTTCTGCTCAAGGGGGCGATGCTGTTCACGGTCTGGTACGACATGCCGCACCGGCCGACCCGCGATGTCGATTTGCTGGGGTACGGCCCCAGTGATCTGCCTTCCGTGGCCCAGACCTTTCGCGAGGTGGCGGCCATTGCGGTGGCGGACGGTGTGGTGTTTGACCCGTCCAGCGTCAGCGCCGAGGACATCCGCAAGGAGGCAGGTTACCCCGGTGCCCGCATCTTCATCAACGCCGAACTCGCGGGCGCACGTTTGCGGGCTCAGGTGGACATCGGTTTTGGCGATGCGGTCGTTCCCGGCCCGGTGGCGGTGAAGTATCCGGTGCTGTTGCCAGACTTTCCGGCGCCGCAACTGCGTGCCTATCCGGTCCATACCGTGGTGGCCGAGAAGTTGCACGCCATTGCACTGTTGGGCATGGCCAATACCCGCATGAAGGACTATCTGGATTTGATGGTCATCTTCGAACGCGAGTCCCTGGAACTGGAAACCCTGGCCCAGGCGATTGCCGCCACCTTTGCGCGGCGCGGCATGCCGGTTCCATCGACCTTGCCGCTGGGCCTGACGGATGCGTTCGCGGAAGACGACACGCGCCGGACCCACTGGCAGGCTTTCCTGAAGAAGAACGACCTTGCGCCGGTGCCCTTGCCGGAGGTACTGGTGCGGCTGCGCCAGCATCTACAGCCCGCTTTGATGCAGGCGGCAAGGTTGCAGGGCTGAGTCAACTCAGGCGGCGGCCTTGCTGCGGTTGCCGGCCACCACCTCGCGCACGCGCTGGGCCAGGCTGCCGTTCTCTTCCACGGCCATGAAGTGGGCGAGCAGGGTATTTGCCTGACTTGCCTTGCGCTTGGCGGTGGGGCGTTTGGTGGGGGGAGAGCCGGTGGCGTGGGCGGGCATGGCGTCACTCCTGATGGGTGCATTAAGCGCCAATTTGGCTCTTGGCGTTTGAGGTCACAAAATGTGACCTCAAGTTGCCTCAGTTGAGCCTGGAGGGGTTCACCAACTTGATATCGCAAACTGCGACTTCAAGTTGGGACGGCCAGCCCAGCGACTCAGAGGGCTGGCAACAGCAGCAGGGTGCGCCAGGGCGGTATGATCCGCCACCCACATTTCTTCTCGTCAGCCCGTAGCTCAGTTGGATAGAGCAACAGCCTTCTAAGCTGTGGGTCGGGGGTTCGATCCCCTCCGGGCTGACCAATCCCAAACGCAGATTTCAGCCGCCAGACCGCCGCCAGCGAGGCAGCGGAGCCGTGCGCGCTCAGCTGCGCTGCAGCACCAGGCGGGTGGGGGCGAGTTGCACTTTTTCAGCGGGCACCGAACTGCCCAGTTCCTGTAGGTAGACCTGCAGCTCGCTGCGGTTGATGACCACGTGGCCCACGGTGTAGTCGCGGCCCTGGTAGCTCACGCGCGTGCCGGCACGGTACAGGGGCAGGAGCACGATGGTGGGGTCGGCGGCGGCCGGCGTTTCGGCCTCGCCGGCGGGCAGGTCCTGCGTGGCTTGCAGGTAGGCGGACTCGTTTTTCACTTGGGGTGGCTCTTACACGGGGAACGGGCGGGCCGCCGTGCAAGTGTCAGGGCGCCACCGCCTCAGGGTTTACCAGGAAATACGGGGGAAGCCAGCAAGATACCACAGCACGAAGATCGAGATGAGCACGGGCAGGCCGATGCCGATGAAAGTCAGCAAAGTCAGGAAAAAAGTCCAGAGCTGGGAGAGCCATTCCCTGAAGACTTCCCGTAGGTCGACGTTCCAAAAATGCTCTTGCCGTTTCATGTCTCTGCCGTCGTGTTGTCGTGGGGTGTGTGAAGTAGTTCACACTTTGCGCATGCTCAGGACGAATGTACCCCCAATTCCGGCCTTCTGAAAGCGGGAAAAGCGGGGAGATGTAAGGGTATATGTCGGGGGCCGCTCAGACCAGGTCGACGTCGTGCACCTGGTAGCGGCCGGCCTTGCGGTCGGCGAAGTAGCGCTCCAGTGTTTCCTTGACGGTGCGAAAGGCGATTTCGTCCCAGGGGATCTCGTGCTCGGCGTAGAGCTGGGCTTCCATGGTTTCGGTGCCGGGGGCGAACTGGTCGCTCAGCAGTTTGGCGCGATAGAACAGGTGCACCTGGCCCACGCGCGCCACGCTGATGATGGTGAACAGGCCTTCCAGCTCGATCTGGGCGCCGGCTTCCTCGTCGGTTTCGCGGGCCGCGCCCTGGGCCGTGCTTTCACCCAGCTCCAGGAAACCGGCCGGCAGCGTCCACTTGCCCTTGCGCGGCTCGATATTGCGTTTGCACAGCAGCACCTTGTCGCCCCAGTAGGGTACGGTGCCCACCACGTTCAGCGGGTTTTCGTAGTGGATGGTGCTGCAGGATGGGCAGACGGCGCGTTCGCGGGTGTCGCCGTCGTCGGGGATGCGGTAGACCACGGCCACGCCGCAGTTCTTGCAGTGTTTGATGGGGCTGTGCAGCATGCCAGCGAGTGTAGGGGAAACCGGCAGTGGGCCGCACCGCCTGCGCCCCGTAATATGCGGCCATCATGGACACCCTGCAGCTCTGGCGCTTGCTGGCCGATGCGGTGCTCGCCCTGCATGCCGCGGTGGTGGCCTTCGTGCTGGGCGGGGCGCTGGTGGTGCTGCTGGGCGGGCCGGCGGGCTGGGCCTGGGTACGCGCGCCGCTGCTGCGCTGGGCACATCTGGGGGCCATCAGCTTCGTGGTGCTGCAGACCTGGCTGGGCGCGCATTGCCCGCTGACGGTGCTGGAGATCTGGTTGCGGCGGCAGGCGCGCAACGCGGGCTACGAGAAAAGCTTCATCGAACACTGGGTGCAGCGCCTGCTGTATTACGACGCGCCGCCCTGGGTCTTCGGGCTGGTCTACACCTTGTTCGGCCTGGGTGTGCTGTGGCTGTGGCGGCGCTGGCCGCCGCGGCCCTGGCGCCGGCCGGCCAGGCGCAAGCCTTGAAAGGCTTGATTTAGTTCATTTTGCGGCCCCGGGATGGCCGCCGAGCGTCAGTTTGCAGCAAGATCGATGCTCATAATTATGAATTCAGTTCCAAGACAGATAAACCGAGGAGAGCCTGGATGAGTCGTTACGCCGAGTTTCACCGCCGTTCCATCACCGACCGCGAGGCCTTCTGGGCCGAACAGGCCCAGTTGATCGACTGGCAGAAGGCCCCCCAGCAGATTTGCGACTACAGCAACCCGCCGTTTGCGCGCTGGTACGTGGGCGGCCAGACCAACCTCTGCCACAACGCGGTGGACCGGCACCTGAAAGAGCGCGGTGACCAAGCCGCGCTGATCTACGTCAGCACCGAGACCGGGCAGGAAAAGACCTACAGCTTCCGCGAACTGCACGCCGAGGTGCAGCGCATGGCGGCCAGCCTGCGCGAACTGGGTGTGCAAAAGGGCGACCGTGTGCTGATCTACATGCCCATGATTGCCGAGGCAGCTTTTGCCATGCTGGCCTGCGCGCGCATAGGCGCCATCCACTCGGTGGTGTTCGGCGGTTTTGCCTCGGGTTCGCTGGCCTCGCGTATCGAGGACGCCGAGCCCAAGGTGGTGGTCAGCGCCGACGCGGGCTCGCGTGGCGGCAAGGTGGTGGCCTACAAGCCGCTGCTGGACGAGGCCATCCGCCTGTCCAAACACAAACCCGCTGCCGTGCTGCTGGTGGACCGCGGGCTGCCGCCCATGGAGCTGACGGCCGGGCGCGACCACCTGTGGGGCCCGCTGCGCGAAAAACACCTGGACACCAAGGTGCCTTGCGAGTGGGTGGACGCCACCCATATCAGCTACACGCTCTACACCAGTGGCACCACCGGCAAGCCGAAGGGCGTGCAGCGCGACACCGGCGGTTATGCCGTGGCGCTGGCGGCCAGCATGAAGTACATCTTCGAGGGCAAGCCGGGCGAGACCTATTTCTCCACCAGCGACATCGGCTGGGTGGTGGGGCACAGCTACATCGTCTACGGCCCGCTGATCGCCGGCATGGCCACCATCATGTACGAGGGCCTGCCCATCCGGCCGGACGCCGGCATCTGGTGGCAGCTGGTGGAGAAGTACAAGGTCTCGCGCATGTTCTCGGCACCCACGGCGGTGCGTGTGCTCAAGAAGCAGGACCCGGCCTTCCTCAAGAAGTACGACCTCTCCAGCCTCAAGGCCCTGTACCTGGCGGGCGAGCCGCTGGACGAGCCCACGGCGCAGTGGATCAGCCAGGGCCTGGGTGTGCCCATCATCGACAACTACTGGCAGACCGAGACCGGCTGGCCCATCCTGACCATTGCCAACGGCGTGGAAAAGGCGCCCAGCAAGTTCGGCAGCCCGGGTGTGCCCATGTACGGCTACGACGTCAAGCTGATCAGCGAGAGCACGGGCGAGGAGTTGACCGGGCCCGACCAGAAGGGCGTGGTGGCCATCGAAGGCCCGCTGCCGCCGGGCTGCATGCAGACCGTGTGGCGCGACGACGCGCGTTTCGTCAACACCTACTGGAAGAGCATCCCGGGCAAGCTGGTCTACAGCACCTTTGACTGGGGCATCCGCGACAAGGACGGTTATTTCTTCATCCTGGGCCGCACCGACGACGTGATCAACGTGGCCGGCCACCGCCTGGGCACGCGCGAGATCGAGGAATGCATCTCCGGCCACCCCAATGTGGCCGAGGTGGCCGTGGTGGGCGTGGCCGACCAGCTCAAGGGCCAGGTGGCCATGGCCTTTGCCGTAGCCAAGGACGCCAGCGGGCTGACCGGCGATGCGGCGCGCCTGAAGCTGGAGGGCGAGGTGATGAAGCTGGTGGACAGCCAGCTGGGCGCGGTGGCGCGGCCTTCGCGCGTGTTCTTCGTGAACCTGCTGCCCAAGACGCGCAGCGGCAAGCTGCTGCGCCGCGCGCTGCAGGCCGTGGCCGAGGGCCGCGACCCGGGTGACCTGACCACCATGGACGACCCGGCAGCGCTGCAGCAGGTGCGCGAGCTGGTGGGGGCCGTGGCGAAACCATAAGAAAAAACGCTTGGAATCATAAGTTGCATGGCGCCGCCGGGGATTCGGTGGCACAATCGCCTCCGTACTAAGGCTCCTTCCTGCCACAGTCGCATCCGCCAACCGGTCTAGCCGTGTCGCGGAAGGTTTTTCCAACCAGTTCAAAGTTTCCTTCAGGGAAACGGAGGTCAGCGCAATATGAGCGAATCCCAATCTCAGGGTTCCAAGACCGCGTCCGTCTATCAGACGTACAGCGACAACACCTATCTGTTCGGGGGCAATGCTCCGTACGTCGAAGAGATGTACGAGAACTACCTCGCCAACCCCGGCAGCGTTCCCGACAACTGGCGCGATTATTTCGACGCCCTGCAGCACGTGCCTGCCGTTGACGGCACGAACGCCAAGGACATTCCCCACCTGCCGGTCGTCAACGCCTTTGCCGAGCGTGCCAAGCAGGGCGTGACCCAGGTGGTCATGGCCACCGGCGCCGACTCCGAGATGGGTCGCAAGCGCGTGGCCACCCAGCAGCTGATTGCCGCCTACCGCAACGTGGGCCAGCGCTGGGCCGACCTGGACCCGCTCAAGCGCACCGAGCGCCCCGCCATTCCCGAGCTGGAGCCGTCCTTCTACGGTTTCAGCGATGCCGACCAGGAAACGGTGTTCAACACCAGCAACACCTTCTTCGGCAAGGACAGCATGTCTCTGCGCGAGCTGCTCAACGCGCTGCGCGAGACCTACTGCGGCACCCTGGGTGCCGAGTTCATGCACACCACCGACCAGACCGAGAAGCGCTGGTGGCAGCAGAAGCTGGAGAGCATCCGCAGCAAGCCGAACTACGGCGCTGAAAAGAAAAAGCAGATCCTGGACCGCCTGACCGCGGCCGAGGGTCTGGAGCGTTACCTGCACACCAAGTACGTCGGCCAGAAGCGTTTCTCGCTCGAAGGCGGCGAGAGCTTCATTGCCGCCATGGACGAGCTGATCCAGCAGGCTGGCAGCAAGGGCGTGCAGGAGATCGTGATCGGTATGGCCCACCGCGGCCGCCTGAACGTGCTGGTGAACTCCATGGGCAAGATGCCGGCGGACCTGTTCGCCGAGTTCGACCACACCGCGCCGGAAGACCTGCCGGCCGGTGACGTGAAATACCACCAGGGTTTCAGCTCCGACGTGTCCACCGCGGGTGGCCCGGTGCACCTGAGCCTGGCTTTCAACCCCTCGCACCTGGAAATCGTGAACCCGGTGGTGGAGGGCTCGGTGCGCGCCCGCATGGACCGCCGCGGCGACCCGCAGGGCAAGCAGGTGCTGCCGGTGCTGGTGCACGGTGATGCCGCCTTCGGCGGCCAGGGCGTGAACCAGGAAACCCTGGCGCTGGCCCAGACCCGTGGTTACACCACGGGCGGCACGGTGCACATCATCATCAACAACCAGATCGGTTTCACCACCTCCGACCCGCGTGACATGCGCTCCACCGTGTATTGCACCGACATCGTCAAGATGGTCGAGGCGCCGGTGCTGCACGTCAACGGCGACGACCCCGAGGCCGTGGTGCTGGCCACCCAGCTGGCGCTGGAATACCGCATGGAGTTCGCCCAGGACGTGGTGGTGGACATCACCTGCTTCCGCAAGTTGGGCCACAACGAGCAGGACACCCCCAGCCTGACTCAGCCGCTGATGTACAAGAAGATCAGCGCCCACCCCGGCACGCGCAAGCTCTACGGTGACAAGCTCATCACGCAGGGCGTGCTGACGGCCGAGGGCCCGGACGAGATGGTCAAGGCCTACCGCGCCGCCATGGACGCCGGCCGCCACACGGTGGACCCGGTGCTGACCAACTTCAAGAGCAAGTTCGCGGTGGACTGGTCGCCCTACCTGGGCAAGAAGTGGACCGACGCCGCCGAGACCGCCATTCCGCTGACCGAGTGGAAGCGCCTGGCCGAGAAGATCACCACCATCCCCCCGACGGTGGCGCCGCACCAGCTGGTGAAGAAGGTCTACGACGACCGCGCCGCCATGGGCCGCGGCGAGATTCCGGTGGACTGGGGCATGGGCGAGCACATGGCCTTCGCCTCCCTGGTCGCCAGCGGCTACCCGGTGCGCCTGTCGGGCGAGGATTCGGGCCGCGGCACCTTCACCCACCGCCACGCCGTCATCCACGACCAGAACCGCGAGAAGTGGGACGTGGGCACCTATGTGCCGCTGCAGAACGTGGGCGAGGGCCAGGCCCCGTTTGTCGTGATCGACTCCATCCTGTCGGAAGAGGCGGTGCTGGCCTTTGACTACGGCTACGCCTCCAACGACCCCAACACCCTGGTGGTCTGGGAAGCGCAGTTCGGCGACTTCGCCAACGGCGCCCAGGTGGTGATCGACCAGTTCATCGCCTCGGGCGAGGTGAAGTGGGGCCGTGTCAACGGCATCACGCTGATGCTGCCGCACGGCTACGAAGGCCAGGGCCCCGAGCACAGCTCGGCGCGCGTGGAGCGTTTCATGCAGCTGGCCGCCGACACCAACATGCAGATCGTGCAGCCGACCACGGCCAGCCAGATCTTCCACGTGCTGCGCCGCCAGATGATCCGCGGCCTGCGCAAGCCGCTGATCATCTTCACCCCGAAGTCCCTGCTGCGCAACAAGGACGCCACCTCGCCGGTGTCCGAGTTCACCAAGGGCGGCTTCCAGACGGTGATCCCCGAGCAGAAGGACATCAAGGCCGAGAAGGTCAAGCGCGTGGTCGCCTGTTCCGGCAAGGTCTATTACGACCTGGTCAAGAAGCGCGAGGAGAAGGGCCTGGACGACGTGGCCATCATCCGCGTCGAGCAGCTCTATCCCTTCCCGCACAAGGTCTTCGCTGCCGAGCTCAAGAAGTACCCGAACGCCACCGACATCGTGTGGTGCCAGGACGAGCCGCAGAACCAGGGCGCCTGGTTCTTCATCCAGCACAACATCCACGAGAACATGCTCGAAGGCCAGAAGCTGGGTTATGCCGGCCGCGCGGCCTCGGCCTCGCCGGCGGTGGGTTATGCCCACCTGCACCAGGAGCAGCAGAAGGCCCTGGTGGAAGCGGCCTTCGCCAAGCTCAAGGGCTTCGTGCTGACCAAATAAGGGCAGATCGTTTTTTCAAGAAATGCGGGGCGCCGCTGAAGGCGCGCCCCGCAACACTCAAAAAGATACGGAAAGAATTCAAATGGCTATCGTAGAAGTCAAGGTCCCGCAGCTGTCCGAATCGGTGGCGGAAGCCACCATGCTGCAATGGAAGAAAAAGGCCGGCGAGGCAGTGGCCGCCGACGAGATCCTGATCGACATCGAGACCGACAAGGTGGTGCTGGAAGTGCCGGCCCCGTCCGGCGGCGTGCTGGCCGAGATCCTGGTGGCCGATGGCGGCACCGTGGTGGCCGGCCAGGTCATCGCCCGCATCGACACCGAAGGCAAGGCCGGTGCCGCGGCACCTGCTGCAGCTGCCGCGCCCGCCGCCGCTGCGGCCGCAGCGCCTGCTGTGGCGACGGCCGCGGTCTCCGCCTCCAAGGCCGGCGTGGCCATGCCTGCTGCCGCCAAGCTGATGGCCGACAACGCACTTGCCGCCGGCTCCGTGCCCGGCACGGGCAAGGACGGCCGCGTGACCAAGGGTGACGTGCTGGCCGCTGTGGCCGGTGGCGGCGCCAAGCCCGCTGCCATCCCCACCGGTGCGCCGGCCACGGCCCTGCCGCAGGTGGCGGCCCCGCGTCCGCAGAACCTCGGCGAGCGCCCCGAGCAGCGCGTGCCCATGACGCGCCTGCGCGCCCGCGTGGCCGAGCGCCTGCTGCAGTCGCAGTCCACCAACGCCATCCTGACCACCTTCAACGAGGTCAACATGGCCCCGGTGATGGAGATGCGCAAGCGCTTCCAGGAGAAGTTCGAGAAGGAACACGGCGTCAAGATCGGCTTCATGTCCTTCTTCGTCAAGGCCGCCGTGCACGCCCTGAAGAAGTACCCGGTGCTCAACGCCTCGGTGGACGGCAACGACATCGTCTACCACGGCTACTTCGACATCGGCATCGCTGTGGGTTCGCCGCGCGGCCTGGTGGTGCCCATCCTGCGCAACGCCGACCAGATGAGCTTTGCCGACATCGAGAAGAAGATCGCCGAGTACGGCGCCAAGGCGCGTGACGGCAAGCTGGGCATCGAAGAGATGACCGGCGGCACCTTCTCGATTTCCAACGGCGGTGTGTTCGGCTCCATGCTGTCCACCCCCATCATCAACCCGCCGCAGTCGGCCATCCTGGGCGTGCATGCCACCAAGGACCGCGCGGTGGTGGAGAACGGGCAGATCGTGATCCGCCCGATCAACTACCTGGCCATGAGCTACGACCACCGCATCATCGACGGCCGCGAGGCCGTGCTGGGCCTGGTGGCCATGAAGGAAGCGCTGGAAGACCCGGCCCGTCTGCTGTTCGACATCTGATCGAATGGCCTGGGTCTACCTGCTGCTGGCAGGCCTGTTCGAGATCGGCTGGCCCCTGGGCTTCAAGCTGTCTCAGCAGGCCGAATACCGTGTGAGCGGTATCGTGGGTGCCATCGTTTCGATGGGCATCAGCGGCTGGCTGCTGTGGATGGCGCAGCGCGAGATCCCGATCGGCACCGCCTATGCGGTGTGGACCGGGATCGGCGGCGCCGGTACTTTTTTGATCGGGGTGATGTTCTTCGGCGATGCCGCCACGCTGGCCAGGTTCCTGGGCGTGGCGCTGATCGTCGGCGGGGTGGTCACCCTCAAGCTTGCGCACTGATGCTTGTGCGCGCAGGAGTAAATACATGAGCAAACAATTCGACGTGGTCGTCATTGGCGGCGGCCCCGGCGGCTACATCGCCGCCATCCGTGCAGCCCAGCTGGGCATGAACGTGGCCTGCATCGACGAATGGAAGAACGAGAAGGGTGGCCCGGCCCCCGGCGGCACCTGCACGAACGTGGGCTGCATCCCGTCCAAGGCCTTGCTGCAGTCGTCCGAGCATTTCGAGCACGCCAACAAGCACTTTGCCGAGCACGGCATCACGGCCAGCGACGTCAAGATCGACGTGGCCAGGATGATCGGCCGCAAGGACACGGTGGTGAAGCAGAACAACGACGGCATCCTCTACCTGTTCAAGAAGAACAAGGTGTCCTTCTTCCATGGCCGAGGCTCCTTCGTGAAAGCGGTGGAGGGCGGTTACGAGATCAAGGTGGCGGGTGCGGCCGAAGAGACCCTGGTGGCCAAGCAGGTCATCGTGGCGACCGGCTCCAACGCCCGGGCCCTGCCGGGCACGCCCTTCGACGAGGTCAACGTCCTGTCCAACGACGGCGCGCTGCGCCTGGGCGCCACCCCGAAGAAGCTGGGCCTGATCGGCTCGGGCGTGATCGGCCTGGAGATGGGTTCGGTCTGGCGCCGCCTCGGTGCCGAGGTCACCATCCTCGAAGGTCTGCCGACCTTCCTGGGCGCGGTGGACGAGCAGATTGCCAAGGAGGCCAAGAAGGCCTTCGACAAGCAGGGCCTGAAAATCGAGCTGGGCGTGAAGGTTGGCGAGATCAAGAATAGCAAGAAGGGTGTGAGCATCGCCTACACCAATGCCAAGGGCGAGGCCCAGACGCTGGACGTGGACAAGCTGATCGTCTCGATCGGCCGTGTGCCGAATACGATCGGCCTCGGGGCCGAGACCATCGGCTTGAAATTGGACGAGCGCGGCGCCATCGTGGTCGACGGCGACTGCAAGACTAGCCTGCCGGGCGTGTGGGCCGTGGGTGACGTGGTGCGCGGCCCCATGCTGGCGCACAAGGCGGAAGAAGAGGGCGTGGCCGTGGCCGAGCGCATTGCCGGCCAGCACGGGCATGTGAACTTCAACACCATCCCCTGGGTCATCTACACCAGCCCCGAGATTGCCTGGGTCGGCCGTACCGAGCAGCAGCTCAAGGCGGACGGCGTGGCCTACAAGGCCGGCACCTTCCCCTTCCTGGCCAACGGCCGCGCGCGCGCGCTGGGCGACACGACCGGCATGGTGAAGTTCCTGGCCGACGCCAAGACCGACGAGATCCTGGGTGTGCACATTGTCGGCCCCATGGCCAGCGAGCTGATCTCCGAGGCCGTGGTGGCCATGGAGTTCAAGGCCAGCGCCGAGGACATCGCGCGCATCTGCCACGCGCACCCGTCGCTCAGCGAGGCGACCAAGGAAGCCGCGCTGGCGGTGGACAAGCGCACGCTGAACTTCTGACGCGCACGGGTACCACGGCTTGGCATCGGTACTCGAGGCCTACGAGGCGGAGCTCAAAACGCGGGGTTACGCGAGTGACCCCGCGCAGCTGCACGCCGTCCATTCGCTGGAGCGCTGCGCAGCGGAGTGGTTCCGCTACAAGGAGAAGCGCGCCAATGCGCTGAAGAAGCTGATCAACCACCCCGACATCCCCAAAGGCGTGTACCTGTATGGCGGGGTGGGGCGGGGCAAGAGCTTCCTGATGGACTGCTTCTTCAACGCCGTGCCCCTGGTGCGCAAGACGCGCCTGCACTTCCACGAGTTCATGCGCGAGGTGCACCGCGAACTGGCCGAGCTGCAGGGCACGGTCAATCCGCTGGACGCGCTGGCCGAACGCATGGCCGACAAGTACAAGCTGATCTGCTTCGACGAGTTCCACGTTGCCGACATCACCGATGCCATGATCCTGCACCGCCTGCTGGCGGCGCTGTTCAGGAACGGCGTGGGCCTGGTGGCGACCTCCAATTTCAAGCCCGACGATCTTTACCCCAACGGTCTGCACCGCGACCGCATCCTGCCCGCCATCGCCCTGCTGAACCAGACCATGGAAGTGGTGAACGTGGACAACGGCACCGACTATCGCCGGCGCACCATGGAGCAGGTGCGGACCTACCACACGCCGCTCGGGCCTGAGGCCGATGCCGCCATGGCGCAGGCTTTCGATCGCCTGGCCGAGGCGCGCGACGAGGACCCGGTGCTGCATATCGAATCGCGCCAGATCCATGCCCGGCGCAAGGCCGGTGGTGTGGTGTGGTTCGATTTCCGCACGCTCTGCGGTGGCCCGCGTTCGCAGAACGACTACCTGGAAATCGCCACCCAGTTCCACACCGTCTTCCTCAGCGATGTGCCGCACATGCCGGTGCGCATGGCGTCCGAGGCGCGGCGTTTCACCTGGCTGGTGGACGTGCTGTACGACCGGCGCGTCAAGCTCATCATGTCGGCCGCCGTGCCGCCCGAGGAGCTCTACACCGACGGGCCCCTGGTGCACGAATTTCCGCGTACAGTGTCACGACTCAATGAAATGCAGTCGCGCGAGTTCCTGGAGCAGGAACGCCGCGTGGTCGATACCCGCCTGACATGAAACGTTTCCTGATCCTGCTGACCGGCCTGCTTGTCCTGGGGCCGGCCTGGGCCCAGCAGCCCGCTTCCTATGACCCCGAGGTCCAGCTGCGCGAGCGCGCCCGCATCGACGCCGAGCGCAGCCAGGCCCTGGCGCGTTATGGCGAGGAGGAGGCCGACTGTTACCAGCGTTTCGCGGTCAACGACTGCCTGCGCGAGGTGCGCAAGCGCCGCCGCGTGACCCTGGAGGAGCTGCGCCGGCAGGAGATCATCCTCAACGACGAGCGCCGCGCCGCCGCGGCGGCCGAGCAGTTGCGCCGCACCGAGGAGCGTGCCGCCCAGCGCGCCAGCGAGGAGGCGGTCGAGCAGCGTGAAACGGCGCGCAAGGAATACGAGGCGCGGCAGGCGCGCGCCCGGCAGAAGCAGGCGACGGCGCAGGGTGCACCGGTGCCGGCGGCGTCTGCCTCGGCGCCGGCAGGAGCGGCTTCGGCACCCGTCAGTGCTGCGGAGCGTGCCCGGCTGCAGAAGGCCTACGAGGCCAGGCAGAAGGAAGCCGAAGACCGTCGCCTGCAGCGTGAACGCGCCCAGCCGGGACAGGTGCCACGGACGAGCCGGCCCCTGCCGGTGCCGCCCTGAAAATGTGCGAATAAATCTACTGCGCGGGCCGATGGCGGCGTTGCGCGGTGCTCGCTCTCTCGCCTATCGTCTTGATATGTCTCGGTCGCTGCGCTCCGCACGCCTTGCCCTCGACTCGCTCGCGACGATTTATTCACACAGTTCGAGGCGCTATCAGCGCTTGTCGCTCAGTGCTTCGAGCTTGACGATGACCAGCGAGAGGTTGTCGCCGCCGCCATTGGCGCGGGTGCGCGCCTTCTCGATCAGGAACTCGGAGGCCTCGCGTGCCGACAGGCTGGAGAGCACCGAACCCAGTTCATCATTGCTGAAGTAGTGCCAGACGCCGTCGCTGCAGGCCATGAGCGTGTCGCCCGGGCGCAGTTGCGGGATGAAGTGGGTCTCCTGCGGCGGGTCGCTCTCGGTGCCCAGGCAGCCCATCAGGATGTTGGACTGCGGGTGCACGGCGGCTTCCTCTTCGGTCAGTTCCCCGCGGTTGACCAGGGTCTGCACATAGGAGTGGTCCAGCGTGCGACGCACCATCTGGTTGGCGTGGAAGTGGTAGATGCGCGAATCGCCGGCATGGATCCAGTGGCAGTCGCCGCCCGGGTTGATCAGGAAGGCGGCCAGGGTGCTGTGCGGTTCCTGCTCGGCCGAGATGGCGGTCAGCTTGATGACGATGTGCGCCTCCTGCACCAACTGGGACAGCATGGCCGAGGCATCGTCGGTCTCGGGGGCGTAGCGCTCGAACAGCTGCTTGGCGGTGAGCATGACCTGGTCGGAGGCCTTGCGCCCGCCGCTGCGCCCGCCCATGCCGTCGGCCACCACGGCCAGCATGCAGCCGATGTGGCGCGGATGGGTGAACACGGCCACCTGGTCCTGCTGGTATTCGCGATCGCCCTTGTGGATGCCGGTGGCCGCGGTGAGTCGGTAGCCTTTGCTCATGCTTCTGTTTCCACTGTGTCCCCTGGATCCGGCCCGTGAAGGCTGGATGAAAGTCGTATTATCAAACCATTCCTGAAAGCATAGCTGACAAGTATTCCCGCTTTGGCTGTTTTCCCACCGGGCCTGATTTTTGGATTCCAACCTGCATTCGCCGCAGCGCCGGCTGATCGAGCTGCGCATCGAGCATGCCGACCTCGACGCCCTGATCGACCGCCTGGGCCACGAGGTCGTGATCGACGAGCTGATGATCCGCCGGCTCAAGAAGCGCCGGCTGGTCCTGCGAGACGAGATCGCCCGCCTCGCACACGAACTCACGCCCGATGAACCTGCTTGAAGCCGTGCGCGCGGCTTTCGCGCCCGACGGCGTGCTGGCGCGCACCGTCGACGAATTCCATCCGCGCAGCGGGCAGACCGACATGGCGCTGGCCGTGGCCGAGGCCATCGAGCAGCGCAGCGTGTTGGTGGCCGAGGCCGGCACCGGCGTGGGCAAGACCTACGCCTACCTGGTGCCGGCCCTGCTTAGCGGCGAACGCGTGCTGCTGTCCACCGCCACCAAGACCCTGCAGGACCAGCTCTACGCCCGCGACCTGCCGCGCCTGATCGAGGCGCTGGGCCTGCCCCTGCGCATGGCCCTGCTCAAGGGGCGCGCGAGTTACCTCTGCCTGCACCGCATGGAGCTGGCCCGCCAGGAAGGCGCCATGGCCGCGCCGCAGGCTGCCTACGCCCTGGCCCGGGTGGAGCGCTGGGCCCAGCAGACCCGCAGCGGCGACCTGTCCGAGCTGCCGGGCCTGGACGAGCGCTCGCCCGTGATCCCGCTGGTGACCTCCACGCGCGACAACTGCCTGGGCAGCAACTGCCCGCGTTACCGCGACTGCCACGTGAACCTGGCGCGGCGCGAGGCACTGGCGGCCGATGTGGTGGTCATCAACCACCATCTCTTCTTCGCCGACCTGGCCGTGCGCGAGTCGGGCATGGCCGAGCTGCTGCCCAGCGTGCGCACCGTGATCTTCGATGAGGCGCACACGCTCAACGAGACCGGCGTGCAGTTCCTGGGCCGCCAGCTCTCCACCGCGCAGGTGCTGGACTTCTGCCGCGACCTGCTGGCCTGCGGCCTGCAGCAGGCGCGCGGCCTGGCCGACTGGCAGCAGCTGACCGCCGAGGTGGAGCGCGCCGCGCGCGACCTGCGCCTGTGTGCCGGTCGGGCGCCGGCCGGCGGCAGCCGCCACGCCTGGGACGGCGCCGCGCCCGAACGCATAGCCGCCGACGCCTGGGGCCTGGCCCTGGCGGCGCTGCAGCGCGCCTGCGGCGAGGCCCGCGCCGCGCTGGAGCACATGGACGAACTGGGGCCTGATTTCATGCGCCTGGCCGAGCGCGCCCGGGCGCTGGCGGCGCTGGCGGAATTCTTCCAGGCCGAACGCGCGCCCGAGGCGGTGCGCTGGCTGGAGGTGAGCCAGCAGCTGCGCCTGGTGGAGTCGCCGCTGGACATCGCCGAGGCGGTGCAGACCCGGCTGCTGGCGCCGCGCGAGGGCGAGGCCGCCTCCCGCAGCTGGATCTTCACCTCAGCCACGCTGGGCGACGACGAGCGCCTGAGCTGGTTCACCGAGCCCTGCGGCCTGGGTGAGGCCCGCGTGTTAAGAGTGGACAGCCCTTTCGACTACGCGCGCCAGGCCGCCGTCTACGTGCCGCGCCAGCTGTCCAAGCCCAACGATGCACGACACAGCGAGGAGGTGGCCGCCCTGGTGGCGCGCCTGTCGCCGGTGCTGGGCGGGCGCACCCTGGTGCTGACCACCACGCTGCGGGCCCTGCGCACCATCAGCGAACGCCTGCCGCAGCTGCTGCCGCCGGATTGCGGGCTGCAGGTGCTGAGCCAGGGGCAGTTGCCCAAGCGCGAGCTGCTGGAGCGTTTCCGCGAGGGGGTGCTGCCCGGCCAGCCCGGTTGTGTGCTGGTGGCCTCGGCCTCCTTCTGGGAGGGGGTGGACATCCCCGGCGAGGCGCTGCAGCTGGTGGTGATCGACAAGCTGCCCTTTCCGCCGCCGGGGGACCCGCTGGTGCAGGCGCGCAGCCGCCGGCTCGAAGCGGCCGGGCGCAGCCCTTTCAACGATTACCACGTGCCCGAGGCGGCGGTGGCGCTCAAACAGGGGGCGGGGCGGCTGATCCGGCGGGTCTCGGACCAGGGCGTGCTGGTGATCTGCGACACGCGCCTGGCCAGCATGGGCTACGGCCGCCGCCTGATGGCGGCACTGCCGCCGATGCGGCGCCTGGCCAGCGAGGCCGAGCTGGATCAGCGGCTGCTGGAACTCACCACAGCTTCCACCACGGACCCTGTCTGACCGTGGTGGTGTCGCCACCGCTGCCGCCGATGTAGCGGCTCTGCGGGTAGTTGGACTGCAGCACACGGCGCGCGTCGTCGCGCAGCTGGGGCATCTGCAGGGCGTCGTAGGACTGCACCATGAGGTAGAGGGCTTCTTCCAGTGCGGGGGCGTCGCGGTAGTCGGCGATGGCCTGCTGGGCGCGGTTGATGGTCGCCAGGTAGGCGCCGCGGCTGTAGTAATAACGCGCGACGTGGACCTCGTACTTGGCCAGCGAGTTGACGATATAGGTCATGCGCGCACTCGCATCGGCGGCGTAGCGGGAATGGGGGAAACGCGTGACCAGTTCCTTGAAGGCGGCGAAGGATTCCTTGGCTGCCTGCTGGTCGCGTTCGGAAAGATCCTGCTGCGTGATGCGGGAGAACAGGCCCAGGTCCTCGTTGAAACTGACCATGCCCTTGAGGTAAAGCGCGTAGTCGATGGCGGGGCTGGCCGGGTGCAGGCGGATGAAACGGTCCAGCGTGGCCACGGCCTGGGCCGGTTCCTCGTTCTTGTAGTGAGCGTGGGCCTTTTCGAGCTGGGCCTGCTGCGCCAGCGGCGTGCCGGCGGCGCGGCCTTCGAGTTTTTCCAGCAGTTCGATGCCCTTGGCGTACTGGAGATTGAAGATCTCCTCGCGGGCCATCTCGTGGATCTGTTCCGGCGTCATCTTGGCGGTCGGATCGACCGGTTTGGTGGAGCAGCCGGCCAGCAATGCAGCGGCGGCCAGGAGCAGGGCAGAGACGACCGATAATTTGGCGCTGGGCATCAGGGGCAATCGCGTTGAATCAACAGGCATCAATTATATCGGCCGACCCCGTCATCGAGGACTTCGAGGACGCGGCGGAGGAGGCGTCCGAGGTCGAACTGAGGGCCTGGACCATCGGCACGGAGCAGCACGGCCTGCGCCTGGACCGCGCCCTGAGCGCGTTGGTGCCCGAGTTTTCGCGCAGTTACCTGCAGCAGCTGATCGAGGCCGGCGCCGTGACCCAGGGGGCGCTGACCCTGCGCAAGCCGGCGCACAAGGTGCGGGCCGGTGAGCGGGGGCAGATCGAGCTGCGTCCCACGCCGCAGAGCCAGGCCTTCCTGCCGGAGGCCATGGCGCTGGACATCGTCCACGAAGACGAGCACCTGCTGGTGCTCAACAAACCGGCCGGCCTGGTGGTGCACCCTGCGCCGGGCAACTGGCGCGGCACCCTGCTCAACGGCCTGCTGGCGCACGACGCCAAGGCGGCGCAGCTGCCACGCGCAGGCATCGTGCACCGCCTGGACAAGGACACCAGCGGCCTGATGGTGGTGGCACGCACACGCACCACCATGGACGCGCTGGTCAAGCTGATTGCGGCGCGCGAGGTCAGCCGCCAGTACCTGGCGCTGGCGCACCAGCCCTGGAGCGGCCCGGCGCGGCGTGAGGTGGAGGGCGCCATCGGGCGCGACCCGCGCAACCGCCTGCGCATGGCCGTGGTGGACCTGTTGCGCCAGCCCGGCAAGCCCGCCAAAACCACCTTCGAGCTGCTGTACAACGCCGAACAGGGCTGCTGGCTGCGCTGCACCCTGCACACCGGGCGCACACACCAGATCCGCGTGCATGCGGCCTCCATCGGCCATGCGCTGCTGGCCGATGCGCTGTACGGCGGCGCGCCGGCGGCCGGCATGTCGCGCCAGGCCCTGCATGCCTGGCGCCTGGCCTTCACCCACCCCGTGAGCGGGCGCGAACTGGTCTTCAAGGCCGACCTGCCCCAGGATATGCGCGAGGCGCTGGCCAGCTGGGGTGTGGGCTACAATGCCCAGCAGGACGTTCTGTGAAGAACGGTCCCTGGCCCCGGTCGACATCCGGGTGCCCATGGTCGGGATCGTGATGATCCGCAGGCCCACTCTCCTACCGACCCCTCTCATCCTGCGTCGTGAAGACGCATAGCCCGGATTCGAAGAGACATGAATACGACGGAAGCCAAGCGTATCCTGGAAACAGCGCTGATCTGCGCACAGCAGCCGCTGCAGGTGCGCGACATGCGCGTGCTGTTTGACGACAGCCTCGGCGTGGACACGATCAAGCAGTTGCTCGAAGAGTTGCAGCAGGAATGGACCGGACGCGGCGTCGAGCTGGTCTGCGTGGCCACCGGCTGGCGTTTCCAGAGCCGGCCCGAGATGCGCGAGTACCTGGACCGACTGCACCCTGAAAAGCCGCCGCGCTATTCGCGCGCCACGCTGGAGACCCTGGCCATCATCGCCTACCGCCAGCCGGTCACGCGCGGCGACATGGAAGACATCCGCGGTGTCACCATCAGCTCGCTCATCATCAAGCAGCTCGAGGACCGCGGCTGGATCGAGGTCATCGGCCACCGCGAGGCGCCGGGCCGCCCGGGGCTGTACGCCACCACCAAGCATTTCCTGGACGACCTGGGCCTGGCCTCGCTCGACCAGCTGCCCCTGATGGAAGGCCCGGCCCAGCAGGCCGGCCTGCTGGAGGTGCTCAACGAACTGCCCCTGCCGGCCGACGGCGGCACGTCCGAACTGCCGCTGGACGTGCCCGCTGCCGATGCCGGCCCCGAGGAAACCTTTGCCCTGACGGGAAACCAGCCATGACCGAACCGACGCCTGGCGTGATGCCGCCCGAGAACGACAGCGACAGCAGCGCTCGCGCGCCGGTCCGGATGGCCGAGGCGCCCGAGCCGGGCCAGGAAGGCACGCCGGATGCCGCCGCCGAAGAGTCGCCCCGCAAGCCCGCGGCCACGCCCAAGGCGCCTGCGCAACCGCCCGAGGCCGTCGATGCCGGCCAGCGCTTCGCCGCCGTCGTGTCCGGCGAGTTCGACGCCGACGAGGAGGCGCCCGAGCTGCCGGTGCCGGGCAAGCGCGTGCTGGCCCCGCAGGCCGAGACGCCCAAGCTGCACAAGGTGCTGGCCCAGGCCGGCATGGGCTCGCGCCTGGAGATGGAACAGCTCATCATGGAAGGGCGCATCTCGGTCAACAACGAGCCGGCCCACATCGGCCAGCGCATCCAGTACGGCGACCAGATCAAGGTCAACGGCAAGCTGATCCGCGTGCGCATCGACCCGCCGCCGCCGCGGGTCATTGCCTACCACAAGCCGGTGGGCGAGGTGGTCACGCACGACGACCCGCAGAACCGTCCCACCGTCTTCCGCCGGCTGCCCAAGCTGCAGCAGGGCAAGTGGCAGTCGGTCGGCCGCCTGGACCTCAACACCGAGGGGCTGCTGCTGTTCACCAGCTCGGGCGACCTGGCCAACAAGCTCATGCACCCGCGTTTCGGCCTGGAGCGCGAGTACGCGGTGCGCGTGCTGGGCGCGCTGAGCAGCGAGGAAAAGAAGCGCCTGCTCGAAGGCGTGCAGCTGGACGACGGCATGGCCGCCTTCGGCTCGATCGAGGAGGGTGGCGGCGAAGGCAGCAACTGCTGGTACCGCGTCACGATTTCCGAAGGCCGTAACCGCGAGGTGCGCCGCATGCTCGAAGCCGTCGGCCATGCCGTCAGTCGGCTGATCCGCATCCGCTACGGCGCCATGGTGCTGCCGCGCGGCCTCAAGCGCGGCGCCTGGATGGAGCTGGACGAAGCCGATATCCGTGGCCTGATGCGCGCGGCCGAGCGCCGCCCCGCTGGCGCGGCCGACGCAGACGCTGGCGAGGGTGGCGAACGCCCCCCGGCCCAGGGCAAGCCTGGCGGCGGGCGCAACAAGCGCCGCGGCGGGCAACAGGGCCAGGGGCCGCGTCCGGCGGGCCCCTCGGGCGGCGGTCAGCGCAGGGGTGGCTCGGGCCAGGGTGGCCAAGGCGGCGGCCAGGGCCAGCAGGGCCGTGGCAAGGACCGCAATCCGCGCCAGGGTGGCGGTGACGGCCAGCCCGACCCGATGAAAACCTCCTTTGGTTACATCGGCGCCGACAGTTTCACGCGCCAGCGCCAGGAGCCGCGCCGCGGTAACGGCGGCGGTGGCGGCACCGGCGGACCGCGACGCGGCGGCCGGGGTGGCGGGCGCTGAAAAGCGCCCGGCCCGCTTTCTCCAGCCGGGGCGGATCGCACTGGCGTCACGGACACCGGTTAAAATAACGGGCTTTGCCCATGGTGGGGCAAAAACCCATTTCATAAACAGACTCAGGAATTCACATGGCCATCCAGCGCACCTTCTCCATCATCAAGCCCGACGCCGTTGCCAAGAACGTCATCGGCCAGATCTACGCCCGTTTCGAAGGCGCCGGCCTGAAGGTCATCGCCGCCCGCATGGCCCAGCTGTCGCGTGCCGAAGCCGAAGCTTTTTACGCCGTGCACAAGGCCCGTCCCTTCTTCAAGGACCTGGTCGACTTCATGATCTCCGGCCCCGTGATGCTCCAGGTGCTCGAAGGCGAGAACGCCATCCAGAAGAACCGTGACCTGATGGGTGCTACCGATCCCAAGAAGGCCGACAAGGGCACCATCCGCGCCGACTTCGCCGACAGCATCGACGCCAACGCCGTGCACGGCTCCGACGCCCCCGAAACCGCCGCCGTGGAGATCGCCTTCTTCTTCGCCGGCATGAATATCCACAGCCGCTGAAAGGCGCTGTAGCGATGCAATGACGGCCAATCTGCTCGACTTCGACCTCGACGGTTTGGCCGCCTTTTGCGAGCGGCTGGGTGAAAAGCGCTTTCGCGCCACCCAGCTGTTTCGCTGGATCCACCAGAAGGGTGCTTCCGGCTTCGACCAGATGAGCGATCTGGCCAAGTCCCTGCGCGAGAAGCTCGCCACCACGGCGCGCATCCAGGGCTTGCAGGTCATCTCCCAGCAGATCTCCGCCGACGGCACCATCAAGTGGCTGTTCGACGTCGGTGACGGCAACGCCGTCGAATCCGTCTACATCCCCGAGGACGACCGTGGCACGCTGTGCGTGTCCTCCCAGGCCGGCTGCGCCGTGGGCTGCCGTTTCTGCTCCACCGGCCACCAGGGCTTCAGCCGCAACCTGAGTACCGGCGAGATCGTCGCCCAGCTCTGGTTTGCCGAGCACTTTCTGCGCCAGCATCTGAAGCGCAGCGACCGGGTCATCACCAACGTGGTGATGATGGGCATGGGTGAACCGCTGCAGAACTACAACGAACTGATCCCGGCACTGCGCGTGATGCTGGACGACCACGGCTACGGCCTGTCGCGCCGCCGCCTTACCGTTTCCACCTCGGGCGTGGTCCCCATGATGGACCGCCTGGCTCAGGACTGCCCGGTGGCGCTGGCGGTCTCGCTGCACGCGCCCAACGACGAGTTGCGCGACAACCTGGTGCCGCTGAATCGCAAGTACCCCATCGCCGAGCTGATGGACGCCTGCAACCGCTACCTGGCGCACGCGCCGCGCGACTTCATCACCTTCGAGTACTGCATGCTCGACGGCGTCAACGACCAGCCCGAGCACGCGCGCCAGCTGGTCGAGCTGGTGCGCCGGCACGCCACCGGCGGTGTCTGGTGCAAGTTCAACCTCATTCCTTTCAACCCCTTCCCGGCCTCGGGCCTGAAGCGTTCGCCCAACGAGCGCGTGCAGGCCTTTGCCAAAATCCTGCTGGATGCTGGTATCGTCACGACTGTGCGCAAGACGCGCGGGGACGACATCGACGCCGCCTGCGGCCAGCTGGCCGGCGACGTCAAGGACCGCACCGGCGTGGAGGAACGCATGGCGCGCCAGCGCAAGCTGCTGCAGCCCATGCAGTCCCTGCAGAGTCAATCCAAGGAGGTTTGAGGCATGAATGTGACTGATGCGATGTGCGGCCCGGGCCGTCGGTGGCTGCTCGCGGCCTGCCTGGTCCTGGTCGCGCTGACCGGCCTGCCCGGCTGTGCGGGCGGTCCGACGGGCAGCGGCGAGGACTTCATCACCGACTCCGATGAACCCTTGATCCGCAAGCGCGCCCGCACCCGGCTGCAGCTGGCTAGTGGTTATTTCGAGCAGGGCCAGACCACCGTGGCCCTGGACGAGGTGAAGCAGGCCCTCATCATCGACCCCGACTTCCCGGATGCCTACAACCTGCGCGGCCTGATCTACATGCGCCTGAACGACCTGCGCCTGGCTGAAGAGAGCTTCCGCCGCGCCTTGTCCATCAATCCGAACGATGCCTATGTGCTGCACAACTACGGCTGGTTGCAGTGCGAGCTGGGCAAATACACCGAGGCGGTGGAAACCTTCACCCGGGCCCTGGCCAATCCGACCTATGGCGGCCGCGCCAAGACCTGGCTGTCCAAGGGGGTGTGCCAGATCAGGGCCCGCAAGCCCAACGATGCCGAGGTCAGCCTGAGCAAATCCTACGAGCTCGATGCCGGCAACCCCGTGACCGGCTACAACCTGGCCCAGCTGCTGTACCAGCGCGGCGACGCGGCACGCGCCCAGTTCTACATCCGGCGCATCAACAACAGCGAACTGGCCAATGCCGAGACGCTCTGGCTGGGCATCAAGGTCGAGCAGCGCATGGGCAACCGCGTGGCGCGCGACCAGCTGGTGACCCAGCTGCGCAGCCGTTATCCGAAATCGCGTGAACTGAGTTCTTTTGAGCGGGGAGCATTCAATGAGTGACGAGGCAGCCGGCAGCAGCGCGCCTGGGGCAGACACACCATCGGTCGAGCCGGCCACGACGGCGCCGGCCAGCGCCGGCCAGCTCCTGCGCCAGGCGCGTGAGGCCGCCGGCGTCGAGTTGTCGGCCCTGGCGCTGGCGCTGAAGGTGTCGGTGAAGAAGCTGGAGGCCCTGGAGGCCGACCGCTACGCCGAATTGCCCGATGCCGTGTTCGTGCGGGCCCTGGCCTCCAGCGTCTGCCGCGCGCTCAAGGTCAACGCCGCCCCCGTGCTGGCGCAACTGCCCCAGTCGTCGGCGCCGCGCCTGGATTACGACGAGTCCGGCCTGAACACGCCCTTCCACACGCCGGGTGACGTGGCCAAGACGCCCTTCCTCGACCGTCTTTCGCGTCCCATGGTGCTGGCTGCGCTGGCCGTGCTGATGGGGGCGCTGGTCCTGATCTTCTTCCCCTCGACCGAGCAGCGTGCCGAGATCGGCGCCATCGTGGCGCAAGTCCCCGCGGCACCGTCCACGCCAGCGGCCGTGCCGGTCACGGCGGCGGTGGTGGCGCCGGCCGTGAATGCACCGGCTCCGACCCCGGCCAAGGCGCCGGTTGCGGCGGTGCGTGAAACGGCTCCCGTGCCGGCCAAGCCGCAGGCGACGCCTGTGGCAGCGCCTGAAGCCGCACCCGCTGCGCGGCCCGCGCCCGCCCTGGCCGCAGCGGCGCCCCAGGCCGAGCCTGGCGTTGCCGAGCCGCCGGCCCCGCGCAAGAAACTGGCCAGCACCGGTGTGGTCGTCTTCAAGACCAGCAGTCCGTCCTGGATCGAGGTGACCGACGGCCGGGGCAACATCCAGCTCAGCCGCATGGTGGAGCCGGGCGAGCCGGTCGGCGCTTCCGGGCCGCTGCCGCTGAACGTGACCATCGGCCGCGCCGACGTGACCGAGGTGCAGGTGCGTGGCAAACCCTTCCCGCTGGACGAGGTGACCCGCGGTGGCGTAGCCCGTTTCGAGGTGAAATAGTGCAACAAACGGGTGCTGCTATCGATCAGGCTGCGCCGCGTGCGCGGCGTTCCCGCCAGGCCCGCGTGGCCTGGGGCGGCCACGTCGTTACCGTGGGCGGCGACGCGCCGGTGCGCGTGCAGTCCATGACCAACACCGACACGGTGGACGTCATCGGCACTGCCATCCAGGTCAAGGAACTGGCCCAGGCCGGCTCCGAGCTGGTGCGCATCACGGTCAACACGCCCGAGGCCGCCCAGGCCGTGCCGCACATCCGCGAGCAGCTCGACCGCATGGGCATCACGGTGCCGCTGATCGGCGACTTTCATTACAACGGCCACACCCTGCTGAGCCAGTACCCGGCCTGCGCCGAGACCTTGTCCAAGTACCGCATCAACCCCGGCAACGTGGGCAAGGGCGACAAGCGCGACCGCCAGTTCGGCCAGATGATCGAAGCCGCACTCAAGTGGAACAAGCCGGTGCGCATCGGTGTGAACTGGGGCAGCCTGGACCAGGAGCTGCTGGCCGGCCTGATGGACGAGAACAGCCGCCGCGCCCAACCCTGGGACGCCAAGGCCGTGATGTACGAGGCACTCATCACCTCGGCCATCGACTCCGCGCGTTTTGCCCAGGAGCTGGGCATGCCCCCCGAGCAGATCCTGCTGTCCTGCAAGGTCAGCGGCGTGCAGGACCTGATTTCCGTCTACCGTGAACTCGCGAAGCGTTGCGACTACCCCCTGCACCTGGGCCTGACCGAAGCCGGCATGGGCACCAAGGGCACGGTGGCCTCGGCTGCGGCCCTGTCCATCCTGCTGCAGGAAGGCATCGGCGACACCATCCGCGTCTCGCTGACCCCGCAGCCGGGTGAGTCGCGCACGCAGGAGGTGGTGATCGCCAACGAGATCCTGCAGGCCCTGGGTCTGCGCATCTTCGTGCCCAGCGTCACGGCCTGCCCCGGCTGCGGCCGCACCACCAGCACCACCTTCCAGGAGCTGGCCAAGCAGATCGACGATTTCCTGCGTTTGCAGATGCCGGTGTGGCGCAAGCAGTACCCGGGCGTGGAAGCGCTCAAGGTGGCGGTCATGGGCTGCATCGTCAACGGCCCGGGCGAGAGCAAACATGCCGACATCGGCATCAGCCTGCCGGGCACGGGCGAGGCACCGGCCGCGCCCGTCTTCATCGATGGTGAGAAGCGCCTGACGCTGCGCGGCGAGGGCATTGCCCAGGAATTCCAGAAGATCGTCGAGACCTATATCGAGAACCGTTTCGGCGCGAAAAACCAGACCGTCGCCGAGACGGCCTGAAACCCTTCCATGAGTGACAAGAAGATGGCATCCAAGCCAGAGAAACTGCTTGCCGTCAAAGGCATGAACGACATCCTGCCGCCGGACTCGGCGCGCTGGGAGTGGTTCGAGCAGGAGGTGCGCGCGCTGATGGCGCGTTTTGCCTACCGCAACATCCGCACGCCCATCGTCGAGCCCACGCCCCTGTTCGTGCGTGGCCTGGGTGAGGTGACCGACATCGTCGAGAAGGAGATGTACTCCTTCGAGGACCGCCTCAACGGCGAACAGCTGACGTTGCGCCCCGAGTGCACCGCTGGTGTGGTGCGCGCCGTGGTCGAGCACAACCTGCTGTACGAGGGCGGCAAGCGCCTGTATTACATGGGCCCCATGTTCCGCCATGAGCGCCCGCAGCGCGGCCGCTACCGCCAGTTCCACCAGATCGGCGCCGAGGCCCTGGGTTTTGCCGGTGCCGAGGTCGATTCCGAGATGATCCTGCTGGCCGACGCCTTGTGGAAGGTGCTGGGCCTGAATGATGTGCGCCTGGAACTCAACAGCCTGGGCCAGCCCGAGGAGCGCAAGTTGCACCGCGCGGCGCTGATCGCCTATTTCGAGCAGCACACCGGGCAATTGGACGAAGACGCCAAGCGTCGCCTGCACAGCAACCCGCTGCGCATCCTGGACACCAAGAACCCGGCCATGCAGGCCCTGGTGGAGGCGGCGCCCAGGCTGATCGATTTCCTGGGCGAGGCCTCGCTGGCCCACTTCAACCAGGTGCGTGCCATTCTGGATGCCGCCGGCGTGGCCTACAGCATCAACCCGCGCCTGGTGCGCGGCATGGACTACTACAACCTCACGGTCTTCGAGTTCATCACCACCCGCCTGGGCTCGCAGGGCACCATCTGCGGCGGCGGCCGTTACGATTACCTGATCGAGCAGATCGGCGGCAAGCCGGCACCGGCCGTGGGCTGGGCCCTGGGCGTGGAGCGTGTGCTGGAGCTGCTCAAGGAGCAGGGCGCCGAGACGGCGCAACCCGTGCCCGATGCCTACGCCATCATTCCCGACGTGGCGGCCCTGCCGCAGGCCATCACCGTGCTGCAGGCCGTGCGCGCCGCCGGTGTCAGTGTGTTGATGCATGCTGGCACGGGGGAGGGCATGGGCAGCATGAAATCGCAGTTCAAGAAGGCCGACGCCAGTGGCGCGCGCCATGCGCTGATCTTCGGCGCCGACGAACTGGCCCGTGGTGAAGTCACCGTCAAGGCGCTGCGTGACGGCGCCGGCGCACAGACCAGCCATCCCCTGGCGCAGGTGGCCGAATGGGCCTCACGCCTACAATCCCGCACCTGATCTGAAGAAACCACATGGCACACCTCGACCTCGAAGAACAAGAGCAGCTTGACCAGTTCAAGCATTTCTGGAAGCAGTACGGCGGCCTCATCAGCTGGGGGCTGATCGTGCTGCTGGCCATCTACGCCGGCTGGAACGGCTGGCAGTACTGGCAGCGCAAGCAGGCCGTGCAGGCCACGGCCCTGTACGAAGAAGTCGAGCGCATTGCCGCCAGCGGGGACGCCACTCGCCTGGACCGCGCCCTCTCCGACATGAAGGACAAGTTCGCCGGCACCGCGCAAGCACAACAGGCGGGCCTGTTGGCCGCCGCCGTGCATGCCTCGGCCGGCCGTAATGACGCAGCGCGCGCTGCCCTGGCGTGGGTGGCCGAGCAGTCCGGCGACGAAGGCTACAAGGCCGTGGCGCGCCTGCGCCTGGCCGGCCTGTTGCTCGACGCCAAGTCCTATGACGAGGCGCTCAAGCAACTGGAGGCTGCGTTCCCGGCCGAGTTCGCCCCCCTGGCGGCGGACCGTCGCGGCGATGTCTACCTGGCCCAGGGCAAAAAGGCCGAGGCCGGTACCGAGTACCAGAAGGCCTGGGCGGGCCTGGCCGCCGGCAGCAGCTACCGCAACGTGGTCGATGTCAAGCTGGCGTCCCTGGGCCTGGCCCCCGCTGCGGCGGCCGGGGAGAAGAAGTGACCCAGTGCCCCGCGGTCCTGCGGCGTGCCTGGCGTGGTGCAGGGGCCCTGGCCCTGAGCGCCTTGCTGCTGGCCTGTTCCAGCACGTCCGGCCGTCCCGATCCGGCCCCCTTGCCGCCTGATCCCAAGCTGCTGGGCCTGCGCCAGGCCTGGAGCGTCGAGATCGGCAAGGTGGCTTTCCCGCTGGTGGTCCAGGCGGTTGGCAACACGGTGGGCGTGGCGTCGGCCGCCGGGCAGGTCAGCCTGCTCGATGCGCGCACCGGCGAGACGTTGTGGCAGATCGCGGTGGGTACCTCGCTGAATGCCGGTGTCGGGCACGACGGCCGCGTGGCTGCGATGGTGACAACCGAGAATGAACTGGTGGTCCTGCAGGAAGGGCGCGAGCTCTGGCGCCAGCGCCTGGGTGCGCCGTCCTACACGGCGCCGCTGGTGGCGGGCGGGCGTGTTTTTGTGTTGGGTGCCGATCGCAGCGTGTCCGCCTACGACGGCCAGAGCGGCCGGCGCCTGTGGAACCAGACCCGCAGCGGCGAAGCGCTGGTGCTGCGCCAGCCCGGCGTGCTGACGGCCGTGGGGGACACCCTGGTCGCAGGCCTGTCGGGTCGCCTGGTCGGGATGAATCCCCTCAACGGCAGTTCGCGCTGGGAAGTGCCCATCACCACGCCCCGCGGCACCAATGACGTGGAACGCCTGGTCGACCTGGTGGCCGGCGTGGCACGGCAGGGGTCGGTGCTCTGCACGCGCGCCTTCCAGGCCGCGCTGGGTTGCGTGGACGCGACGCGCGGCGCCTTGCTGTGGAGCAAGCCGGCGGCCGGCGCTTCCGGCCTGAGCGGCGACGCCACCCTGGTTTACGGGGTCGAATTCGACGGCACCGTGGTCGCCTGGCGGCGCAGCGACGGCGAACGTGCCTGGAGCATGAACCAGCTGCGTTACCGCAGGCTGGGCTCGCCGCTGCTGCTGGGGCCGGCGCTGGTGGTCGGTGACGACGAAGGCCGGCTGCACTTCCTGGCGCGCCAGGATGGCGCCCTGCAGGCCCGCATCGAGACCGATGGCTCGCCCATCGTCGCCACGCCCGTCATGGCGGGCAGCACCCTGGTGGTGGTGACGCGCGATGGCCGCGTACTGGGCCTGCGCCCCGAGTAATCAAAGAGAAAGTCCGACATGAAACCCGTTCTGGCCCTGGTGGGCCGCCCCAATGTCGGCAAGTCCACGCTGTTCAACCGGCTGACCAAAACGCGCGACGCCATCGTGGCCGACTACGCCGGTCTCACGCGCGACCGCCACTACGGCAAGGGCAAGCAGGGCAAGCACGAGTACATCGTCATCGACACCGGCGGCTTCGAGCCCACGGCCGAGGACGGCATCTACAAGGAGATGGCCAAGCAGACGCGCCAGGCCGTGGCCGAGGCCGATGTGGTCATCTTCGTGGTCGATGCGCGCGGCGGCCTGTCGGCGCAGGACCACGATATCGCCAACTACCTGCGTCGCCTGGGCAAGCCCTGCGTGCTGGTGGCCAACAAGGCCGAAGGCATGACCGACGGCACCCGGCTGGCCGAGTTCTACGAACTGGGCCTGGGCGAGGTGTACCCGGTGTCGGCCGCGCACGGGCAGGGCATACGCTCGCTGGTCGAGCTGGCGCTGGAGCCGCTGCACCTGCCGGACGAGGACGAGACCGAGGAAGAAGAAACGCCCGGTGTCATCAAGCTGGCCGTGGCCGGCCGCCCCAATGTGGGCAAGTCGACGCTCATCAACACCTGGCTGGGCGAGGAGCGCCTGGTGGCTTTCGACCTGCCAGGCACCACGCGGGATGCCATCAGCGTGCCCTTCGAGCGCAATGGCCAGAAGTTCGAGCTGATCGACACGGCCGGCCTGCGCCGCAAGGGCAAGGTGTTCGAGGCCATCGAGAAGTTCTCGGTGGTCAAGACCCTGCAGGCCATCGAGTCGGCCAACGTCGTGCTGCTGCTGCTCGACGCCACCCAGGGCGTGACCGACCAGGACGCCCACATCGCCGGCTACATCCTCGAGAGCGGCCGTGCCGTGGTGCTGGCCATCAACAAGTGGGACGCGGTGGACGAGTACCAGCGCCAGCAGCTGCAGCGCTCGATCGAGACGCGGCTGGCCTTCCTGAAGTTCGCCAACATGCACTTCATCTCGGCCAAGAAGCGCCAGGGCCTGGGCCCGCTGTGGACCTCCATCGCCCAGGCCTACAAGGCCGCTGCCTGCAAGATGTCTACGCCCGTGCTGACCCGACTGCTGCTGCAGGCCGTGCAGTTCCAGAGCCCCCAGCGCGCCGGCATGTTCCGCCCCAAGATGCGTTATGCGCACCAGGGCGGCATGAATCCGCCCGTGATCGTGATCCACGGCAACTCGCTGGAACACGTGCCGGATTCCTACAAGCGTTTCCTCGAAGGCTGGTTCCGCAAGGAGTTCGACCTGGTCGGCACGCCCATGCGCATCGAGTTCAAGACCTCGACCAATCCTTACGCCGACAAGGACCCGGACTAGTCCGGACGCGATACTGGGGATACCCCCAGCTTGTCAAGCATGTGCCAGCCTGCTGTGGTATCGTGACGACTTCCTTACTACTCTTGAACACGGAGAATATCGTGAGCAATAACAAAGGTCAGCTTTTGCAAGACCCCTTCCTCAATACCCTGCGTCGCGAGCACGTGCCGGTGTCCATCTATCTCGTCAATGGCATCAAGCTGCAGGGCCAGATCGAATCTTTCGATCAGTACGTTGTGCTGCTGCGCAACACCGTGACCCAGATGGTCTACAAGCACGCCATCTCCACCATCGTGCCGGGCCGTGCCGTGAATTTTGCGGTCGGCGAGGGCGAAGCCCCCAGCGCTTCCTGATGTTTCGGGGGGCGCTTGCCGGGCCCGGGGCCTGTGGATCCACATTGTTCTCCTTCCGGCAGCCTCCTCCTTGACCGCCTTGTCAGATCAGACCCCAGCATCGACCATCCTGGTCGGGGTGGACTTCGGTCTGCCGCATTTCGACGGTGAACTGGAAGAGCTCGGCCTGCTGGCCGAGACCGCCGGCCTGCACCCGGTCGGCCGCGTCACCTGCAAACGCAAGGCGCCCGACGCGGCGCTGTTTGTCGGCAGCGGCAAGGCCGAGGAAATCAAGCTGCTGGCCCAGCAGCTCGGCGCCAGCGAAATCCTCTTCGACCAGAGCCTGAGTCCGGCCCAGCAGCGCAACCTGGAGCGCACGCTGGAATTGCCGGTCAACGACCGCACCCTGCTGATCCTGGAAATCTTTGCCCAGCGTGCGCGCAGCCACGAGGGCAAGCTGCAGGTCGAGCTGGCCCGCCTGCAGTACCTGAGCACCCGCCTGGTGCGGCGCTGGTCCCACCTGGAACGCCAGACCGGCGGTGCCGGTGTGCGCGGTGGCCCGGGCGAGAAGCAGATCGAGCTGGACCGCCGCATGATCGCCGAGTCCATCAAGCGCACCAAGGAGCGCCTGCACAAGGTCAAGCGCCAGCGCCAGACCCAGCGCCGCCAGCGCGAGCGCCGCGACGCTTTCAACATCTCCCTGGTCGGCTACACCAACGCCGGCAAATCCACGCTGTTCAATGCCCTGGTCAAGGCGCGCGCCTATGCGGCCGACCAGCTGTTTGCCACCCTGGACACCACCACGCGCCAGCTCTACCTGGGCGAGGCAGGTCGTTCCGTGTCCCTGTCCGACACCGTGGGTTTCATCCGGGACCTGCCGCACGGCCTGATCGACGCCTTCCAGGCCACCTTGCAGGAGGCCGTGGACGCCGACCTGTTGCTGCACGTGGTCGACGCCGCCAACCCGAATTTCCCCGAGCAGATCGCCGAGGTGCAGCGTGTGCTGGCCGAGATCGGCGCCGAGCACATCCCGCAGGTGCTGGTCTTCAACAAGCTCGACGCCCTGGTACCGGAGCGCCGGCCCGCAAGGGTGCAGGACAGCTACGAATTGGACGGCCAGGCCGTGCCGCGCATCTTCGTCAGTGCCCATGACGGAGAGGGCCTGCCCGCGCTGCGCCAACTGTTGGCCCAGCGCGTCATAGCCAGCGCCGCGACCGCCCCGGAAACGGCCGAAATCGCCGCCGATTTCCCGGACAATCACGCAAGCCCATTCTGATTGGGCACAATGCATGCGTCCGAGGCCCTGAGCCGAGATTACTGAGAGAAGCCAAGAATGAAACTCCATGCAAGAGCCTTCCGCTGGGCCAGTCCGCTGAGCTGGCCTGGCCGCCTGCGCGGCATGTTCAACCTGAACGACCCGCGCTGGGGCCGGGGCGATGACAAGCCGTCCGAGGGCAGGCCCGAACCGGGCCGCCCTGACAACGACGTGCCGCCCCCGCAGGGCCATGGTCGCGGTGCCCGTCCCGGCAACACCCAGGGGCCGCCCGATCTGGATGAACTCTGGCGTGACTTCAACCGCAAGCTCTCCGGCCTGTTCGGCGGTGGGCGTGGCGGCCAGGGTGGCAATGGCGGCACGCCGCCCGACATGAAGAGTGCGGGTTTCGGCATCGGCCTGATCTTGGCCATCGTGGTCCTGATCTGGCTGGGCACAGGTTTTTTCATCGTGCAGGAAGGCCAGCAGGCCGTCATCACCCAGTTCGGCAAGTACAAGTCCACCGTGGGCGCCGGCTTCAACTGGCGCCTGCCGTACCCCATCCAGCGCCATGAGCTGGTCTTCGTGACGCAGATCCGTTCGGTCGACGTCGGCCGCGACGTGGTGATCAAGGCCACCGGCCTGCGCGAGTCGGCCATGCTGACCGAGGACGAGAACATCGTCGAGATCAAGTTCGCCGTGCAGTACCGCCTGAACGACGCGCGCGCCTACCTGTTCGAAAGCCGCAATCCGGCCGATGCCGTGGTGCAGGCCGCCGAAACGGCGGTGCGTGAGGTGGTGGGCAAGATGAAGATGGACTCGGCCCTGTCCGAGGAACGCGACCAGATCGCCCCGCGCGTGCGCAAGCTCATGCAGGACATCCTGGACCGCTACAAGGTCGGTATCGAGGTGGTGGGCATCAACCTGCAGCAGGGCGGCGTGCGTCCGCCCGAGCAGGTGCAGGCCGCCTTCGACGACGTGCTCAAGGCCGGCCAGGAGCGCGAGCGCCTGAAGAACGAGGCCCAGGCCTATGCCAACGACGTGGTGCCGCGTGCCATCGGTACCGCCTCGCGCCTGAAGGAAGAGGCCGAAGGTTACAAGTCCCGCATCGTGGCCCAGGCCCAGGGTGACGGACAGCGCTTCCGCTCGGTGCTCACCGAGTACCAGAAGGCACCCCAGGTCACGCGCGACCGCCTCTACCTGGAATCCATGCAGCTGATCTACGGCAACGTGACCAAGGTGCTGGTCGATTCGAAGCAAGGCTCCAACCTGCTGTACCTGCCGCTGGACAAGATCATGCAGCTCAGTGGCGACGCGACGGCCGCGCCGCTCATGCAGGGCGTAGCGCCCGGCCTTGCAACGCCGACGCCCCCGTCGTCCGCCGCCGCTGCCGATGCGCGCTCGCGCGAGAACCTGCGTTCGCGTGAACGCGAAACCCGATAAGGAGACCCCCATGAACCGTATCGGATTCATCCTTTCCTCCCTGCTGGTGCTGCTGGCACTGGCCAGTTCCATGCTGTTCGTGGTCGACCAGCGCCAGTTCGGCGTGGTCTATGCTCTGGGCCAGATCAAGGAAGTCATCACCGAGCCCGGCCTCAACGTCAAGCTGCCGCCGCCCTTCCAGAACGTGAGCTACATCGACAAGCGCCTGCTCACGCTGGACAGCAGCGACACCGAGCCCATGCTGACTGCCGAGAAGCAGCGTGTGGTGATCGACTGGTATGTGCGCTGGCGCATCAGCGAGCCCACCGAATACATCCGCAACGTGGGCCTCAACGAGGCCGCCGGCGCGAGCCAGCTCAACCGCGTGGTGCGCAATGCCTTCCAGGAAGAGATCAACAAGCGCACCGTCAAGGAATTGCTCTCGCTCAAGCGCGAGGCCCTGATGTCCGACGTCAAGGACGAAGTGCTCAAGGCTGTGCGCGGCGAGAAGCCCTGGGGCATCGACGTGGTGGACGTGCGCATCACCCGCGTGGACTATGTGGAAGCCATCACCGAGTCGGTCTACCGCCGCATGCAGGCCGAACGCACCCGCGTGGCCAACGAGCTGCGCTCCACCGGTGCGGCCGAGGGCGAGAAGATCCGTGCCGACGCCGACCGCCAGCGCGAGGTGACGGTGGCCAATGCCTACCGTGACGCGCAGAAGGTCAAGGGCCAGGGCGACGCCGAGGCCGCGCGCATCTACGCCGAGGCCTTCGGCCGCGACCCGCAATTTGCCCAGTTCTACCGCAGCCTGGAGGCCTACAAGGCCAGTTTTGCCAGCAAGAGCGACGTGATGGTGCTCGACCCCAGCAGCTCGGAGTTCTTCAAGGTCTTCCGCGGCCAGGGCGTAGCGCCCAAGAAATAAGAGGGCGTGGACAGCGACGCCTTCTGGCTGGCCATGGCCCTCGTCCTGGTGATCGAGGGCCTGTTCCCTTTTCTCTCCCCGGGGGGCTGGCGTCGTATGTTTGCCCAGATCCTGCAGCTGGGCGACGGCCAGATCCGGTTTTTCGGCCTGTGCAGCATCCTGGCCGGCCTGTTGTGGCTGGTCTGGTTGCTGTTCTAAAAAACGCGCCTGATTTTTACCGGTCGTAACACCGGTAAAATCACGTTTTTAACAGCTCCCCCTTTCCCATGTCCGCCTGGCTCCTGCCGGATCACATTGCCGATGTCCTGCCTTCCGAGGCCCGCCACATCGAGGAACTGCGCCGCGACCTGCTCGACATGGCGCGTTGTTATGGCTATGAACTGGTCATGCCGCCGCTGCTCGAGCACCTCGAGTCGCTGCTGACCGGCACCGGCCAGGCGCTCAACCTGCAGACCTTCAAGCTGGTCGACCAGCTCTCGGGCCGTTCCATGGGACTGCGCGCCGACACCACGCCGCAGGTGGCTCGTATCGACGCGCACCTGCTGAACCGCCGCGGTGTGGCCCGCCTGTGCTACTGCGGCCCGGTGGTGCACACGCGCCCGGCCAGCCCGCACGCCACGCGCGAGCCGCTGCAGTTCGGCGCCGAGATCTACGGCCATGCCGGCCCCGAGGCCGACCTGGAAGCGCTGCAACTGGCGCTGGACTGCCTCAAGGCGGCCCGTCTGCCGGGCTACACCGTGGACCTGGCCGACGTGCGCATCGTCAGTGCCTTGCTCGAAGGCGTACCGGCCGATGCCGAGACCCTGACCGCGATCCACGCGGCCCTGGCGGCCAAGGATGTGTCGTCGCTGACCCAACTCACCCGTGATTTTCCTGCCGCTTCCCGCCAGGGCCTGCTGGCCCTGCCGCGCCTCTACGGCGATGCGACCGTTCTGGATGAGGCCCGCAAGGTCCTGCCGGCGCTGACCGCGATACACCAGGCGCTGGACGGCCTGAAGTGGCTGGCCAGCCAGCTGGAGGGCACGCCCCTGGGCTTCGACCTGGCCGATCTGCGTGGTTACGCCTACTACAGCGGCATGCGCTTCGCCGTGTATGCCGAAGGTGTGAGCGATGCGCTGCTGCGCGGCGGCCGTTATGACGAGGTGGGGGCCGTGTTCGGGCGCAAGCGCCCGGCCGTGGGTTTCAGCCTGGACCTCAAGACCCTGGTGGGGGCCGTGCCGGCGCGCGCGCTGCGCGCAGCCATCCGGGCGCCCTGGAGCGAATCGGCTTCCCTGCGCACGGCCATCGCACGCCTGCGCAAAGAGGGCGAAACCGTGGTCTGCGTGCTTCCCGGCCACGAAAGTGAAATCGACGAATTCCATTGCGACCGCGAGCTGACCGATGTGGCAGGTCGCTGGGTCGTCAGCGCCATCTGAGCGCTCCCCATCCATTCAAGCGCTTCTTCGAGTACATCTGAAATGAATACAACCAAAGGTCGTAACGTCGTCGTCGTGGGCACCCAGTGGGGTGACGAAGGCAAGGGCAAGCTGGTCGACTGGCTCACCGAGTTTGCCCAGGGCGTGGTGCGTTTCCAGGGGGGGCACAATGCCGGCCACACCCTGGTCATCAACGGCGTCAAGACCGCCTTGCATCTGATCCCCAGCGGCATCATGCGCGCCGGCGTCAAGTGCTACATCGGCAACGGCGTGGTGCTGTCGGCCGCCAAGCTGTTCGAGGAAATCGAAGGCCTGGAGAAGGCAGGGGTCGAGGTGCGCTCACGCCTGCGCATCAGCGAGGCCTGCCCCCTGATCCTGCCTTTCCACGTGGCGCTGGACGTGGCCCGTGAAGCCGCGCGCGAGCAGGGCGGCTCCGAGAAGATCGGCACCACCGGCCGCGGCATCGGCCCGGCCTACGAAGACAAGATCGCCCGCCGCGCCCTGCGCGTGCAGGACCTGAAATACCCCGAGCGTTTCGCTGCCAAGCTCAAGGAGCTGCTGGCCCTGCACAACCATGTGCTGGGCACCTTCCTGGGTTCGAAGAAGTTCACCTTCGGTGATGCGCTCAAGCCCTACATGAAGGACGGCGAGGTGCAGTTCGAGCCGGTCTATGCCGAGGCCATGCGCCACGCCGAACTGCTCAAGCCCATGATGGCCGACGTCTCGCGCGAGCTCAACGATGCCAACCGCAACGGCGCCAACCTGCTGTTCGAAGGCGCGCAGGGCACGCTGTTGGACGTGGACCACGGCACCTACCCCTACGTCACCTCCAGCAACTGCGTGGCTGGCAATGCCGCCGCCGGTGCCGGCGTGGGCCCGGGCCTGCTGCACTACATCCTGGGCATCACCAAGGCCTACTGCACCCGCGTGGGCGGAGGTCCCTTCCCGACCGAGCTGGACTGGGAAACCCCCGGCACCCCGGGTTACCACATGAGCACCGTTGGCGCCGAAAAGGGCGTGACCACCGGCCGCTCGCGCCGCTGCGGCTGGTTCGACGCCGCGCTGCTCAAGCGCAGCGCCCAGGTCAACGGCCTGACCGGCATGTGCCTGACCAAGCTGGACGTGCTCGACGGTCTCAAGGAGCTGCTGCTGTGCACCGGCTACGAGCTGGACGGCGAGATCACCGACATCCTGCCCATGGGTGCCGAGGAGATCGCGCGCTGTAAGCCCATCTACGAAACCCTGCCCGGCTGGACCGAGAGCACGGTGGGCGTGACCCAGTACGACAAGCTGCCGATCAATGCGCGCCTGTATCTGCAGCGCATCGAGCAGGTCACCGGTGTGCCCATCCACATCATCTCGACCAGCCCGGACCGTGATCACACCATCATGATGCGCCACCCTTACGTGGCTTGAATCTGGCAGTAACAGCTATTAAAAGAGGAGCAACCGGATGTTGACGGAAGATGGCAAGCACCTGTACGTGAGCTACGGCGAGTACCACAACCTGGTCGAGAAGCTGGCCATCAAGATCCACCAGTCGGGCTGGGAGTTCGATACCATCCTGTGCCTGGCGCGCGGCGGCATGCGCCCCGGCGACATCCTCTCGCGCATCTTCGAGAAGCCCCTGGCCATCATGTCCACCAGCTCCTACCGGGCCAACGCCGGCACCGAGCAGGGCCACCTGGACATCGCCAAGTACATCACCACGCCCCAGGGCGAGATCGCCGGCCGTGTGCTGCTGGTGGATGACCTGGCCGATTCCGGCCACACCCTGCAGTCCGTGGTGCGCATGCTGCGCGACAACTATCCTCCGATCACCGATCTGCGCACGGCCGTGATCTGGACCAAGGGCGTGTCGTCCTTCCAGCCCGATTACTCGGTGGATTACCTGCCCACCAATCCCTGGATCCACCAGCCTTTTGAGGTCTACGACCGCATGCATATCGCCGATGTGCTGGCGAAGTGGAAAGTCTGACGACAGGGGCCTGAGCAGGAGTGGACCATGCAGGACAAACGCACCGGCCTGATCCACCATCCCTACACGCCCCCCGAGGGTTTTGCCGCGCCGCAGCCCGGCGTGTACAAGGCCTCCACCGTCTTTTTCCCCAGCGTGGCCGCCATGCGCAGCCGCGAGTGGAAGGACAAGACCGGTTACACCTACGGCCTGCACGGCACGCCCACCAGCTACCTGCTGGAAGAGCGCATCGCCACGCTGGAGGGTGGCGCCCAGTGCCTGCTGGTGCCCAGCGGCCTGGCGGCCATCGCCACGGTGGCCCTGTCCCTGCTCAAGAGCGGCGACGAAGTGCTGATCCCCGACAACGCCTACGGCCCCAGCAAGGCGCTGGCCAACGGTGAACTGAAAGACTGGGGCATCACCCACCAGTGCTACGACCCGATGGACCCGCAGGACCTGGCGCGCCGCATCGGCCCCAGGACCAAACTGGTGTGGCTCGAAGCGGCCGGTTCGGTCACGCTGGAGTTTCCCGACCTGCGCGAGCAGCTGCGCATCTGTCGTGCCGCCGGCGTCCTGTGCGCACTGGACAACACCTGGGGCGCTGGCCTGGCCTTCAATGCCTTTGAACTCGGGCAGGGGCAGGGCGTGGACATCTCGATCCACGCGCTCACCAAATACCCCAGCGGTGGTGGCGACGTGCTCATGGGCTCCATCGTCACGCGCGACCCCCAGCTGCACATCCGCCTCAAGCTCACCCACATGCGCCTGGGTCTGGGCGTGGGCATGAACGATGTGGAGGCCGTGCTGCGCGCGCTGCCCAGCCTGGTCTTGCGCTACCGCGAACACGACCGCACGGCGCGCGCGCTGGCACGCTGGTGCCAGGGCCGCCCCGAAGTGGCGCAGGTGCTGCACCCGGCGCTGCCGGGCTCGCCCGGGCATGCGCACTGGCAGGCGCTGTGCGGGACAGAGGAGGGTAAAGCCGCCGGCCTCTTCAGCGTGATCTTCCATGAACGCTACAGCGCCGCGCAGGTGGACGCCTTTTGCGACGCCTTGCGCCTGTTCAAGCTGGGCTACAGCTGGGGCGGACCGACCAGCCTGGTCGTGCCCTACGAGCTGGCCGGCATGCGCCAGGGCTGGCCGGCCCATCTGGCGCGCGGCACCCTGGTGCGTTTCTCCACCGGCCTGGAGGCGGTCGAGGACCTGCAGGCCGACCTGGCGCAGGCGCTGGCCGCCTTGAACTGATACCCCTCACGGCATTGGTGTTTTCCTGACTAGGCAGTCAGGGAGCGGCTCGTTAGTCTTGCTCCCCATGAGCGAGAACAGCCACAACGCCGACCACAGCCTGCCCGTCACCCCCGCGCCCTATGTGCCGCCACCCCCGGTGGGGCCCCGGCGCGAGATCCTGCCCCTGGGTTTCGCCGACCCCTTCCGCTGGCTGGCACGCGGCTGGCGCGACCTGACGGCCGAGATGGGCATTGCGCTGTTCTACGGCATGTGTTTCTGGGCCATGGCGCTGACGCTGGGCGCGGTCTTCCGCTACAAACCCGAATACGCCATGTCCATCGTCTCGGGCTGCCTGCTGGTCGGCCCCTTCCTGGCCCTGGGCCTGTACGAGGTGAGCCGGCGGCGCGAGTTGGGCCTGTCGCCCGACCTGGGCGCCTCGCTGACCTGCTGGGACGCGCGCATCGGCAGCATGGGCCTGCTGGTGCTGGTGCTGGTCGTGCTGGAGCTGCTCTGGGGCCGCGCCTCGCTGGTGGTGTTCGCGGTCTTCTTCAACACCGGCATGCCGTCCACGGCCGGCGTGCTGCAGGCCATCTTCAATCCCGAGAACTGGGAATTCGTCGCGGTCTACCTGGTGGTGGGCGGTGTCTTCGCCGGCCTGGTCTTTGCCACCTCGGTCGTGTCCATCCCCATGATCCTGGACCGCGACACCGACGCCATCTCGGCCTCGCTCACCAGCATCCAGGTCTTTTTCACCCACCTGCCGGTGCTGTTGCTCTGGGGGGCGCTGATCACCGGGCTGGTCACCATCGCCCTGATCCCCTGGGGTCTGGGCCTGCTGCTGATCGGGCCCTGGCTGGGGCATGCGAGCTGGCATGCGTATCGCGGGTCAGTGCGCTGGCTCGATTGATTCACTAAGATGCGGGAATGCCCGACGCCTTCCTCGAATGCCACAACCTCGTCAAACGCTACGGCGAGGCCACGGTCGTCAATGACCTGAGTTTTGCCATCCGCCCCGGCGAGTGCCTGGGCGTCATCGGCCCCAACGGCGCCGGCAAGACCACCACCCTGCGCATGTGCCTGGGCCTGAGCACGCCGGACAGCGGCCGTGTCGAGGCCTTCGGCCTGCGCATGCCGGCCGACGCGCACGCCATCAAGGCCCAGCTGGGCGTGGTGACCCAGTTCGACTCGCTCGACCCCGACTTCAGCTGCGCCGAGAACCTGCTGGTCTTCGGCCGTTATTTCGGCATGAAGACGGCGGACATCCGTGCGCGCATTCCCGGCCTGCTGGAGTTCGCCGCGCTCTCGCACAAGGCCGACGCCAAACCCGGCCAGCTCTCGGGTGGCATGCGCCGCCGGCTCAGCCTGGCGCGTGCCCTGGTGAACGACCCGCGCCTGCTGCTGCTCGACGAGCCCACTACCGGCCTGGACCCGCAGGCCCGCCACCTGATGTGGGAACGCCTGCAGCAGTTGATGCAGCAGGGCAAGTCCATCCTGCTGACCACCCACTTCATGGACGAGGCCGAGCGCCTGTGCGACCGCCTGCTGGTCATCGACCACGGCCGCAAGATCGCCGAGGGCACGCCGCGGGATCTCATCGCCGCGCACCTGGAGCCCGACGTGGTCGAGGTTTATGGTGGTGACGCCTCTGCGCTGAGCACGGGGCCGCTGCGGGCCATGGCCAGCCGGGTCGAAGTCAGTGGTGAGACCGTGTTTTTCTACACGCAGGATGCGGCGCCGCTGATGCAGGCGCTGGCGCACGACCACAGCGTGCGCAGCCTGCACCGGCCTGCGAACCTGGAGGATCTGTTCCTCAAAATGACCGGGCGCCAGATCCGGGAGGAGGCATGAACATGTTGCACACCCCCAGGCTGCGCGCACTGCGTGTCGCTACGCCACCCCCCTTGCAGGGGGCAACGCCAGTGGCCCGGCAAAGCCGGTTCCACGGCGTTCCGCGGTTTGCGTTTCTTCAGGCGTGGTGGTCTTGCATCTGCGCTGTGGAGTCTGTGCGATGAACAATCTCATGCGTTGGTGGCCCGTTTTCCTGCGCAACCTGCTGGTCTGGCGCAAGCTCGCCATCCCCAGCCTGGTGGGCAACATCGCCGAGCCGCTGATGTGGCTCGTAGCCTTCGGTTACGGCCTGGGCGCGCTCGTGGGCAGCGTGCCCCTGGACGGGCAGCAGGTGCCCTACATCCTCTTCCTGGCCAGCGGCTCGATCTGCATGAGCGCCATGAACGCGGCCTCCTTCGAGGCGCTGTACTCGGCCTTCTCGCGCATGCACGTGCAGAAGACCTGGGACAGCATCATGAACGCGCCCATCGCCCTGCGCGACGTGCTGCTGGCCGAGATGCTGTGGGCCGGCTTCAAGTCCCTGTTCTCCGTCACCGCCATCCTGGGCGTGATGCTGGCGCTGGACATCAGCCGCAGCCCCATGCTGCTGCTGGCCTGGCCCATCCTGCTGCTGGCGGGCATCACCTTCAGCTGCCTGGCGCTGATCTTCAATGCCCTGGCCAAGGGCTATGACTTCTTTACCTACTACTTCACGCTGTTCCTCACGCCCATGATGTTTTTGAGCGGCGTGTTCTTCCCGCGCGATAACCTGCCACCCCTGCTGCAGCACGTCTCGGCCTGGCTGCCGTTGACCCAGGCGGTGGAACTGGTGCGCCCGCTTTTCCTGGGGCAGTGGCCGCAGGACGTGCTGCTGCACCTGGGCGTGCTGGTCCTCTACGCGCTGGTGGCCTGGTCCATCGCCCTGGCCCTTACCCGGCGCCGTTTCCGGGGTTGAGCACACCGTTTTCCTAGCCGGCGTAGCCTTGGGCGCCACGAACTGCTAGAGTGCCCCCATACGACTGGAAGGAAGAACGTGGTCACACCCAATTACGGATACGAAAAGCGACAGAAAGAACTGGCCAAAAAGCGCAAGAAGGAAGAAAAGCTCAAGGAAAAAGCCCAACGCAAGCTGACCGGGCAGCCGGAGGACGGCAGCCCGGCCGAGGACGATGCCGAACCGACGTCGTCCGACGCGCCGGACGCCGGCCAGGGCACCCAAGCCTGAGGCCCGGGGCGCGAACCCTCTGCTGTCGCGGGGCGCTGCACGCATCATGGGCTGGCTCATCACCAAATACCTGCTGACCGCCGCCGTGGTGGTGGGGGTGTCCGAAATGGCCCGGCGCAGCGACCGGCTGGGCGGCCTGCTGGCCGCGCTGCCCCTGGTCACGGTCCTGACGCTGATCTGGCTCTACGTCGAGAAACAGCCGGCCCAGAAGATCGCCAACCACGCCTGGTACACCTTCTGGTACGTGTTGCCCACCCTGCCCATGTTCCTGGCCTTCCCGGCGCTGCTGTCGCGCCTGGGCTTCTGGCCCACGCTGCTGGCGTGCGTGCTCATCTCCCTGGTCTGCTTCGGCCTGCTGGCGCTGCTGCTGCGGCCTTACGGCATCGAACTGTTCTAGCCGAGGATGGAGTCGTTGCCATGAGCGGACGGGTGGCCTGGCGCCTTGGCGCGCTGGATGAGCATCTGATGCGACCGCTGCCCAGCCAGGCGCTGCGGGGCTGGCGCCGTTACCTCACTGAATTCGTCTATTTCGGCATCAAGGAAGCCCGCGCCTGCCTCTTCGTCGGGCTCTTTTTTGCGGCCGTGTTCCTGGTGCCGCGCCAGGGTTTCCTGGGCCTGCCGCGTTACGACGTGCTGCTGGTCGTGGCACTGCTGATCCAGGCCTGGATGGTCTGGGCGCGGCTGGAGACGCTGGACGAGCTCAAGGCCATTTCGGTGTTCCACCTGGTCGGCTTCGCGCTGGAAGTCTTCAAGACCTCGGGCGGCATCCAGTCCTGGTCCTACCCCGATGCCGCCTACACCAAGCTCTGGGGCGTGCCGCTCTTCGCGGGCTTCATGTATGCCGCGGTCGGCAGCTACATCATCCAGGCCTGGCGCCTGCTGGACCTGCGGGTCGAACACCATCCGCCTTACTGGATGGCGGCGCTGGTGGCCGCGGCCATCTATGCCAATTTCTTCACCCATCACTACATCGGCGACTACCGCTGGTACCTGGCCGCTTGCGCGCTGGGCCTGTACGCGCGGTCCAGCGTGGTGTTCCGGCCGCTGGACCGCGAGCGGCGCATGCCCTTGCTGCTGTCCTTCGTGCTGATCGGCTTTTTCATCTGGCTGGCCGAGAACATCAGCACCTTCTTCGGGGTCTGGCGATACCCCAACCAGCTGGGGGCCTGGTCGGCCGTCCATGTGGGCAAGTGGAGCTCCTGGTCGCTGCTGGTGGTCATGACCTTCACCATCGTGGCCCATCTCAAGCACATCAAGCAACGCATCCATGTTCCCCTTTGAGTCTCGCCCCCATCCTGGCCGGCGTATCGCCCTGGTCGTGTGCCTGGCCTGCAGCGCCTGGCTGCTGGCCGCCTGTGCCGCGCCACCCGCCGCGCCCGCCAGCGAGACAGCGCCGGAGCAGGGCAGCGCGCCGGCCGCCACCGCCGCTCCTGCTGCCAAGCCCGATCTCATCGCGCAGTCCGGCGTGGTGCAGACCGCCAGCCAGCCGCTGAACGACCTGAACCTCATGAAGAGCCGCATTCCAGCCGTTCTGACGGCGGCGCAGCAAGGCCCTTATGCCGTGCCGGCCGACAGCAGCTGCGCGGCGCTGCAGCTCGAGCTGCTGGCGCTGGATGCGGCCCTGGGCCCGGACATCGACGCCAGCGGCCCAGCGGGCAGCGATCCGGGCCTGATGGGCAAGGCGGTGGATTTTGTCGGTGATGCGGCCATGGACTCGGTGCGGGGCACGGTCAACTCGGTGGTCGACGGGGTCATCCCTTTCCGCAGCTGGGTGCGCAAGCTCAGCGGCGCCGAGCGTTATTCCAAGGCCGTGGCGGCCGCCATCCGGGCCGGCACGCTGCGCCGGCCCTACCTCAAGGGCTGGGCCCGGGCCTCGGGCTGCGTGGAAGGCCCGCCCGCACCCCCCAAGCCCAAGGTCGAAGCCAAGCCCGACGAGAAAGTCGAAGTGAAAGCCGAACCATGAACCATGACGCCGAGATCCTGACCACGCTGCGCGAGATCCGCGACGACCAGCGCCAGTTGCTGGAGCAGATCAAGGGCCAGCGCGCCCTGGCCGAGTTGCAGATGACGCAGTCACGCCAGCGTATTGACGAATCGATGGGCCTGCAACGCGAGGCGCTACGACGCCAGCGAACCATCACCGTGGTCGCCCTGCCGGCCCTGCTGGCCTGCATTGCGGCCATTGCCTGGCTGGTGCTGCGTTATTTCTGAGGGGCTGGCGCTCAGGCCGCGCCCTGCAGCATCTGCGCGGCCAGCGCCTGCATGGCCGGCACCGAGCGGTCCCTGGGCTGGATGTCCTGTGCGCTGCCGAACTGTTTGAAGTTGCGCGCCATCGACTGCAGGTAGACCGGGTCGTAGTGCGTGAGCAGCAGGTCGCGCACCACGTCGTCGATGTGGCCGCTGCGTACCTTGGTCTTCCAGCCTTCCACCACCTGCTTGCCCTTGAGCTCGGTCAGCGCGTCCAGGCGCTCGCAGAAGGCCTCGCGGTTCTGCACGAAAAAGTCGTAGTCCTCCAGCAGCAGTGCCACGCGTTCCTCGTCGGGCAGTTGCAGGTTCAGGCAGGGGCCGGCGCGCATGGCCTCGATCAGCGCGGCCGGCACGGCCACGTTGCCCACCTTCTTGCTTTCGCTCTCCACGTAGACCGGGCGCTTGGGGTCGAAACGGCGCAGCGCATCCCAGATGCGGGTGTCGAACTCCTTCTGCGTGGGCTGGGCTACGCCGGGTATGGCGCCCAGCACCGAGCTGCGGTGGTTGGCCAGGGCCTCCAGGTCCAGCACCTGGGCGCCTGCCGCCTGCAGGGCCTGCAGCAGCCGCGTCTTGCCCGAGCCCGTGGTGCCGCAGACCACGCGCCAGTCGAACAGAGGGGCCAGGCGCGGAATGTCCAGCAGCAGCGCGGCACGGAAAGCCTTGTAGCCGCCCTCGATGATCGTCACGCGAAAACCGATCTCGCTGAGGATCAGGCTCAGGGAGCCGCTGCGCTTGCCGCCGCGCCAGCAGTAGGTGAGCGGTTTCCAGTCCTTCGGCTTGTCGATCACCTCGCGCTCGATGTGCGCCGCGATGTTGCGCGCGGCCAGGGCGCCACCACGTTTCTTGGCCTCGAAGGCGTTGACCTGCTTGTAGAGCGTGCCGATGTCGTGGCGCTGCTGGTTGTCCAGCGTGGGCCAGTTCACGGCGCCGGGCAGGTGGTCTTCGGCGTATTCGTTTTCGCTGCGGGCGTCGATGACGGTGTCGAAGGTGTCGAACTGGCGCAGGGCCTCTTCGGCGCTGATCGTGAACAAAGGCATCAGAGCAGTTTCTTGAGTTCGGGCCAGACGTTGTCCAGCATCCGGGGCTGGGCCTCGGCGGTGGGGTGGATGCGGTCGGGCTGGAACAGCCGCGTCGGGTCGGCGCCGTCGGCCACGCCTTTCAGGAAGAAGGGCACCAGGCTTGCCTTCTCGCTGCGCGCCACCTGCTGGTAGAGCCCGGCAAAACGGCGCCCGTAGTCGGCGCCGTAGTTGGGCGGCATCTGCATGCCCAGCAGCAGCACGCGTGCGCCGGCCTTTTTCGATTGCTGGGTCATCCACGCCAGGTTGGCGCGCGTGGCGTCCAGCGCCAGGCCGCGCAGCGCGTCGTTGCCGCCCAGTTCGATGATCACGTGCGTGGGCTGGTGCTGGGCCAGCAGGGCGGCCAGGCGCGAGCGCCCGCCAAAGGTGGTCTCGCCGCTGATGCTGGCGTTGACCACGCGCACCGCCTGCTTCTCCGCGGCCAGGCGCTGCTCCAGCAGGGCCACCCAGCCGCTGCCGCGCGGCAGGCCGTATTCGGCGCTCAGCGAGTCACCGAGCACCAGCACCGTGCGGGCCGTGGCCGCCTGGGATAACCCCAGGAAACCGCCCAGCAGGGCGAGCACGATACAGTAGCGACGCAAGAAAGAAAACTTCATGTCCGAACCCATCATTTCCGTGGAACACGTGCTCAAGTCGGTCACCGACTCGACTGGCACGCTCGATATTTTGCGCGATATCCATTTCAGCGTCCCGCCGCGCCAGACCCTGGCCATCGTCGGCGCCTCGGGGTCCGGCAAAAGCACGCTGCTGTCCATCATGGCCGGGCTGGACACACCCTCAAGCGGCACCGTGCGCCTGGACGGGCAGGACCTGTTTGCGCTGGACGAAGACGAGCGTGCCGCCCTGCGTGCGCAGAAAGTGGGTTTCGTCTTCCAGAGCTTCCAGCTGCTGGGCCACCTGACCGCACTGGAAAACGTGATGCTGCCGCTGGAACTGGCCGGCCGCAAGGACGCCCGCAAGGCCGCCACCGAGATGCTGGACCGCGTGGGCCTGGGCCAGCGCCTGGGGCACTACCCCAAGGTCTTGAGCGGCGGTGAACAGCAGCGCGTGGCCCTGGCGCGCGCCTTCGTGGTGCAGCCCGCCGTGCTGCTGGCCGACGAGCCCACGGGCAGCCTGGACTACGCGACGGGTGAGACCGTGATGGAACTGATGTTCGCGCTGAACCGCGAGCAGGGCACGACCCTGGTGCTGGTGACGCATGACACGGGGATTGCACAGAGGTGCGAGCGGCGGATCACGATCGAGGCGGGGCGGGCGAGTGGTTAAGTTTTGGCTCCCCTCCGACTAAAAAAGCCCGGCATGCCGGGCTTTTTTTATATGTCATCTAGGGCAAGTGGTCTTATACAGATCCAAGCTGAGGTGATTGACCGAGCGTTTCGCCGTGTCACTAGAACATCTTCTCTTGTGGGTCTCCGCAATCCAGTACGTGAAAACCAATAGCCTCATTGTCTAGGCGCTTGTGATCAATAACTGGACGGACTTTAAACAAGATACCTTCAACATCAGCGATCTTTTGCATCTTGGGGCGGATGTGCTCTTCCCATGTCACGCTGAATCGCTCATTGTCAGAAATTATGCTTCCCCTGTGTGATGTAAAGGCGACCATATCCAAACGACCGACGATGGTCAGAGTCGTTGGCAGTTCTTCTTTGTGTTGCCCAATGATCTCTCGATCCTCTGCCGTGAGTCGGAGCTCATTTTCTCGGGAACTCATATCAATGTATTCAACTGCTTTCCCATCGACATTGGCCAATATCTCATTAATTGGGGTGCGTGTTGTCTGAGCTGCCCACAAGATTTTTGGATCATTAATCAAAATGGATCCAGCTGTTTGATCAAATGCGACATTCCGGCTGTTGATGTTTGACCCAACATTGAAGCTATTGGAAATTCGTATATTGACCGTTATGCCTTTCTTGATCAGTTCTGATGCTTTTTTTCGAAGATCTATCGCATCACGCAGAAGTCGAACAATTATTTCAGACAGTGTGTAGCCATCAGTAGCAGCAAAGACAACTAAAAGCTCTTTGTGCTCAAGCAAGAATTTAACGAGCAACTCAATGGAGCCAGAGTTGATTTGTACTTGATACCCAAGTTGAGATCGCAAGTCCTTCGGGACCTGACGTTTCCCAAGCTGAATCGAGATCAAACGATCCAGAATTTTTCGATAGTTTGAGATTACGGTTTCAAGGGTTCGCAGGTCATAGACGCCATCCGAAAAAGCTAAGCCTTTGGCATAGATGCGGAGATCTTGTTCCATATTGCGGCTCACTGTAAAAGTAGCTAACGTGGTACGGGACTCTAGGGAAGGGGTTATGTTTCGCCTATCCCCCGAAAGAGGGATATCACCACACTTTCTGACTTGCTGCTCCGCAACATGCTGGGATAATCCCCCCATGTCCTCCCCCAAAGTCCTGTTCGGCTTCCACGCCGTGGGCGTGCGCCTGAAGACGGCGCCGCAATCCATCATCGAGATCTATTTCGAGCCGACCCGGCGCGACGCGCGCATGCGCCAGTTCCTGGAGAAGGCCAAGGAAGCCAACGTCCGCCTGATCGAGGCCGACGGCATGCGCCTGGCCAAGCTGGCCGGCAGCCATGGTCACCAGGGCGTGGCGGCACGCGTGGAGCCGCTGGCCCAGGTGCATTCGCTGGACGACCTGCTGGACGCGCTGAGCGAGCCGCCCCTGTTGCTGGTGCTGGACGGGGTGACCGACCCGCACAACCTGGGCGCCTGCCTGCGCGTGGCCGACGGGGCCGGGGCGCACGCGGTGATCGCCCCCAAGGACCATGCGGTGGGCGTCAACGCCACGGTGGCCAAGGTGGCCAGCGGCGCAGCCGAGACCGTTCCGTACTTCATGGTGACCAACCTGGCGCGCACCCTGGGTGAGCTGAAGGAACGCAATATCTGGTGCATAGGCACCAGCGACGACGCGCCCAAGACCATCTACCAGGTGGACCTGAAGGGCCCCACGGCCCTGGTGCTGGGGGCCGAAGGCGAGGGCATGCGGCAGCTCACGCGCAAGACCTGCGACGAGTTGGTGGGCATCCCGATGAAGGGCGCGGTGGAAAGCCTGAACGTCTCGGTGGCCAGCGGCGTCTGCCTGTACGAAGCCCTGCGGCAACGAGGGTAATCGCTAGGCACCTACCAAACAAAACGGCCCTCACGAGGGCCGTTGTTGTTGGTGGGGGCGGATCAGGCCGTGACGTCGAGCACCGTGCCGCTGAGCTGGCTCAGGGTGTTGATGCGCTTGCGGGTGCCGCTGTTGCCGCTGTCACTGCGCGGGGGCTGGTTTTCCAGGCCACGCACCTTGTCGTCGGCCCGGGCCGATTCCTGGCGTGCCACGGCCGCCTGCTGCTCCAGCTGGCTCACCCGGTTGGCGGCCTGGGCAGCCTCGCGCCGGGCCATCTGCAACTGGGCCTGGTACTGGCTCAGTTGCGCCCGCGCACCGGGCGTGCTGCCGTTGATGGACTGCATGGCCATGACCACGATGGTCTCCTCAGGCCTTTTCGTTGACCAGGCGACCGGTGGTCTGGCCCTGGGTGTTGACCACGGGTTCGCGCTGGCGGGCTTCGCGTTCGGCGGCCTGGCTTGCCTGGCTCTCGCGCTGCGCCTGCTCGTTCTGCACGCGCTGCTGTTCGGCGCGGAATTCCTGCGCGCGGTTGGCCGTGTTGGCGCGGGGCGGGGCAGAGACGGGCGTGCTGGAGGAAATGCCTTCGGTTGCCATGGTGGACTCCGGGGTGAACTTGCTGAAATTTTAGTCAGACCCGGGGGGCTGTCAACCTTGGTCCGCCGGGCGGTAGGGCTGGCATACGTGAGTGTCACCAGCGCATGGCATCATCCCGGCGAACCCCACCACCCCCTGCCATGCCCATTCACCCCACCGACCGCCGCCAGCTGCTGCGCCTGGCGGCCGCCACCGCCAGCACACTCTGGCTGCCACGCAGCGCCTGGAGCCTGGGCCGCCTGCAGCACGACCCCTTTGCCCTGGGCGTGGCCAGCGGTGCCCCAACGCCCGACGGCGTGGTGCTCTGGACGCGCCTGCTGTTCCGGCAGCCGCAGCGCGAGGCCTACACCCTGCGCTGGGAGGTGGCGCACGACGAGGCTTTCACGCGCATCGCCCGCAGCGGCCAGGTGCAGGCCGAACCCGCGCTGGGCCACGCCGTGCATGCCGAGGTGGCGGGCCTGGAGGCCGACCGCTGGTATTTCTACCGTTTCATGCTGGGCGAGGCCGTGAGCCCGGTGGGGCGCACGCGCACCTTTCCGCGGCCCGATGCCATGCCGGCGCGTCTGCGCCTGGGTTATGCCTCCTGCCAGCGCTGGGAACACGGTTATTACGCGGCCTGGCGGCATATGCGCGCCGAGCAGCTGGACGCCGTGATGTTCCTGGGCGACTACATCTACGAATACCCGGGGGCCACCAATGCCGTGCGCGCCGTGACCGGCGGCTGGGTGCTGACGCTGGACGACTACCGCGCCCGTTATGCCCTGCACCGCAGCGACGCCGACCTGCAGGCCATGCACGCGGCCTGCCCCTGGCTGCTGACCTGGGACGACCACGAGGTGCAGAACGACTACGCGGCCCAGCACGAAGGCACGGGTGTGCCGCTGCTGGGTACGGTGGACGACTTTGCCGCGCGCCGCGCCGCCGCCTACCAAGCCTGGTACGAGCACATGCCGGTGCGCGCCTCCATGCTGACGAAGGGCCTTGCCGGCCTGGCGCGTGGTGCCGAGCTGCGCATCTACCAGCAACTGCCCTTTGGCCGGCTGGCCACGCTGCACCTGCTCGACGGCCGCCAGTACCGCGACCGCCAGCCCTGCCTGAAGGACGGCCAGCCCGGTAGCCGGCTGGTTGACCCGGCCCAGTGCCCGGAGTGGGCCGATCCGCAGCGCAGCTACCTGGGTGCGGCGCAGGAGCAGTGGCTGGATGGCGCGCTGGCCCGCTCCGGCGGGCGCTGGAACGTGATCGGGCAGCAGACCCTGTTCGGCCCGCGCGATGGGCGGCCCGGCCCGGGCCAGCGCCTGTGGAACGACGGCTGGGACGGTTATGCGGGCAACCGTGCGCGCCTGACCGATGCGCTGCAGCGGCACGCGGTGAGCAACCCGGTGCTGCTGGGCGGTGACGTGCACGAGAACTGGGTGGGCCACGTCAAGGCCGATTACGCCGACGCCGGCAGCCCGGCGGTGGGCGTGGAGTTCTGCGGCACCAGCATTTCTTCGCGCGCCAGTGCCAGCGCGGTGGAGAAGACGCCCGAGCGCCTGGCCGAGAACCCGCATTTCGTGTTTGGTGACGCCCAGTACCGCGGCTACGGCGTGGCCGAGTTCACACCGGGCCAGTTGCGCACCACCCTGCGCGCGGTGGAGGACGCGACCCGTGCCGATGCCGCCGCCTTCACGCTGGCCGCTTTCGAGGTGCGCGAGGGGCGCGCACGCATCGAGCGGAGATAATCCAGGGCGTGGGCGGCTGCCGTCCACGCATCTGTTCCTGTTTTCCTGCTCCCCGATGAACCACTTTTTATGGCTGCCGCTGCTGCTGGCCGGCAGCACTGTCCTGGCCCAGGACAACCCGCCGCCTGCGGCCGCCCCATCCCCCGAACCTTTGCCCATCTCGGAGCCGGCCGCCGTGACCCTCACGACGCCGGTGGTGATGCCCGTGGCCGTGCCCGAAGCGGCGCCCGAGCCGGCCCCTCCGGCGCCCGCCACCGAGGCGCCAACGGTGCCCGCACCGCCGCCGCAGCGCGTGCCGCCAGTGGCACCCCTGCAGCTGGAGACCGCGGGCCGCTGGGCGGGTGACTTCAACGCCGGCTTTTCGCTGTCGGCAGGCAATACCGACGGGCACAGCCTCAACTTCAGCCTGGACAGCACCTACACCCGGCCCGAGGACAAGCTCTCGCTGTTTGCCCATTACCTCGAGCGCCGCACGCGCAGCGAGACCAACGGCGTGGTCACGACCGGCATCACCGACCTGCAGTGGCGCCTGGGCAGCCGTTACGACCGCAACCTCAGCGAGACCGAATTCGGTTTCGTGGGGGCCGAGTTCAGCCATGACCGTGTGCTCGACCTCAATCTGCGCAGCGTGCTGAGCACGGGCCTGGGCTGGCACCTGGTGAAGGAGCGCGACGACCTGTGGGACGTCTACGCCGGTCTGTCCTGGCGCGAGGACTATTACGCAGGCGACGGGGTGGAGGTGGACGGGGCCGTGCGCCAGCGTTATTCCACCGGCGAGATGCTGTTCGGCGAGGAGTCCACCCACGAGCTGGCCCGCGGCACGCGCTTCAAGCAGAAGTTCGTGCTGTACCCGGGTCTGCTGGTGGGCAAGGGCACCCGCGCCATGCTGGACGCCGGCCTGCTGGTGGATATCAACCAGACGCTGAGTCTGAGCGTCAAGCTGCAGGGGCGTTACGACAGCCTGGCCCAGGCCCCGGCCGAAAAATACGACCTCTACCTCATCACCGGCCTGAGCGTGAAGTTCGGCCGCTGAGACAAGCCGAAGATCAGAAGTGCTGCGCCAGCCACAGGCGTACCCGCATGCCGAGTTCGGGCGTGTAGCCCACGCTGGCATGGCGGATGCGGCCCTGGGCGTCGAGCACGACAAAGGCCGGCACGGCCTTGAGGCCGTAACGCGCCGAGAGGCTGCCGTCTTCATCCACGGCGGCCAGCCAGGGCAGCTGGCGCTGCTGCAGCACGCGCGTGACCTTGGCGGTGTTGCCCGAACGCATGGCGATGGTCAGCACGGGCCAATCCTGCTGCACGTCGCTCACGCTGCCTTCCTCGGCGCGGCAGATCGGGCACCAGTCGGCCCAGAAGTGCAGGGCCACGGCGCGGCCCGGGTGCTGGGCGCGCCAGGCTTCGAGCGTGATCCGTTCGGCGCCCAGGGCTCCCACGAGTTCGGCGTCGAACGCCGGAGCCGGGCCGGTGGGCAGGTCGCGGGTCTGCCAGGCATTGACGGCCAGCACCACCACGGTGAGGACCAGCAGTGTGAGCGCATGGGAGCGCCAGTTGAAGAGCCAGTCCTTGAAGCCCGAGGCCAGCCGCTGCAGCCGCGCGTTCATCGCAGCACCTCCAGCAGGCGGTCCAGGCCGCCGCTGTTGATGGCCACCATGGCCTGCTCGCGCACCTTCGGTTTGGCGTGGTAGGCCACCGAGAGGCCGGCCTCGCCCATCATGGGCAGGTCGTTGGCGCCGTCGCCCACGGCGATGGCCTGTTGCGTTGAGATGCCCAGCTGCGCGCAGGTCTGCTGCAGCATGCGGCGTTTTTCGGCGCCGTCGCAGATGTCACCCCAGGGCTGGTCGACCATACGACCGGTCAGCACACCATCCTGCAGCTCCAGCACGTTGGAGCGGGTGTAGTCGATGGCCAGCAGATCGCGCACGCGGTCGGTGAAGAAGGTGAAACCGCCGCTGACCAGCAGCACTTTCAAACCGGCCGCCTTGCAGGCGGTCACCAGCTCGGCGGCGCCCGGGTTCAGGCGCAGGCGCTCATCAAAGACGCGTTGCATGTCGGCTTGTGTCACGCCCTTGAGCAGGGCCACACGACGGCGCAGGCTTTCCTTGAAGTCGCTGATCTCGCCGCGCATGGCGGCTTCGGTGATGGCCGCCACTTCGGCCTTGCGGCCCACGGCGTCGGCGATCTCGTCCACGCACTCGATGTTGATCAGCGTGGAGTCCATGTCGAAGGCGATCAGCTTGAAATCGCGCAGATGCAGGGGCGGCGTGAAACCCTGCAGGACGAGGCCGGGAGCGTGTTCGGTGGCGGGAGCAGTCATGGGAAGGGCTCAGGATTTCAGGTAAAGCGTGTCGGACCAGGTGGCCAGCCACTCGGGGCGGTAGGCCACGAAGATGGCCGCCATCATGCCGGTGATGAAGGCGTCGCCCCAGGCCATGAGCCAGAGCGCCACCCAGGAGAGTTCGCTGCCGATATTGGGCAGGGTGTGGCCGGCCCATTGCGCCAGCAGGCTGGCAGAGAAGAGGCACAGCACGGTGCCGAAGAAACCGCGGCCCAGCACGTAGACAAAAGGGTGGTGTGGCACGAAACGGCGCAGCAGGGCGCCCAGGCCCAGCGCCAGCGTCGCCGGCACCAGGCCTTGCCAGAGCAGCAGGGCCAGGGCCTGTTCACCGGTGGCAGGGGTGATGAGCCAGGTGATGGCGCCCACCAGCGTGAGCACCGGGACCGCCAGCGGCCAGCCCAGGCTCAGCGTGACCAGGCAGGCGCCGGACCATTGCAGGTGCAGCGGCATGGCATGCCAGTAGGGCAGGGCCCAGAGCAGGGGCAGCAGGGCCAGGGTGGCCAGCAACGGGGTCTGCAGGCCGGTGTGGGCCAGCAGGCGCCAGGGCCGTAGCCACAGGGCCGGCAGCAGGATGAGCAGCGCGAGCAGGGGTTCGAACAAAACGTTCATGGTCAGGCCGGCGCCCCTTCGGTGCGTGGCGCGCCGAGCGAGCGCAGCACGTCGCGCACCAGGTGGGCGCGCGCCTTGGGGTCGGGCAGTTCGCGTTCGATGCGCAGCTTCTCGTTGCCGGCCAACTTGATGTGGCGGTTCTTCTGCACCAGTTCGATCACCTTCATCGGGTCCACCGGCGCGTCCTTGCGGAAGGTGATGTTGATCAGGTGCGGCGCCGCGTCCACCTTGACCACGCCGTAGGGCTGGCTGATGACACGCAGGCGGTGCACGTCGATCAGGGTCTGGGCCTGGGGCGGCAGTTTGCCGAAACGGTCGACGATCTCTTCCATCAGCGCGTCGATCTGCTCGGTCTTCTTGGCCGTGGCGAGTTTCTTGTAGAAGGACAGGCGCATGTGCACGTCGCCGCAGTAGTCGTCGGGCAAGAGCGCCGGGGCGTGCAGGTTGATGTCGGTGGTGGCGCTCATGGGCGAGAGCAGGTCGGGCTCCTTGCCTTCCTTCAGGCTGCGTACCGCTTCGGACAGCATCTCGTTGTAGAGCTGGAAACCCACCTCCAGCATATTGCCGCTCTGGTTCTCGCCCAGCACCTCGCCGGCGCCGCGGATTTCCAGGTCGTGCATGGCGAGGTAGAAACCCGAGCCCAGCTCTTCCATGGCCTGGATGGCGTCCAGGCGCTGGCTGGCCTGCTTGGTCAGGCTCTCCTTGTCGGGCACCATGAGGTAGGCATAGGCCTGGTGGTGGCTGCGGCCCACGCGCCCGCGCAGCTGGTGCAGCTGGGCCAGGCCGAACTTGTCGGCGCGGGAAATCACGATGGTGTTGGCCGAGGGCACGTCGATGCCGGTCTCGATGATGGTGGAGCACAGCAGCAGGTTGCTGCGCTGGGCCACGAAGTCGCGCATCACGGCTTCGAGCTGGCGCTCGGGCATCTGGCCGTGGGCCACGGCGATGCGCGCCTCGGGCAAGAGCTCTTCGAGCCGCGCGCGGCGGTTCTCGATGGTCTCGACCTCGTTGTGCAGGAAATAGACCTGGCCGCCGCGCTTGAGTTCGCGCAGCACGGCCTCGCGGATCACGCCCTTGTCCTCGTTGCGCACAAAGGTCTTGATGGCCAGGCGGCGCTGCGGCGCGGTGGCGATCACGGACAGATCGCGCAGGCCTTCGAGCGCCATGCCCAGCGTGCGGGGGATGGGGGTGGCGGTCAGCGTGAGCACGTCCACCTCGGCGCGCAGGGCCTTGACGGCTTCCTTGTGGCGCACGCCGAAGCGGTGTTCCTCGTCGATGATGAGCAGGCCCAGGTTCTTGAACTTGGTGTCCTGGCTCAGCAGCTTGTGGGTGCCGACTACGATGTCCACGCTGCCGTCGGCAATGCCCTTGAGCGCGGCCGTGATCTCCTTGCCGGAGCGGAAGCGGCTCATCTCGGCGATCTTCACCGGCCACTTGGCGAAACGGTCCACCAGGGTCTGGTAATGCTGCTCGGCCAGCAGGGTGGTGGGCGCGAGGAAGGCCACCTGGCGCCCGCCGGTGACGGCGACGAAGGCCGCACGCAGAGCGACTTCGGTCTTGCCGAAACCCACATCGCCGCAGACCAGGCGGTCCATGGGGCGCGGGCTGACCATGTCCTGCACCACGGCGTGGATGGCGGCGCGCTGGTCGGCGGTTTCCTCGAAGCCGAAATCGTTGGCGAACTGTTCGTAGTCGCGCGGCGAGAAGCGGAAGGCGTGGCCTTCGCGCGCGGCACGCCGGGCGTAGATGTTGAGCAGCTCGGCCGCGGCATCGCGGATCTGCTGGGCGGCGCGGCGCTTGGCCTTGTCCCACTGGCCCGAACCGAGTTTGTGCAGCGGCGCTTCGTCGGCGCTGACGCCGGTGTAACGACTGATGAGCTGCAGCTGGCTGACCGGTACGTAGAGCACGGCGTTGTCGGCGTATTCGAGGTGAAGGAACTCCTGCATCTCGGGCGTACCGTCGTCCTGCAGCTGGCCGCCGATGTTCATGTTGACCAGGCCGCGGTAACGGCCGATGCCATGGCTGGCGTGCACCACCGGGTCGCCGACCTTGAGTTCGGACAGGTCCTTGATCAGCGACTCGACGTCGCTGGTCTGTTCCTGCTTCTTGCGCCGGCGCGTGCTGGGGCCGGCGGCAAAGAGTTCGGTTTCGGTGACGAAGTCCAGGCCCTCTTCGGTCCAGGCAAAACCGGTGTTGAGCGCGGCGGTGGCGATGCCCAGTTTCTCCTCGCTGGCCTGGAACTCTGCGAGCGAGTCGAAGGCCGGCGGAATGACGCTGCTGGCGCGCAGGAAGTCCAGCAGGCTTTCGCGCCGGCCGTCGCTTTCGGCCAGCAGCAGCACGCGGTGCTGGGTGTTGCGGACGTGGTCTTTCAGCTTGGCCAGCGGGTCCTCGGCGCCGCGCACCACGGTCAGCTCGGGCAGGGTGTCGAACTCGGCCACGCCTTCGGCGTAACCGGGGCGGATGGCCAGTTGCGCGTGTGCGTTGGCCAGGCCGAAGAATTGCTCGATGCCCAGGAAGAGCGACTCGGGCGGCAGCGGCGGACGATCGGGTTCGCCCTGGGCCAGGCGGTAGCGTTCTTTCGTGTCCTGCCAGAAGCGCTGCAGCGCGGGCTCCAGCTCGCCGTGCAGCACCACGGTGGCGGCCTGCTCGGTGCCGGCCCCGAGGTAGTCGAACACCGAGGCGGTCTCTTCGAAGAACAGGGGCAGGTAGTACTCGATGCCGGCGGTGGCCACGCCGTTGCCGATGTCCTTGTACAGGCGGCTCTTGGTCGGGTCGCCTTCGAGCAGTTCGCGCCAGCGCTGGCGGAACAGTTTGCGCGAGTCCTCGTCCATGGGGAACTCGCGCCCGGGCAGCAGGCGCACCTCGGGCACGGGGTAGAGGCTGCGCTGGCTGTCGGGGTCGAAGGTGCGGATGGAGTCGACCTCGTTGTCGAAGAGGTCGACGCGGAAGGGCACGGGCGAACCCATGGGGAAGAGGTCGATCAGGCCGCCGCGTACCGCGTACTCACCCGGGCTGACCACCTGGGTCACGTGGTTGTAGCCGGCCAGCGTGAGCTGGCTGCGGAACTGCGCCTCGTCCAGCTTCTGGTTGACCTTGAAGGAGAAGGTGTGGGCGGCCAGGAAGGCGGGCGGCGCCAGGCGGTACAGCGCGGTGGTGGCCGGGATCAGCACGATATCGGTCGTGTCCTCGGGCTTGCCCTTGCCGTGGTTGTACAGGCGCCAGAGCGTGGCCAGGCGCTCGCTGATCAGGTCCTGGTGCGGCGAGAAGGTGTCGTAGGGCAGGGTTTCCCAGTCGGGAAACATGGCGCAGCGCAGCTCGGGCTTGAAGAAGGCGATCTCGTCGATCAGGCGCTGGGCATCGGTGGCGTCGGCGCAGACGATGGCCAGCAGGCGACCGGCCGCCTGCTCGCGCTCGGCCAGGCGGGCCAGCAGCAGCGCGTCGGACGAGCCCGTGGGGCGGGGCAGGGTGTAGCGCTTGCCGGGCTGGAGTTTGGGGAGATCCATGAATCAGGTATGCAAAACACAAAAACCCCCCGCGCGAATGGCGGGGGGTGTGCAGCCCTCATTCTAGTGGAGCAGGCCCTAGAATGACGGCTCCCCCATGAGCGCCCATCCCCATCCTTCGACCACCCGTTACTGGGCCCTGATTCCCTGCGCCGGCAGCGGTACACGCGCCGGCGGTGCCGGTCCCAAGCAATACCAGCCGGTGGCCGGCCTGCCCATGGTGCGGCACACGCTGGCGGCTTTTTCCGCCGTGCCCCAGTTGCAGCGCACCCTGGTGGTGGTGGCCCCGGGCGACCGTTTCCTGCAGCCAGAGGCTTCGGCCGGCTGGGTGGTGGCCGACTGCGGCGGCGACAGCCGCGCGGCCAGCGTCACGAACGGCCTGGCCGTGCTGCGCAGCCTGGGCGCCACCGACGATGACTGGGTGCTGGTGCACGATGCCGCGCGCTGCCTGGTGACGCCAGCGCAGATCGGCCGGCTGATCGACAGCTGCGCGCTGGACGAGGTCGGCGGCCTGCTGGCGCTGAAACTGCCGGACACGCTCAAGCAGGAACAGGGGGGGCGCGTGGCGGCCACGCTGTCGCGCAGCGACAAATGGCTGGCGCAGACGCCGCAGATGTTCCGCCTGGGCCTGCTGCAGCGCGCCCTGTTGCAGACCGACGTGGACGTGACTGACGAGTCCTCGGCCATCGAGGCACTGGGTCTGGCGCCTCGCCTGGTGAACGGCAGCGCCCAGAATTTCAAGGTGACCTACCCCGAGGACTTCGCGCTGGCCGAGGCCGTGCTGCGGGCCCGGGGGGCGCTGTGAGGAACACGACATGAGCATTCTTTTTTCCATGCGGGTCGGCGAGGGCTGGGACGTGCACGCCCTGGTCGAGGGGCGTCCGCTCATCCTGGGCGGCATCACCATCCCCTACGAGCGCGGCCTGCTGGGCCATTCGGACGCCGATGCCCTGCTGCACGCCATCACCGACGCGCTGTTCGGCGCGGCCGGCCTGGGTGACATCGGCCACCACTTTCCGGATACCGATGCCCGCTTCAAGGGGGCGGACTCCGGCGTGCTGCTGACCGAGGCGGCGGCGCGCGTGCGTGCCCAGGGCTGGCAGATCGGCAATGTGGACAGCACCATCATCGCGCAGGCGCCCAAGATGGCACCGCACATTGCGGCCATGCGCGAGCGCATTGCTGCCCTGCTGGGCCTGGGGGTCGACCAGGTCAACGTCAAGGCCAAGACGGCGGAGAAGCTGGGGCCCGTGGGCCAGGGGCTCAGCATCGAGGCACGTGCCGTCGTGCTGCTGGCGCGGTAGTCCCGCGCAGGTCTAACGATGGGCCTGCTTGAGCTGGATGCGCAGGGTCAGGCCGCCGGTGCTGCTGTTGCCCAGGCCGAACTTGCCGCCCATGCGGCGTACCGTTTTCTCCACGATGGACAGGCCCAGGCCGGCCCCGGTGGCGGCCGTGCGCGCTTCATCGCCGCGGAAGAAGGGTTTGGTCAGGTTGGGCAGGTGCTCGGGGGCCACGCCGGGGCCGTGGTCGCGCACGCGGATCTGCACCCACTGGTCGCGCGCGCGGGTGGTGATGTCCACGGTGGCGATGCCGGTCTCGGGGGTCTTGCCGTAGCGGCGTGAGTTTTCCACCAGGTTGGAGATGACCCGGCCGAGTTCCACGGTGTCGGCCAGCACCGAGACGTTGTCCTGCAGGTCCAGGTTGAACTGCATGTCGGGCCGGTCCTTGAAGGCGAACAGGCTGGCGCGGATGACTTCGTTGATGTTGACCGGGGTCAGGCGCACGTGGTCGGGGCGTGCGTAGTCGAGGAACTTGTCGATGATGGCGTCGAGCTGTTCCAGGTCGGCCACCATGTGGGCCTGGGCGTCGGGGTCGGCCACGCTCATCTCGGTTTCCAGGCGCAGGCGCGACAGCGGCGTGCGCAGGTCGTGCGAGATGCCGGCCAGCATGACGGCGCGGTCCTGTTCGATCTTGGCCAGGCGCTGGGCCATGCGGTTGAAGCCGATGTTGACCTGCCGGATCTCGGTGGTCGGCACGCGTTCGTTGAGGCGGCTGGCGGCGAAGTCGCCTTCGCGGATGCGGCTGGCGGCAAAGGACAGCTGCTTGAGCGGGCGATTGATCAGGCGCGCGATGATGGCCGCGCCGGCCAGCGAGAGCAGGGCGCCGGTGGAGAGCCAGATCAGCCAGGTCTTGCTGGCGGTCTGGTTGAAGCGCGAGCGGTCGGTGTGCAGCCAGTAGTTGTCACGGTCGATCACGAAACCGACCCACAGCCCCGGCTTGCCGTTCACGCTGTTGGCCACCACGGTGCCCGGGCCCAGGCGGGCGGTCAGCTCCTGGTTGATGCGCCGGTTCACGCTGTCGGTGTCGAAAGGCTCGTACTGGTCGCGCGGTTCGCGCGGCAGCACGCGCACGCCTTCCTTCTCGGTCATGGTCTTGATCAGCGAGACCCGCTGGATGGCATCGGAGTGCATCAGGGCGGCGCGGCTGAGGTTGACCAGGGAAGCGATCTGCTGCGCGGTCTGGATGGCGCGCGGCTCGAACTCCAGGGCGCGCAGGGTCTGCAGCCAGGCCAGGATGCTGCCGAAGAGCAGCAGGGCCAGCAGGAAGAAGGTGCGCCAGAACAGGCTCAGGCCGGTGGTGTCGCGCACCTCGCCGTCGAGTTCAGCCGGTGTGGTCTCCTGGACGGCGCCGCCGCGATGCTCCTCGGTCAGCCAGGATTGCCAGCGCGACGGATCCAGCAGCGAGGGACGCAGCGCAGCGGGTGAACGGGGGCCGCGTAAGGTCAACCTGCACCGTCCGGTACGAAGACATAACCCACGCCCCAGACCGTCTGGATGTAACGCGGCACGGCCGGGTCGATCTCGATGAGCTTGCGCAGGCGCGAAACCTGCACGTCCAGGCTGCGGTCGAAGGGCTCGAATTCACGCCCGCGGGCCTGCTGGGCTAGCTTCTCGCGCGACATGGGCTGGCGCGGATGGCGCACCAGGGCCTTGAGCATGGCGAATTCGCCGGTGGTCAGGGGCAGTTCCTCGCCTTCCTTGCGCAGGGTGCGCGCGCCCATGTCGAAGGTGTAGGGGCCGAAACTCACCACCTCCTGGTCGCTCGAGGGGGCGCCCGGTGCTTCCTGCGCCGGGCGCCGGCGCAGCACGGCGTTGATGCGCGCCAGCAGTTCGCGCGGGTTGAAGGGCTTGCCCAGGTAGTCGTCGGCGCCGACTTCCAGGCCGACGATGCGGTCCACGTCCTCGACCTTGGCCGTCAGCATGATGATGGGGGTCTTGTCGTTGGCCGCGCGCAGGCGGCGGCAGATGGACAGGCCGTCTTCGCCGGGCATCATGAGGTCGAGCACGATCAGGTCCACCGTCTCGCGCAGCAGGATGCGCGTGAGGGACTTGCCGTCCTCGGCCTGGAAGACCTCGAAGCCCTCCTGGCTCAGGTAACGGCGCAGCAGGTCGCGGATGCGTGCGTCGTCATCGACCACGAGGATCTTGTCGGTACGGCTGGAAATGGAAGTCATGGTCAGTGTCGGGCCCTGGAAGGTACACCTTGCGAATTCTGCCGGTCGCCGCGGATGGTCGGCCCCTGCAGGGCCTGACTTTGACATACTGTTACAAATCTTGGCGTCGTGCGCAAGTGCGCACCGCAAGAATCTCTGCAACCCGGAGGAAAGACCATGAAATCGAGCCCTACCCGTCGCCTGGCCTGTGGCCTGGTGGCCAGCCTGTGCTGGGCCCTGCCGGCCCTGGCCCAGCCGCTGTCAGCCGTTCCGCGTGACGTCGTGCAGTTTTCGGCCACGGCCACCCTGGAGGCGCGCCAGGATCAGCTCAGCGTGACGCTGCGCGCCACGCGTGAGGGCAGCGACCCGGCCGTGGTGCAGCAACAGCTCAAGGCCGTGCTGGATGCGGCCCTGGCCGAGGCGCGCCCCGCCGCCCAGCCCGGCGGCCTGGAGGTGCGCAGTGGCCAATTCAGCCTGGTCCCGCGCAGCGGCCGCGACGGCCGTATCAGTGCCTGGCAGGGGTCGGCCGAGCTGCTGCTCAGCGGGACGGACCTGGAGCGCATTGCCGCCCTGGCCGGCCGCATCCAGGGCATGGCGGTGGCGCAGCTGGTCTTCGGTTTGAGCCGCGAGCAGCGCGAGCGCCTGGAGCAGCAGGCCCAGGCCCAGGCCATCGAGCGTTTCCGTGCCCGGGCCACCGAGATCGCGCGGGGGTTCGGTTTCAGCGGCTACAGCCTGCGCGAGATCCACATCAACAGCCAGGAGACGGGCGCGCAGATCCGTCCGCGCTTCATGGCCATGGAGGCCAAGGCCAGCATGGCGTCCGACGCACCGCTGCCGGTCGAGGCCGGCCAGGCCCAGGTGCAGGTCACCGTCAGCGGGTCGGTTCAACTCAAATAAAAACAGGTCCGGGTAAGTCCCGGGCTTGCGCGGCTCTGGAGCCGGCCTACACTGACTGGAACAGCCATGTTGCCCCTGCCCACCTTTCAGAATCCCCGGCGTCCCGCTGCGGCCTTGCCTGAACCCAAGGTGGGCGACAGCATCGGGCGTTTCAAGCTGCAGCGCCTGATCGGTCAGGGCGGGCAGGCCACGGTCTGGCTGGCGTTTGATCCGCGCCTGGAGCGTGAGGTGGCCATCAAGCTGCTGCGGCCCGAGCAGGGCGCCGATGCGGCGCTGGTGGCCCAGTGGCTGCAGGAGGCACGCAGTGTCAGCCGCCTGACGCATCCCAACATCATCCCGGTCTTCGAAGCCGATGTGGAGGACCAGCAGCCCTACCTGGTCTTCGAGTACGTGCCCGGCCAGACCTTGGCGGCGATCCTGCACCAGCGCGGTGCGCTGCCGCCGGCCGAGGCCGTGGGCCTGATGGTGGATGTGCTGGAAGCGCTGGCGGCCGCGCATGCTGCCGGTATCGTGCACCGCGACCTCAAGCCGTCCAATGTGCTGGTGGATGCCAGTGGACGCGCCCGCGTCATGGATTTCGGCATCGCCGTGCGCGTGCACGACAGCGAGGCCCCGGCGGCCCGGGCCGCGGGCCCGCAGGCGACCGGTGGCACCCCGGGGTATATGTCGCCGGAGGCGGCCACCGGTGCGCCGCCCACGCCGGCCATGGATCTTTTTTCCGCTGCCGTGGTCCTGACCGAGATGCTCAGCGGGCGCCGCCTGATCGACGAGCGCGATCCCTGGCGCGCCATGCAGCGCGTGGCGCTGGAGGACCTGCAGCTGCCGGCTGATCTGGGCAGCGAGGCCGACGACGGGCTGCGCGCCATCCTGTTGCGCGGGCTGATGCGCGATCCGCGCCAGCGCCACCCGTCGGCCCAGGTGTTTCGCGACGAGCTGAAGAAGTGGCAACGGCCGGTCACCACGCCCCTGGCCGATGTCGGCAAGGACAGTCACAGCGGCACGGTGGAGTTCCTGTTACGCCGCATGCGCCACAAGAGCGATTTTCCGGCCATGTCGGGCTCCATCATGCGCATCCAGAGCATTTCCAGCTCGGACCGCGAGAGCGTGGCCACTCTGACCAACGAGATCCTGAAAGACGTGGCGCTGACCAACAAGCTGCTGCGCCTGGTCAACACCGCGCAATACGCGCGGGGCGGCCCCATCAGCACGGTGTCACGCGCCGTCACGCTGGTGGGTTTCAACGGCATCCGCAACATGGCGCTGAGCCTGGTGCTGCTGGAGCACATGCAGGACAAGGCACACGCCAACCTGCTCAAGGAAGAGTTCCTGCGCTCGCTGATGGCCGGCGCGATCGCCATCGAACTCAGCCCGGTGCGCAGCGAAGGCGAAGAGGCCTTCCTGGGCGCCATGTTCCAGAACCTGGGGCGCTTGCTGACCGAATACTATTTTCCGGAAGAGGCCCGTGCCGTGCGTGCCCTGACCGGCGGCAAGGAACCCATCCCCGAGGACAGCGCCGCCATCACCGTGCTGGGCATCAGCTATGAGCAGCTGGGGGTGGGCATCAGCAAGGCCTGGCACCTGCCCGAGAGCATCCAGCATTGCATACGCAAGCCCACGGGGCCGGCGCCGGCTACACCGCCCAAGGAACTCGAGGACAGGCTACGCTGGATCGCCCTGGCGTCCAACGAGATGGCCGATGCCCTCTTGCACACCGAGCCCCGGGCCGCACAGGCCAGGCTGACGCAGCTGGGCCAGCGCTACGCGCGCGGCATCGGCATCGACAGCAAGGCCATGGAGGTCGCGACCCAGCGCGCACGCGAGAAGCTGGCCGAACTGGCACGCGCCATGGATTTCAAGGTGGCGCCCGACTCGCCGGCGGCGCGTCTGTTGCAGACAGGCGGCAACGGTGGCGCGACGCCGCAGACGGTGACCCTGCACGATCCGGTTCCGGGAGAAGACGGATTCCACGACTCGGTGGGCTCCTTCGAGTTGCATGCCACCCAGCCGGTGACGCCCGAGCAGATCGCCGCCCTGGCCCAGGAGTCGCAGCGCGTGGCCGAGATGCTGGCCGCGGGCATCCAGGACATCACCAATGCCATGGTCGAGGACTTCAAGCTCAGCGACATCCTGCGCATGATCCTGGAGACCATGTTCCGTGCCATGGGTTTTCGCCAGATCGTGTTCTGCATGCGCGATGCCAAGCGGGATGCGCTGACCGGCCGCTTCGGCCTGGGGCCGGGCGTGGAGCGCATCGTCAAGTCCTTCCACATTCCGCTGCATCCCGAGAAGAGCAACCTGTTTTCCGCGGTCTGCAGCAAGGGTGTCGACACCATGATCAGCGATGCCGGCGCCACGCGTGTGGCCGAGCGCCTGCCCGACTGGTACCGCGATGGGGTCCATGCCTCGTCTTTCCTGCTGCTGCCGCTGATGCTCAAGGGCGCGCCCTTCGGCCTGATCTATGCCGACAAGGGGGAGCTGGGGGAGTTGCAGCTGGGGGAGAAGGAGCTGGCGCTGTTGCGGACCTTGCGCAATCAGGCGGTGATGGCGTTTCGGCAGTCGTCCTGATTTTCTTCGTTGCTTGATGGCTTGCGTGGCAGGCCGGGGCGAGACCCGGCTTGTCACGACAGAAAAAATCTAACAAGAAGACAGGATGCTCATCACTGCGCCACCCAACCCCCATCCATATTCCAAGCCACCCCCCGCACATTGTTGCCCGCAGCCGAGCAGAAGAACACGGCGAGTTCGCCCAGTTCGTCGGGGGTCGTGAACTGCATGGAAGGCTCCTTCTCGCCCAGCAGCAGCTTCTTGGCTTCCTCGTTGGAGACCTTCAGCGCGGTCGCCTTGGCGTCCACCTGTTTCTGCACCAGCGGGGTCAGCACCCAGCCCGGGCAGATGGCGTTGCAGGTCACGCCCGTGGTGGCGTTCTCCAGGGCGGTCACCTTGGTCAGGCCCACGATGCCGTGCTTGGCCGCCACATAGGCAGACTTCTCGGCCGAAGCCACCAGGCCGTGCACCGAGGCCACGTTGATGATGCGGCCCCAGTTGGCGGCGCGCATGGCGGGCAAAGCCAGGCGCGTGGCGTGAAAGGCGCTGGTCAGGTTGATGGCGATGATGGCATCCCAGCGTTCGGTGGGGAAATCCTCGATGCGCGCCACGTGCTGGATGCCGGCGTTGTTGACCAGGATGTCGACGCGGCCGAACTGGGCGGCGGCCTGTTTCATCATGTCCTCGATCTCGGCCGGCTTGCTCATGTCGGCCCCGTGGTAGGCCACCTTCACACCCAGCGCGGCGATCTCGGCCTTCGGGCCTTCGACATCACCGAAGCCGTTGAGCACGATGTTGGCACCCTGGCGGGCCAGGGCCTTGGCCACGCCCAGGCCGATGCCGCTGGTGGAGCCGGTGACGAGAGCAGTTTTGCCTTTGAGCATGGGTTTCTCCGATGAGCGGGTCACGATTGAATTAGGATGACACTGAACGCCTGCGATTATCTGATTTCACCATGACCGAGCCTACGCTGAACTACGTAACCTGTCCCGACGCCGCTGGCGGCCACCGCATGGCCTGGTGGCAGTGGGGTAACCCGACAGCGAGCCATGTGGTGGTCTGCGTGCACGGCCTGTCGCGCCAGGGGCGCGATTTCGATGTGCTGGCCCAGGCCCTGTGCGATCGCGCCGGCGGCCGGCTGCGCGTGGTCTGCCCTGACGTCGCGGGCCGCGGCCAGAGTGATTGGCTCAAGGACCCCATGGGCTACCAGATCCCGGCCTACGCCGCCGACATGCTGGTGCTGCTGGGCGAATTGAAGCCCGTCACGCTGGACTGGGTCGGCACCAGCATGGGCGGCCTGATCGGCCTGGTGCTGGCGGGCCAGCCGCAGCTGCCGTACAAGATCCGCAAGCTGGTGCTCAATGACGTGGGTCCGGCCATCTCCTGGCAGGCCATCCAGCGCATCGGCGAATACCTGGGTGCACCGGTACGCTTCACGTCCATCGAGCAGGCGGCCGAGGCGCTGCGCCTGATCTCCGTGGGTTTCGGCCCGCACACACGCGAGCAGTGGCTGGCGCTGACGCGGCCCATGCTCAAGCCCGCCAGCGATGGCAGCGGTCTCATGCTGCACTACGACCCGGCCATTGCCGTGCCCTATGGCACGCTCACGCGGGAAAGCTCCGAACAAGGCGAAGCGACACTCTGGCAACTTTACGACGGCATCCAGGCGGAAACACTGCTGCTGCGCGGCGCCAACTCCGATCTGCTGTCACCCGAGACGGCCCTGGCCATGACCCAACGCGGCCCGCGCGCGCAACTCGTCGAATTCCCTGGCGTCGGCCACGCGCCCACCCTGGTCGCGGCCGACCAGGTGCAAGCGGTCTGTGATTTCCTGCTCGGCTCGGGCGCATGAGTTCCGCATGAAAAGCCACGCATCCGAATTGCCCGGTGGCGAGCCGCGCTCGCCGCTGATTGCCGCCACCGCCCACAGCCTGCCCGAGCAGGCCCATGCCCTGGCGCGCGCGCGCGCCTTTGCCGAACCCCTGCTGGCCAACGAGCTGCTGGACACCGGTGAAAACACCCTGGTCCATGCCGATGCGGTGGCCGCCATCCTGCGGTCCATCGGCGGTTCCGAGGCCATGCAGGCGGCCTGTTATCTGGTCTACGCCTGCACCCACCTGAACAAGCCGCAGGAGACCATAGCCAAGGCCTTCGGCGAGAGTTATGCCGAGCTGGCCGTGGAGACCACCAAGCTGGTGCAGGTGCAGCGCCAGGCCAGCGCCGCCCAGCAGGCCGCACTGCGTGCCGGCACGCCGGTGCCGATGGCGCAGACCTCGGCAGCCCAGACCGAGAACGTGCGCAAGATGCTGCTGGCTTTCTCCCGCGACCTGCGGGTGGTGCTGCTGCGCCTGGCCTCGCGCCTGCAGACGCTGCGGTTTTTTGCGGCCACCAAGCTGCCGCTGCCGCCCGGACTGGCGGCCGAATCGCTGCACGTGTTCGCCCCCCTGGCCAACCGCCTGGGCATCTGGGAGATCAAGTGGGAAATGGAGGACCTGTCCTTCCGTTTCCTGGAGCCCGACACCTACCGGCAGATTGCGCGCCTGCTGGATGAAAAACGTATCGAGCGCGAGGACTACGTGCTGCGCTTGCGCGAACGGCTGGAGACCGAACTGCGCACGCAAGGCATCCCGGCCCAGGTGCAGGGCAGACCGAAGCACATCTACAGCATCGTCAAGAAGATGCGCGGCAAGTCGCTGGACTTCGACCACGTCTACGACGTACGTGCGCTGCGCATCGTGGTGCCCTCCGTGCCGGACTGCTACGCCGCTTTAAGCTGGGTGCACAGCCAGTTCACGCCGGTGACCGAGGAGTTCGACGACTACATCGCGAAACCGAAGGCCAACGGCTACCAGTCGCTGCACACCATCGTGCGCGACGCCGAGGGTCGCCCCATCGAGATTCAGATCCGGACCCAGGCCATGCACGAGCACGCCGAGCACGGCGTGGCTGCGCACTGGGCCTACAAGGAAGCCGGCGCCAAGGGCTATTCAGGCGTGACGGCCGACAGCGCCTACGACGCCAAGATCGCCGTGCTACGCCAGCTGCTGGCCTGGGAACGCGACCTGTCGGGCCCGCAGCAGGACCAGGCCGTATTCGACGACCGCATCTACGTGCTCACGCCCGATGCCGCCATCGTCGAACTGCCGCAAGGCGCCACCGCGGTGGACTTTGCCTACAGCGTGCACACCAACCTGGGTCATCGCTGCCGCGGTGCGCGCGTGGACGGTGCCATGGTGCCGCTGAACACGCCGCTGAAAAACGGCCAGACGGTGGAGATCGTCGCCACCAAGGAAGGCGGCCCCTCGCGCGACTGGCTCAACACCGAACTCGGTTTCATGGTGAGCCCGCGTGCGCGCAGCAAGGTGCGCGCCTGGTTCAACGCCCAGGCCACGCACGAGACCATCGCGCGCGGCCGCGAAGCGGTGGAAAAGCTGCTGCAGCGCGAAGGCCGCACCGCCATCAAGCTCGACGACCTGGCCTCGCAACTGGGTTTTTCCTCGGCCGACGCCCTGTTCGAGGTGGTGGGCAAGGACGAGTTCTCGCTGCGCAGCATCGAGGCCGTGCTGCGCCCGGCCGAACCGGTCGTTTCCCAGGAGGACCAGCCCCAGCTCCGCAAGAGCCGCAGCGAGGGCGGATCGCGCGGCAGCGTGCTGGTGGTGGGCGTCGATTCACTGCTCACGCAGCTGGCCAAATGCTGCAAGCCGGCGCCGCCGGACGAGATCCGCGGTTTCGTCACGCGCGGCAAGGGCGTCAGCGTGCACCGCACCGACTGCTCCAACCTGCAGCAGCTGGTGGCCAGGCATGGTGAACGCGTGATCGAGGTCGAATGGGGTGTGCCCAAGGGTGGCGAAGCGCCGCTCTATCCGGTGGACGTCACCATCGAGGCGACCGACCGCCAGGGCCTGCTGCGCGACATCCTGGAAATCTTCTCCAAGGAAAAGCTCAACGTCATCGGCGCGCAGACGCAGACGGTCAAGGGCGTGGCCTGGATGACGCTGACGGTGGAGATTTCGGATTCGGGTCGACTGGGGAAGGTGCTGGCGAGCGTGGCGGGCTTGTCGGGGGTGAGGACGGCGCGGCGCCGCTGACTCCTCCAGGCCGCATCAAGCCAGGCTTCGAAGCCAAAGCGCTCCTCGGCCGGCGAGGTTCAGAGCGCGCGGTTCAGGTCCACGTCCAGCCCGGCCTGTTTCATGGCACGGGCCAGTAGCAGGCGCCACAGGCCGGTGTCATCCATGGGCACGCTCGCGATCCCGTCCCAGGGCAGGGGTTTGGCCGCAGGGCCTGGCACCAGGAAAAAGACCCGATCCTTGCCCACGGTTCCCAGCAGGAAGCCGAGCTCCATCAACAGCCCGGGTGACAGGGCCTTGAGTCCGCCGGCAGCCGCGTCCAGGGCGTTGGCCGGCAGCAGGACGATGGCGTATTGCAGATCGGCCAGATGCTCCAGTCGATTGAAGAAGGCGCCGCCGCTCGGGTTCGAGAGTTCGGGCAGGAACACGGGCTGCAACCCCAGCTGCTTGACGAGGCCCAGCGTGGCATCGCGGACCTGCGCATCGTGGCTGACGACCGTGACGCGGATGTTCACAGGGGATGCCGGGACGGCGGGACGGGATTCGACCGCTGGCGCCTTGACGGGCACAGGGGCTGGCGCGGGAGCAGGCGTAGGCATGGGCACAGGTTCCGGTGCAGGTGTAGGCGTGGGGGCGGGCGCAGGCGGCACGGAAGCCGGAGCGGGCGTAGGCACAGGAGCAGGAGCAGGAGCAGGAGCAGGAGCAGGAGCAGGAGCAGGAGCAGGAGCAGGAGCAGGAGCAGGAGCAGGAGCAGGAGCAGGAGCAGGAGCAGGAGCAGGAGCAGGAGCAGGAGCAGGAGCAGGAGCAGGAGCAGGAGCAGGAGCAGGAGCAGGAGCAGGAGCAGGAGCAGGAGCAGGAGCAGGAGCAGGAGCAGGAGCAGGAGCAGGAGCAGGAGCAGGAGCAGGAGCAGGAGCAGGAGCGGGAGGCTGTAACCGGGCACGCTCCGTCAGCAGGACTTTCACGCGTTTGAGGGTGACCATGGCCTTCTCCAGGCCTTCCTGGACCGCCTGCTGCAATTCTTCGGTGGAATAGCGTCCGCTGAAATCCGAGGGCAGCGTTGCATCGAATGCTTCGATCTCGAATTTTTTATAGTCCGGCGTGTTGTTTCCCAGGACCTCGGCCAGGGCGTCGTTGATGCTTTTTTTCAGGCTTTCAAGACTCGGGTCCCAGCGATCGTTGATGCGGGATGCATCGAACGCGCGCAGTTCCTTGATGCGCCAGTCGATGGTGTCCTGGGGGCTGACGACGGCAGCCTTTTTTGCATTGCCGGATGTTCGCGGGTTGGGAGGCGAGGTGGCCACGTTGTAGTCTCCTTAAGACCAGTCCATGCAGCGCTTAGCGGCGCCTGGAGCCGCCCAGTATGCTCCCCAGCACACCGCGGATGATCTGTCGGCCGACTTCACGGCCGATGGAACTGGCCGCGCTCTTGATCAGCTGTTCTCCGGCGCTGGCGCGGGTGCGTTTGGCACCACCACCCAGGATGCCGCCCAGGCTGTCGAGCAGGCCGCCGCCTCCGGCTTTCTCGGCCGCCGCGGCGTCGCCCTGGGCCTTTTCCTGGGCCTGTTTCTGCTGGGTGCGGCTGGCCAGATGTTCGAAGGCCGATTCGCGGTCCAGCGTCTTCTCGTAGACACCGGCCACGACGGAGTTGGCCAGCAGGGCCTGGCGCTGCTCGGGGCTCACCGGGCCGATCTGGCTGCCCGGGGGCAGCACGTAGACCCGTTCGGTCAGGCTGGGCCGGCCTTTTTCGTCCAGGAAGCTCACCAGGGCCTCGCCGACCCCCAGTTCGGTGATGGCTGCGGCGATGTCCAGGCCCGGTTTCGGGCGCATGGTCTCGGCCGCCGATTTCACGGCCTTCTGGTCGCGCGGGGTGAAGGCGCGCAGCGCATGCTGCACGCGGTTGCCCAGCTGGCCCAGCACGGTGTCGGGGATGTCCAGCGGGTTCTGGGTGACGAAATAGACCCCCACGCCCTTGGATCGCACCAGGCGCACCACCAGTTCGATGCGCTCCAGCAGGGCCTTGGGCGAGTCGTTGAAGAGCAGGTGGGCCTCGTCGAAGAAGAAGACCAGCTTGGGTTTGTCCAGGTCACCGACCTCGGGCAGCTGCTCGAACAGTTCGCTGAGCAGCCACAACAGGAAGGTGGCGTACAGGCGCGGCGAATTCATCAGCTTGTCGGCCGCCAGGATGTTGACCACACCGTGGCCCTTGCCGTCGGTCTGCATGAAGTCGGCGATGTTGAGCATGGGCTCACCGAAGAACTTGTCGCCCCCCTGGCTCTCGATCTGCAGCAGGCCGCGCTGGATGGCGCCGATGCTGGCGGCGCTGATGTTGCCGTATTCGGTGGTGAACTGCGAGGCGTTGTCGCCCACGTGCTGGCACATGGCGCGCAGGTCCTTGAGGTCCAGCAGCAGCAGGCCCTGGTCGTCGGCGATCTTGAAGACCAGTTGCAGCACGCCTTCCTGCGTCTCGTTCAAGTTCAGCATGCGGCCCAGCAGCAGCGGCCCCAGGTCGCTCACCGTTGCGCGTACCGGGTGGCCCTGGGCACCGAACACGTCCCACAGGGTGGTGGGACAGGACTGGGAGGTGGGCGTGGGCAGGCCGCGCTCGGCGATGACCTTGGCCAGCTTGTCGCCGATCTTGCCGGCCTGGGAGATACCGGTCAGATCGCCCTTGATGTCGGCCAGGAAGACCGGCACGCCGATACGCGAGAAGCCTTCGGCCAGGGTTTGCAGGGTAATGGTCTTGCCGGTGCCGGTGGCACCGGTGATGAGGCCGTGGCGGTTGGCCTTGTCGGGGCGCAGGAAGCATTGCACGTCGCCGTGCTGCGCAATCAGGATGGGGTCGGCCATGGATATCCCTAAAAGTACAATCTCAAGGTTTATAGCCTAACAAAATCAGAGGACATCTCGTGGCTGGACACAGTAAATGGGCCAATATCCAACACCGCAAGGGGCGGCAGGACGAGAAGCGCGGCAAGATCTGGACCCGCATCGTCCGTGAAATCACCGTGGCGGCACGCGCCGGTGGCGGCGACCCGGCCGCCAACCCGCGCCTGCGCCTGGCCATCGACAAGGCCAGGGCCGCCAATATGCCGGCCGACCGCGTCAAGTACAACATCGACAAGGCCACCGGCAACCAGGAAGGCGTGAGCTACGAGGAAATCCGCTACGAGGGTTACGGCATCGCCGGTGCGGCCATCATCGTCGACACCATGACCGACAACCGCGTGCGCACCGTGGCCGAGGTGCGTCACGCCTTTTCCAAGCACGGCGGCAACATGGGCACCGAGGGCTCGGTGGCCTTCCAGTTCAAGCACTGCGGCCAGCTGATCTATGCGCCGGGTACGAGTGAGGACAAGGTGATGGAAGTGGCGCTGGAAGCCGGCGCCGAGGACGTGGTCAGCGACGACGACGGCGCCATCGAGGTGCTGACCAGCCCTCACGATTTCGAGGCCGTGAAGAATGCGCTGGAAGCCGCCGGGTTGAAGGCCGAGGTGGCCGGCGTGACCATGCGCCCGGAGAACACGATCGAACTCGGCGGCGACGACGCCGCCAAGATGCAGAAGCTGCTGGACGTGCTTGAGGATCTCGACGACGTGCAGGACGTTTATCACAACGCAGCGCTGTAGAAATATTTGCCGTTCGGGCTGAGCTTGTCGAAGCCCTCGACGCGCTCCAGGGCCCTTCAACAGGCTCAGGGCGAACGGGTAAGAGAGAAATATGAAAGTTCTAGTGATTGGTGGCGGCGGCCGGGAACACGCGCTGGCCTGGAAACTGGCCCAGTCCCCCAAGGTGCAGACGATCTACGTGGCGCCGGGCAACGGAGGCACCGCGCGTGACAAGCGCCTGGAAAACGTGCCCATCACCGATGTGCAGGAATTGCGCGCCTGGGCCCTGACCGAGAAGATCGGCCTGACCGTGGTCGGCCCCGAGGCCCCGCTGGCTGCCGGGGTGGTGGACGAGTTCCGTGCCCACGGCCTGCGTGTCTTCGGCCCCACCCATGCGGCGGCGCAACTGGAAAGTTCCAAGGCCTTCTCCAAGGCCTTCATGAAACGCCATGGCATCCCCACGGCCGAGTACGACACCTTTTCCGACCCGGTGGCGGCCCACGCCTACGTGGACAAGATGGGCGCGCCCATCGTGGTCAAGGCCGATGGCCTGGCCGCAGGCAAGGGCGTGGTGGTGGCCATGACGGCGGCCGAGGCGCACGAGGCCATCGACTTCATGCTGCTGGACAACAAATTGGGCGTCAGCCACAACGCGGGCGGCGCGCGGGTGGTCATCGAGGAGTTCCTCCAGGGCGAGGAAGCCAGCTTCATCGTGCTGTGCGACGGCAAGAACGTGGTGGCGCTGGCCACCAGCCAGGACCACAAGCGCCTGCTCGATGCCGACCAGGGCCCCAACACCGGCGGCATGGGCGCCTATTCGCCCGCGCCCGTGGTGACGCCCGCTGTGCATGCCCGCGCCATGCGCGAGATCATCCTGCCCACCATCAAGGGCATGGAGAAGGACGGCATCCCCTACACCGGCTTCCTCTACGCCGGTCTGATGATCGATGCCACGGGTGCCCCCAAGACGCTGGAGTTCAACTGCCGCATGGGCGACCCCGAAACCCAGCCCATCATGATGCGCCTCAAGACCGACCTGGTCGACGTGATGCTCGCCGCCACCGATGGCAAGCTGGACCAGGTCGAACTGGACTGGGATCGCCGCATCGCGCTGGGCGTGGTCATGGCCGCGCACGGCTACCCCATGAACCCGCGCAAGGGTGACGTCATCACCGGCCTGCCGGCCGATACCGACGAAGGCGTGGTCTTCCATGCCGGTACCACCCTGAAGGACGGCCAGGTGCTGGTGACCGGCGGCCGTGTGCTCTGCGTAACCGCGCTGGGGGACACCACCAGGCAGGCGCAGCAGCGTGCCTACGAGCTGGCCCAGGGCATACGCTTTGATGGCATGCAGTACCGTCGCGATATCGGCTACCGCGCCATCAAAGGCTGATCCCGGCCTGTCCTGATGACCCCGAACGATTTTCCCTTGCCTCATCCGGTGCAGTTCCGTGGCAGCGCCCTGGCGCGCTGGCTGCTGCGTCGCATGGGCTGGCGAGTGCATTTCGATGGCCTGCCCGGCCTTCAGGGCGTGCTGGCGGTCTATCCGCACACCAGCAACTGGGACTTCGTGGTCCTGCTGCTCGTCAAATGGGCCATCGGCATTCCGGTGCGGTTCTGGGGCAAGGACAGTCTCTTCCGTTTCCCCGTTTTCGGGCACTGGATGCGTTATCTCGGTGGCGTGCCGGTGGAGCGAACCAGCGCCAAGGGCATGGTGGGCGATACCGCAGCTCGCATGCAGACGGCACGGGCGCGTGGTGAATATTTCTGGCTGGCGCTGGCCCCGGAAGGCACGCGCAAGTACATTCCGGGCTGGCGCAGCGGCTTCTACCGCACGGCGGTGCAGGCCGGTGTGCCGCTGGCGCTGGTGAAAGTCAATTACACCGGGCGTGAAGTGACGGTGCGCAGTTTCCTGCGCCTGAGCGGCGACGAGGCCGCCGACTTTGCGCGCATCGCGACGGCCCTGGAGGGGGCCGTCGGCTGCCGGCCCGAAAATGCCGCGCCCATCCGCCTGCTCGACGCCAGCGTGCCGCGCAGCGAAACCATCGTGAAATGAACATGAGCACCGATTCCACGCCCGTCCATATCGTCAGCGACTACCTGCGGGGACTGCAGCAACGCATCACCGATGCCATCGCCGCGATCGACGGCAGCAGCTTCCTGGCCGACGCCTGGCGCAAGGACCCCGGTGAGCCGCTGCAGGGGCAGGGCCTGACCAAGATCCTGGAAAACGGCCCGGTGTTCGAGCGCGCCGGCTGCGGTTTTTCGCAGGTGCAGGGCCCCAGGCTGCCGCCTTCGGCCACCCAGCATCGGCCGGAGCTGGCAGGTGCGCCGTTCGAGGCCATGGGGGTCTCGCTGGTCTTCCACCCGCGCAACCCTTACGTGCCCACCGTGCACATGAATGTGCGCATGCTGGCGGCCAGGGGCAAGGATGGCCAGGAGGTCTGCTGGTTCGGCGGCGGCATGGACCTGACACCCTATTACGGCTTCGAGGAGGACGCGGTGCATTTCCACACCGTCTGCCGCGACGCGCTGCAGCCGTTTGGGGATGACAAGTACCCGCGTTTCAAGACCTGGTGCGACGAGTACTTCTTCCTCAAGCACCGCAACGAACAGCGCGGCATCGGCGGGGTGTTCTTCGACGACTTCTCGGAGCTGGGATTCGAAGGCAGCTTTGCCATGCTGCGTGCCGTGGGGGATGCCTTCCTGGCGGCCTACCTGCCCATCGTCGAAAAGCGCCAGCACCTCGAGCACGGCGAGCGTGAGCGCGCTTTCCAGCTCTACCGCCGCGGCCGTTACGTGGAATTCAACCTGGTCTGGGACCGTGGCACGCATTTCGGCCTGCAGTCGGGTGGCCGCACCGAGTCCATCCTGCTGTCCATGCCGCCGCTGGTGAGCTGGGCCTACCAGCAGCAGCCCGAGCCCGGCACCCCCGAGGCTGAGCTCTACACCCGCTTTTTGCCGCGGCGTGACTGGATCACGCCTTGAGCCTTCACAAAATCGGCATGTTCGGCGGCGCCTTCGACCCGCCGCATCTGGCGCACCGCGCCCTGGCCCAGGCCGCCATCGAACAACTCCAGCTGGATGCGCTGTGCGTGCTGCCCACCGGCCAGGCCTGGCACAAGAGCCGGCCGCTCACGGCGGCCACACACCGCCTGGCCATGAGCCGGCTGGCGTTTGACGGCCTGCCGCAGGTACAGCTGGACGACCGGGAAATCCGCCGTGCCGGCCCGTCCTACACCCTGGACACCCTGCGTGAACTGCACGCCGAAAACCCGCAGGCCCAACTCTATCTGGTCATGGGCAAGGACCAGGCCGATGTGCTGCCGACCTGGCGCCATTGGGAGGAGATTGTCCGTCTTGCTATAATTTGTGTAGCTGACCGGGATCTTTTGACCGGCCAGGAAACCCGTTTTGTCCCCCCGCCCGAGATGGCGGGCCGTTTCTGCAAGCTGCAGATGCCGGCCATGGACATCAGCGCCACCGGCATCCGCGCCCGCGTCGCCAGCCGGCAGGGCATCGCCCCACTGGTCAGCCCCGCCGTTGCGCGCTATATTGAAGACAATCACCTCTACCAAAGCACCTGATGACCACCGAAACCGCCGCCAAAAAAGACATCCAGAAACTCCAGCGCGCCATCATCGATGGCCTGGAGGACGTGAAGGCCCAGGACATCCAGGTGTTCAATACCGAGAAGCTCTCGGCGTTGTTCGAGCGTGTGATGGTGGCCTCCGGTACATCCAATCGCCAGACCAAGGCGCTGGCGGCCAGCGTGCGTGACGCCGTGCGCGATGCCGGTTTTGCCAAACCGCGCATGGAAGGTGAAGAGAACGGCGAGTGGATCATCGTGGACTGCGGCGCCGCCGTGGTGCACATCATGCAGCCGGCCATCCGCCAGTACTACCACCTGGAAGACCTGTGGGGCGAGACCCCGGTGCGCCTGAAGTTCGGTGCCGACAAGCCGGCCGCCAAGGTGGTCGACAAGGCACCCGCCAAGGCCGCCGCCCCCGCCAAGACCGGCAGCCTGCGCCGCGCCAGCGCGGCCAAGCAGGGCGTGGCCGAGGCCTATCCCTCACGCGCCCAGCTGAAGAAGGCCGAGGAGAAGAAGGCGGCCGATCGCAAGAAGGCGGCGGGCAAGCCGGCGGCCAGGAAGACGGTCGCGGCCAAGGCCCCCGCCGCCAAGACCACGGCCAAGGCCCCGATCAAGACCGTGAAGGTGAATGCGGCCAAGGCGCCGGCCAAAAAGACGGCGGCCAAGACCGCCGCCAAGCCGGCCAGCAAGGCGGCTAAGGCCCCGGCGAAGAAGACGGCGACCCGCAAGGCGCGGTGAAGCTGCTGATCGTCGCGGTCGGCCAGCGTGTGCCCGACTGGGCGCAGACGGCCTGGGACGACTACGCCAAGCGTTTCCCGCCGGAGTTGCGGGTCGAGCTCAAGGCCGTCAAGACCGAGCCACGGGGCTCCAGGACCGTGGAGCAGCTGATGGCGGCCGAGCGCAAGCGCATCGAGGAAGCGATTCCCAAGGGCACCCGCATCGTCGCTCTGGACGAGCGGGGCACTACGCTGAGCACCATGGCGCTGGCGGGAAAACTCAAGGACTGGCAGCTGGGCGGGGGCGACGTGGCCCTGGTCATCGGCGGGCCCGACGGGCTGGAGACGGCCTTCCGCCAGGCCGCGCACGAACGCATCCGCCTCTCGGACCTGACCCTGCCGCACGCCATGGTGCGTGTGCTGCTGGTCGAGCAGCTTTATCGGGCCTGGTCCATCAACGCCAACCATCCCTATCACCGCGAATGAATATGGCCCCCACGCTTGTCACTTCGTGTACTGCGCTGCCCCCCGAGGGGGCCCTCGCGCCTTGGGGCGGCCCGGCGGCGCTCAAGGTCTTTTATGGCTGACTTTATTTATCTCGCTTCCCAGAGCCCACGCCGTCGTCAGCTGCTGGAGCAACTGGGCGTGCGACACGAACTGCTGCTGCCGGACCCCGACGAGGACGCCGAGGCACTGGAAGCCTTTAAGCCAGGCGAGGCCCCGGCGGCCTACGTGCAGCGCGTCACCCAGCTCAAGCTGGACGCCGCCCTGGCACGCCTCAAGCGCCGTGGCCTGCCGGCAGCGCCCGTGCTGTGCTCGGACACCACGGTGGCCTTGGGGCGCACCATTTACGGCAAGCCCGAAGATGCGGCCGATGCCCGGCGCATGCTGGCAGAACTGTCCGGCCAGAGCCACCGCGTGCTGACGGCCGTGGCCATCGGGACTGCACGCCGGCGCGTGCAGGCCCTCAGCACTTCGCGCGTCACCTTTGCCGCGCTGAGCCGCCAGCAGATCGCCGCCTACGTGACCAGCGGCGAGCCCATGGGCAAGGCCGGTGCCTATGCGGTGCAGGGCAGGGCGGCGGCCTTCATTTCGCATATCTCGGGCAGCTACTCTGGCATCATGGGACTGCCCATGCACGAGACGGCACAATTGCTGCAAGCATTCGGTTTCAAAATCTAGATTGCGACTCAAAGTGTCACAAGAAGACATCCTGATCAACTGGTCGCCGCAGGAGACGCGGGTGGCCGTGGTGGAAAACGCCGCCGTGCAGGAACTGCATGTGGAGCGCGCCAGCGAGCGCGGCCTGGTGGGCAATATCTACCTGGGCAAGGTCTCGCGTGTGCTGCCCGGCATGCAGTCGGCCTTCATCGACATCGGCCTGGACAAGGCCGCCTTCCTGCACGTCGCGGACGTCTGGCACCCGCCAGCCGAAGGCGAGTCGCTCAGTGCCTCGCGCGCCTCGCAGCCCCAGGTGCCGATCGAGAAGCAGGTCTTCGAGGGCCAGGCCCTGATGGTGCAGGTCATCAAGGACCCGATCGGCACCAAGGGCGCGCGCCTGTCCACCCAGGTCAGCATCGCCGGGCGCCTGCTGGTCTTCCTGCCGCAGGATGACCACATCGGCGTGTCGCAGAAGATCCCGCTGGCCCAGCGCGACGAGCTGCGCACGCGGCTGCAGAAACTGGTGGGCGAGCCCGGCGGTGGTTTCATCCTGCGTACCAATGGCGAAGACTCCAGCGACGCCGAACTGGGCGAGGACATCGCCTACCTGCGCAAGACCTGGGCCCGCATCAAGGACGCATCGATGCGCCTGCCCCCGAAATCCCTGTTGCACCAGGACCTGAACCTGCTGCAGCGTGTGCTGCGCGACCTGGTCAGCGAGCACACGGTGACGATCAAGGTCGATTCGCGCGAGCAGTTCGAGGCCCTGCACGCCTTCGGCATGGAATTCATGCCGGCGGCAGCGGGCAAACTGCAGCACTACAAGGGCGAGCGGCCGATCTTCGACCTGTTCGGGATCGACGAGGAGATTGCCAAGGCCCTGGGCCGGCGCGTGGAACTGAAGTCCGGCGGTTACCTGATCGTGGACCAGACCGAGGCGCTGACCACCGTGGATGTAAACACCGGCGGTTTTGTGGGTGCCCGCAATTTCGACGACACCATCTTCAAGACCAACCTGGAGGCGGCTGGTGCCATTGCCCGCCAGCTGCGCCTGCGCAACCTGGGTGGCATCATCATTGCCGACTTCATCGACATGACGCGCGAGGACCACCGCGAGGCGGTGCTGGCCGAGTTCCGCAAACAGCTCGCGCGCGACCGGGTCAAGACCATGCTGGGCGGCTTCTCGCAACTGGGCCTGCTGGAGATGACCCGCAAGCGCACGCGCGAGTCGCTGGCCCACATGCTTTGCGAACCCTGCCCGAGCTGCACCGGCAAGGGCATCGTCAAGACCGCGCGCAGTGTGGCCTACGACATCCTGCGCGAGATCCTGCGCGAGGCGCGCCAGTTCAACCCGCGCGAGTTCCGCGTGGTGGCCGCACCGCAGGTGATAGAGCTGCTGCTGGACGAGGAAAGCCAGCACATGGCCGGCCTCTCCGACTTCATCGGCAAACCGATCTCGCTGCAAAGCGAGGCCTCGATGTGGCAGGAGCAGTACGACATCGTGCTGCTGTGAGCGTCCTGATCCATGCGCATCGCCATCATCAACCGCATCTTCTCCCGCACCGCCGGCGGCGCCGAAAGCTACGCGGTGTCGATTGCCGAAGAGTTGGCCGGTCGGCACGAGCTTCACGTTTTTGCCCAGGAAAGCAATGAGCCCGTGCCGGGCGTGACCTACCACCGGGTGTTCTGCCTGGGGCAGAAACCACGCTGGCTCAACCAGCTGCTCTTTGCCCTGTCCAGCTGGTGGTTGACCCGCAAGGGCTTTGACGTGGTGCACTCCCATGAGAACACCTGGCATGGCCAGGTGCAGACCATCCACGTGCGGCCCTTGCGCTACAACCTGCTGCAGGGCAAGCGCGGCTGGCAGCGGGCCTGGGCCTGGCTCAAGGTGTGGACCAGCCCGCGGCTGGCCACCTATGTCTGGCTGGAAGGCGCGAGGTTCCGGCGTGCCCGTGAGCGGCGCATCGTGGCCACGTCCACCCTGCTGCGCCAGGAATGCGAGCTGGCCTACCCCGCTTGCCGCAAGCACCTGAGCGTCATCACGCCGGGCACCCAGCTGCAGCAGGACACGATGACACGCACGGTGGCCCGTCGCAAGCTCGACCTGCCGTTCGACGTGCCGCTGCTGCTCTTCGTTGCCAACGACTACAAGCGCAAGGGCCTGGATGCGCTGCTCAAGGCCCTGGCCCTGCTGCCGGCCGAGGTGCAGTTGGCCGTGGCCGGCAAGCCGGCCTCCATTCCGCGGTATGAGCAGCAGGCCCGGGAGCTCGGGCTGGCCTCGCGTGTGCATTTCCTGGGTTCCCTGGACGACCTGGTGCCGGCCTACCGCGCGGCTGACTGCCTGGTGCACCCGACCCTGGAAGACAGCTTTGCCATGGTGGTGCTGGAAGCCATGTCGCATGGCCTGCCCGTGGTGGTCAGCGGCCCGGTGCACTGTGGCATCTCGCGCGAGCTGCAGGATGGGCGCGAAGCCCTGCTGCTGCATGACCCGCGCAACAGTGCAGACCTGGCCCGGCTGCTGCGTTCCGTCCTTGACACATCCGAGCTGGCCGACCATCTGCGCCAGCACGGCCTGGCGTTCGCGCAGGCCCATACATGGGAGAGGGCCGCGATAGAATACGAAGCGCTCTACCAGCAGGTTCTTTCCCCCGATTCCCCATGACCGATCAACCGCGGCAACGCTGGCTCGTCCTCTCGCACGCCTTCAACATGGACGGCCGCGCGGCCAGCCACACCATCACCGACAAGCTGCCGCACCTGCGCGCGGCCGGCATCGAGGTGGTGGTCCTCAGCGGGGTGTCCGGCGAAAAGGACAAGGAACTGGAGCACTACCAACTCTGGCCTGCCGGCCCCGCCGGCCTGCGTTTCGACCTGCGCCATGTGCTGCGCAAGCATGTGGGCAAGGGCATCGTCTACCGTATCCTGATGACGCTGGCTTCGCTGCTGCTGCTGCCGGGCCTGGTCATCGAGAAACTGTTTCGTCCGCTGGAGAGCTCCTGGTCCTGGTGGTTCACGGCCTATCTCAAGGGCCGTGCGCTCGCACGCCAGCAGCCTTTCGACCTGATCTACTCCACCGGCGGCGCCTATGCCGCCCATGTGGCCGGGCGGGCGCTCAAGTTCGCCACCGGCACCCCCTGGCTGGCCGAGGTGCACGACCCGCTGGTGGTGCCGGGCACCACGCCCACGACGACGCACCAGAAGAAACAGGCCGAGATCGAGCGCCAGATCTGTACCGACGCCGACCTCGCCGTCTGGTTCACCGACCAGGCCCTGGCCAGCGCCCGCGCCCGGCATCCGCAACTTGGCGAGCGCGGCAAGATGATGCTGCCCGGCATCGACCGCCCCTTTGAATCGTTGCCGCCCTACCTGCCGGGGGCGACGTTTGTGGTCGGCCATTTTGGTTCGCTCTCCGCCTCGCGCAGCATGCTGCCTTTCATCGAGGCGCTGGAGCTGCTCCATATCCGCCGCCCGGACCTGCTGGCTGCCACGGAACTGCACATCTACGGTGGTGCCATCGATGCCCCGGCGGCCCAGAAGCTGGAAACCTCCCCGGTACGCGAGCGGGTGCGCCAGTTCGGCCGCATCGAGACCGATCCCGTCACGGGCCTGAGCGGCCGCGACCAGATCCTGCATCGCATGCGCGGCGCGGACATCCTGCTGCTGCTGCACGGCGAAGACCCGCTGTGCGAGGAATATATTCCCTCCAAGCTCTACGAATACCTGTGGATGCAGCGCCCCATCCTTTCCATCGTGCACCGCAACCCGCAGATGGCGGCCATGATCCGCGGCGAAGGGCACACGGTGGTGCAGACCGGACTGGCCGCAGGTGACAGCGTCCCCACCGCCGTGGCCCAGCCCCTGGCCGCCGCGCTGGAGCAGCTCTACGAGCGCTGGCGCAGCCCGGGTCTGCCCGACAGCGGGCGGGAGAGCCCGTACACGACGCAGGCATCGTCCATGCAGCTGGTAGGCTGGGTGCGACAGGTACGTAAGAGGCCAGTTTGAAGCAGCCTTTGTTGTCATTGCTGGTGCTCGGATTCCGGAACTTCGATGTCACCACACGGACTTGTCTGGATTCTCTGCACCCATGGCTGCAAGATCCCGACATCGAGTTGCTGGTGATGGACAATGGCTCGCCGGACGACTCTGCGGAAAAAACGGAAGCCTGGTGTGAAAACCATCCGACAGTCCGTTGTCTTGTGAGTTCAAGCAACCTCGGGTTTGCGGGGGGTATGAATTGGGGCGGTGTCCAAGCGCATGGAGATTGGTTGCTGCTGGTGAACAATGACACCTTGTTCCCAGCTCAAGCGCTGGACGCACTCAAGAGAGTGATACGCAACGCTCCTCCCGATGTCGCCATGCTGGGGCCGGTAACGAATTCCGCGGGTAACGGGCAGCGTCTCTGGAAACCAGATGCGACTCAGCAGGATTGGCTCGAGATCGGTGCCTGGATCAACCAGAATCCGACAGGGCATCTGATGCCCACCTACCGAAGTGACTTTTTCTGCATAGCGATCCGCCGTGATGTCTGGGAGAAGCTGGGAGGTCTCGATCAGACGTTTGGTCTCGGTTATTACGAGGATTTCGATTTCAGCCTGCGCCTGGCAAAGGCGGGCTACCGACAGATGATCACCGAGGATGTTTTCGTCCTGCATACCGGCAGCGCAACCTTCAAGGGTAATACTGCTGCGCGCGCGTTGATGAAGCGCAACAAGAAGCTGTTGCGGGGCAAGCATCCGGATGCACGATTCGAACATGTGCGCCAGGGTAATCTGGCCGTTTTGCTTGCGTATCAGGCGCTCAGACAGTCCGGCGACTGGACGCCCGAACTCGAATATCGCAGGGTTTTGCGGCACAGTGCGTTGCTGGGAGATGCCCCGCGCAGTCCATTGAAAAAATGGCTATGGAAATGCAAGATCAGGCACTTGCTTTGAAAAAACGAGGAGGAGCGATGCCAACACTGTTGCGTTGTCTCCCCGAGGAGGGTGAATGGAAAACAACAAGAGCCTGAAATTGGATGGGATTCAACGGTCGTATGCATTCCTGTTGCTCGCATATCTGGCCATTCTTCCCGTAGCCAATACCACCGCTTTGCGTAACCTGCTGCTGCTGGGGTTGCTGGTCCTGCTGTTGGTCTTCATGGTGAGGCGCTCATCGAGACCAGCACATGCCGTGATGGATTTCCTGAGCACACCGTACTGGCCCCTGTGGACCTGGTTCGTTTTTCTCTGTCTCTTCCCGCTCTGGGCGCGGCAACCGGAGGTGGCTTGGAGCAACCTGGGAGCGCAATGGGGGACGTCGATTGCGGCCTGGTTGCTTGGACTGGGTGCGGTTTGGATGTTGGGGCGGCGTGGCCCCGGTCTGTGGGCCCTTGCCGGCGCCTCGGCCTTCCTGGTGGTGCTGCATCTGCTTTTGACCCTGATGGCCTGGGCCGGCCTGTTTGGCGAGTCTCCTCCAACCGATTTGCCGGTTCGTGCGATGTGGCGTGTTCTGGTCGAAATCCTCGATCCCCAGTCTGCCGCATCCTGGAGCTGGCAGGGCTTCCCTTGGGGGTTTCGCGGCTTTGACCCAATGCATGGCAATCTTGGGTACACGGGGACGCAGGCGATGATTTTGTTGTCGGTCTGCCTGTTATGGGCCTGGCAGGCACAACGTCCGAAGATGATGGCTTGGTCGGCTCTAGGCATCGCCCTGTGTTTTCTCAGTGTGGTGGTTGCTTATTCCCGGGGTTCGGTCTTGTACCAACTGCTGATGCTGCTGGTGGGTCTGGCAGTGTTCATGTTCAAACTGCGTCGTGAAAAAACGGCAGTACCACAACCCCAAGATTGGGGGCGTCATCGGCTTCCCATGTTCCTGCTGGTGCTGTTGATGGTGCTGGCTTTGTTCTTGACCCAGTACCTGCGTAAGGACATGCGCTGGGGGCTGATGTTTGACAAGGTGAAAGTGGCCTTCCTGGTCCAAGACCCTGTCGAATTCATGTGCGAAGGGGTGACGCCCGAGCTCAGGGCCCAGATCCATAGGCATCTTGAATCACAGGATCCTCAATACATGGACGCACTGGTGGATGGGTTGAATGGTGATGGTGGTCGCATCATGCTCATGCGCGTCGGTTGGCAGCTGGCGCTGGAACAGCTGCGGGGCCTGGACGGATCGCGCGATAGTTACAGGAAGCTGATCGAGGAACGCTGTGGCCACCCTCCAGTCATGCTGTTCTTCCACACACACCAGGGCTGGCTGGATACCGTCCTGGCGCTGGGATGGGGGGGCAGTCTGCTTTGGGCGTTTCTCTTGAGCTATCTGGCCTGGACAGGATGGCGCGCTCTGGATGACGAGAAACGCTGGCCCTGGGCATTGGCGCTTTTCCTCATCGCTGTGTTCTGGGCCCTGCGTGGCTTGGCGGACTCGGTCTATCGCGAGCACAATCTCCAAATGCAGGCAGTTCTGCTGGGTTATCTTTTCGCTCGCCTGCGACTGGAGTCCGGTCTCCGTTAGAAAAGGTGCGCGTGATCCCGGCTTGCTCGTACAAGCTGGAGGCGCAGCTTTTCCTTCAGACGGCGTTTGAGGGGATTCCTGTAATGAGTGCCGGTCCCGCCACCTATGCCAGCAATCACGGGTGGGATGGGCAGCAGAATGTGGGCCAACGCCTTTTCACGGACGACATCCCTGAAGCATTCCTCCAGGCCGTGGCCCTGCTCCTTGCGGATATGCAGATGGGCATCTTCAAAATATCGGCGATAGCTATCGCAGCTGACCATGTAGAACCGGGTGTCGATATAGGCGAATTCTGTTTTTTTCCAGGGAGAGAAGACATCCAGGAAAACGCCCTTGAACCGCATATTCCCGTTCCAGTGTTTCAGGCATTCGGCATAGTTTTCTACCCAAAGCTTGGAAGTGCATTTTGCAAAGCAGCCGGCTTGTGCGATGAAGCGGGAGTGTTTTGTTGCATACCGGACGATTTCACCCTCACCATAGCCGCGCCCGAATTGCCGGACACGCTCTGCATCGTTGTGGAATGGCAGACATTCGATGTCAGCTTGGGGGAAGCGGTCAGCAACAAGTTCCGAGAAATCGAAACCCGAACCGTCGCACAAGACGATGCGCAGCCCCGGGTCAATGCGCAGCCATTCCCGTACGGATTCCAGTGCCAGTTGCGTACGTTCCTGCGTATCGCTCAGTGCAACACCGGTATCGTGGGCAACAACGCTGGAGGTCAGCAGAATCGGGGGGTGAGTGGAGTTCATTCGTCTGCAATCAGGTCTTGGGCGAGGCCGGTTAGATGCGCCCCAGTTTGCGCCGCAGCCGGCGGCCCAAACGCGACATCCAGTGGCCGCCCTCACTGGGCCAATCCATGTCGCGTTCCCAGGCAGACTGATAGATCACGCCAGAATACAACTGACTCAGATCGGCATTGCCGATGCCCTTGCGCTTGTCGCGATCATATTGCCAGGCATAGTGGTAGACCTTGAAAAAGGATTGGCAGGGAAGCAAGCGGATCGCCTGGTAACGCAACAGAGCCTCTCCATACCAGCGTGCTTCGCTGGGAGCTTCCCGGATCGCATCGGCAAAGTTGATCCCACGCGGGAGCAGATAATTTTCGTACAGGCTTTCCCATACTTTGCGATGCCAGACGACAGGCAGCGGTCCGAAGTTGTAGAGGCGTCCTGCACGGCCGAGCAGCTGTTGTACCTTGAGCGCGTCGGTTTGATAGGCAGCCAAAACCTGTGGCTTGCGGTGGTGGATGGCATCTTCGAGGATCTCATGCCCCTCGTCCATGACGGTATAGGGTGTTCCATCGGGCGCAAGGAAGTCCTCTTTGCCAAAGGGCTTGATGAAAAAGGCGTCCGAATCCAGACAAAGATATGCATTTGCCAGGCCCAGGCGCCAGAACTCGGATTTGACGATCTGCTGGGACAGACTCCCAGGTAAAGAAGAGAGGGCCTCAGGCGAAAGCCCCGGGGATGCGCGCCAAATTTCCTCGTCTGTGTGGAGCGTGACATCCAATGTGCCGAGATGGTGCTGGAAAAGCGCCAGATCGGCTATGGGGACCGAGACGTGGAAGGGCAGGTGTTCCCGGTTGTGTTGCCGGATCGAGGCGGCCAGACGCAGGACACGTTTGAGATCGGTGTGATAGCTTTTGCAGTAAAGAACAAGATCTTCCATCGTGACCTCAATCGACCAGGTCCGGTTGTGAGGGTTTGACGGCTTGGAGTATCAGTTGTTTGGCTATCAGATCACCCAGACCGATGCGGGCGAGCAACCTCTTTTGCCAGCGCTGTGTGTCAGGGATCAGAACCTGCTGCACTCTGGCACCGGTGGTTTCTGTCAGTTGAATGGCCGAAGAGCGCGTGAAGAAACGCAAGTGCGTACGATCCAGGATGCCGTCATCGGAGTAGTTGAAGCGCCCCTTGAAAGCCAGATCTGACAGGATGCGGTAGTTCCGGATGTTGGGGACGCTGATGATCCACATGCCGCCCGGTTTCAGAAATGCATCGAGGCGGCGCAGGGTTTTCCACGGGTCGACCAAGTGTTCCAGTACATCGAGGCACAGGATCAGGTCGACCGATGCAGACGGCAGATCCGGCAAGGCTTCTTCAATATCCAGCTTGAAAAATCGATCGACGGATCCAGGGGTTGCGCGGAGTTCCGCGTAGGGTTCGACGCCCGCAGCCCAGGCACAGCGGCCAATGTTTTTAAGCCATTCAAGGGTGTGACCCTCTGAACAGCCAATTTCCAGCACACGCAAGGGTTGAGCCTCGGTGCGCGGCAGCAATGGTTCAATTTCAGTGCGGGCCTTGGCGAAATAGTTGCCCGTCTTGTCTGCGTACATATGGGGAGAGATGTCAGCCACGGCGATCCTCATAGGTGGTGAGCAGTTTTAGGGCAAGTTGGGGCAGGCTGGTGGCCTGGGCCACCAGCACCCGGCGCAGTTGCATGGGGTCATCGCCTTCCTGCACGCGCCCGCGACGTGTTGTGGTTGCCGTGGCATAACCCGCCTGTGCGGCCATCTGCGCGTGCTCGGGGCGAAAGAGCCCATAGGGGTAGCAGAAATGGCGCACCACGCAGCCCAGTGCCTTCTCGAGTTCTTGTCGGGAGCCGGTGATCTGGTCGCGCGCTTGTGTCGCATCCAACTGGTTAAGGTCGGCATGCGTGCGTGTGTGTGAGCCGATGTCCATGCCTGCAGCTAGCCAGGCCTGCCAGTCAGCATGGCTCATCAGGGGCTTTTCCTCGACCATTCCATGATCCCAGCTGTTGGTGCCACCAATCATGTCGCTGACTGCATAGACGGTCGCGGTGAATCCGTGTTTCAACAAAACGGGCAGCGCATTGTGCAGGTTGTTCTGGTAACCGTCGTCAAAGGTGATGCCAACGACCTTGCCCTGTCTTTCACCCTTCAGATAGGGTTCCAGATCCCGCATGGAAAGACCACGGTAGCCCAGGAGTTTGATCAGTCGCATCTGCCGGGCAAAGGCGCCGGGCGAGACCACAAGACCGCGCAGTGGCGTGCCGCGTGGCGGCGGTTCGTCGATCTGGTGGTACATGAGAATGGGAATCGTCATGTCTGCATTCTGCTCAGGTTGGCGTAATAACCACCTGCGGCCAGCAGCTCGGCGTGGGAGCCCCGCTCGACGATGCGGCCCTGGTCGAGCACCAGGATCTGGTCGGCATGTTCGATGGTGCTGAGTCGATGCGCGATGACCAGGGTGGTACGGTTCTTCATCAAGGTGGCCAAGGCGGCCTGTACCTGCCGTTCACTTTCCGTGTCCAGAGCAGAAGTGGCTTCATCGAGGATCAGGATCGGGGCATTCTTGAGCAGGGCGCGGGCGATGGCAATACGCTGGCGCTGGCCTCCCGAGAGCTTGGCGCCGTCTTCACCGATGGACGTGTCCAGCCCCTCTGGCAATTGCTGGATGAAGTCCCAGGCATTGGCGGCCTTGGCTGCGGCGGTCACGTCGTCGCGTGTTGCCGACTCGCGCGAGCCGAAGGCGATATTGGCTTCCACCGTGTCGTTGAAGAGCACGATGTCCTGGCTGACCAGCGCGATGTTGTGCCGCAGGCTGGCCAGCGTGAGTTCGTTGATGTCGATCCCGTCAATCAGGATGCGGCCAGTCGAGGGGCGGTAAAAGCGCGGGATTAGGGCGCTGATGGTGGTCTTGCCGCCACCGGATGCGCCAACCAAGGCAATGGTCTGGCCGGCATCGGCATGGAACGACACCTCATCAAGTGCCTGCCGCTCCGAGCCGGGGTAGCTGAAACTCACGCCATCAAACTCAAGGTGACCACGGGCATGGGACAGCTCGCGCCGACCCGGGTCGAGCTCATCTGGCATGTCGAGAAGATAAAAAATGCTTTCACAGGCAGACAAACCGCGTTGCAGGATGGGATTGATGGCCGTCAGCTGTTTGATGGGGGAGATCATCAGCAGCATGGCAGCAATAAATGAAATAAAACCGCCAGCGGACGCACTGGCCTGGCCGGTGGTCTGGCTCAGGGCCAGGAATGTGATGGCAGCTACGGCAATCGAGGCGACCAGGTGCGTAATCGGGGTGAGAGCCGAGGCCGGCACGGCCTCGCGCATCATCGAGCGGCGGAAGCGTTCGGTATCCTGGAAAAAACGTTCGCGTTGCTGGCGCTCCCCCCGAAGATACGGATCACCTTGTGTGCAGCGGTGCTCTCCTCGATGGTGTGGGACATGGCGCGCAGGGCTTCAAAACTGGAGCGGCTGGCGGCCCGGATACGACGACTGAGTTGTTTGATGATGAAGGCGATCAAAGGCCCGATGGTCAGGGTGATCACCGTGAGCTTCCAGTCCAGGTAGAGCAGATAACCGAGCAAGGCCACAACGGTGAGCGATTCGCGCACGGCGATCACCAGTACATTGGTGGCCGCCTGATTCACATTGTCCGTGTCATAGATCAGACGTGAGATCAGCTTGCCAGCGGACTGTTCATGAAAAACTTGCGTAGGCAGGGTCAGAATTTTGTCGAACAGTTCACGTCGCAGATCGAGAACCAACCGCGTCGAAATCCACGTCATGACGTAATTGGTGCAGAAGGACAGGACGCCACGCAACGTGAACAGAGCGACGATGCCCAGTGGAATGGCCCAGACCAGACGGCTGTCCGGCGTTTTGAAGCCGTTGTCCAGCAGGTACTTCATGATGGCCGGGAATACCGGCTCGGTGGCCGCCGTGCTCATCATGCCCAGCATGGCCAGGGCAAATGGTTTCCAGTACGGCTTGACATAGTCCAGCAAGCGGAAATAGAGCGCGCGATTGCTGGGGATGGCGGTGCTGGTTTGTGTCATGGCTTTTCGTTCATGCCATGGCGCAGTGGGAGTCGGTTCGTCGGGTGCGACAGGGGCGCACAGGCATCCGGCATGGATCCGGCAAGTCTACCTGAATTGTCCCGTGAGACCGGTCTGTTCCAAGAGGGACTGTATCGGGTTGTCCTGGTCGATTCGGGCTGCACGGGCAGGTATGATCCCGCCTGAGTCACGAATGGCTCAAAACACTTGTTTTCAGCGGAGAGGGCTGTATCTTGGCCTGGTCTGCTGTTGTTCAGTCGGGCTGAAATTGACCCATCTCTCCGTCATCCTCATTACCAAAAACGAGGCCGCCAACATCGAGGCCTGTCTGCGCTCGGTCGCCTTTGCCGACGAGGTCGTGGTGGTGGATTCGGGCAGCACGGATGACACGGTGGCCATTGCGCGGCGCATGGGTGCCGTGGTGCATATCACGCCCGACTGGCCGGGTTTCGGGCCGCAGAAGAACCGGGCCTTGGCCCTGGCCAGCCACCCCTGGGTGCTGTCGCTAGACGCGGACGAGCGGGTGCCGCCGGAGCTGCAGGCCGAGATCGCCCGGGTGGTGCAAGGGCAGGGCGGTGCGGCCGTGGCCTGGGAGATTCCGCGCCTGACGCAGTTCTGCGGCCAGTGGATCCATCACTGCGGCTGGACACCCGACCTCGTGCTGCGCCTGTTCCGGCGCGAGGCCGCCCGTTTCAGCGACGACCTGGTACACGAGCGTGTGCTTGTGGCGCAGGGTGCGGTCGGCCGGCTCAAGACTTCCCTGCTGCACTACAGCTACCCGACACCGTCACATTACTGGCGCAAACTGGAGCAGTACAGCCAGGCCTGGGCCCAGCAGCGCCATCGCGCGGGCCAGAAGACCAGCATGGCCCGGGCCGCAGCCGCTGGTGTGGTGGCCTTCATCCGCAGCTATTTTTTCCGCCTGGGCCTGCTGGACGGTGCCATGGGCTTCGCAGTGTGTACCATGCAGGCCCAGGCTGCTTTCGGCAAATATTTCGCCCTGTATTGTTTGAACCAGACCCATGACACATCGTCCGTACCGCCTCCCCCGTCTGTTTGAGATAGGTTGCCTCGTGCTGTGCGCCTGGCTGGGCCTGGCCATGCCGGCCCTGGCGCAGTTCCGAGTCGAAGTCTCCGGCGTGGGGCTGACCCAGCTGCCGATCGCCTTTGCGCCTTTCCGTGGCGAGGACGCCGCACCGCAGAAGATCAGCGCCATAGTGCAGGCCGATCTGGAGCGCAGTGGCCAGTTCCGCGGTGTGGCGGCCCGCTCGGGCCCGCTGGACGAAAACGCCCGCCCGGATCTGGCCCTGTGGCGCCAGAGCGGCGCCGACTCCCTGGTGGCTGGCAGCGTCGTGCGCCTGGCCGACGGCCGTTACGACGTGCGCTTCCGCCTCTGGGACGTGGTGGCCGGGCGTGACTTGGGGGGCCAGAGTTATGCCGTCACCCAGGCCGACCTGCGCCTGGCCGCGCATCGCATCGCCGACTTCGTCTATGAGAAGCTGACCGGCGACAAGGGCGTCTTCTCCACCCGCATCGCCTACGTCACCAAGGCCGACCAGCGCTACAGCCTGTGGGTGGCCGATGCCGACGGCGAGGGTGCCCAGCCGGCCCTGACCAGTCCCGAGCCCATCATTTCGCCCAGCTGGTCGCCCGAAGGCCGGCAACTGGCCTACGTGTCCTTTGAGTCGCGCAAGCCGGTGGTTTATGTCCACGACGTGGCCAGCGGCAAGCGCCGCCTGGTGGCCAACTTCCGTGGCTCCAACAGTGCGCCCGCCTGGTCACCCGATGGGCGCAGCCTGGCGGTGACACTGAGCCGTGACGGGGGTTCCCAGCTCTACACCCTGGATGTCACCACCGTCGGCGCCGAACCGCGCCGCCTGACCCAGTCTTCCAGCATCGACACCGAACCGGTCTTCTCGCACGACGGCAAGTTCATCTATTTCGTCAGCGACCGGGGCGGCAGCCCCCAGATCTACCGCATGCCGGCCGCCGCCGGCGGCAGTCCGGAGCGCGTGACGTTTACCGGCACTTACAACATTTCCCCCGCCCTGAGCGCCGACGGTCGCTGGCTGGCTTATATTTCCCGGGTCAGCGGCGCCTTCAAGCTGCACGTGATGGAGTTGCCCACCGGCAATGTGACGGCGCTGACCGAAACCAGCGCCGACGAAAACCCGAGTTTTGCCCCCAACAGCCGCCTGCTTCTTTATGCGACCAAGCAACAGGAACGCGAAGCCCTGATGACGACCACCCTGGACGGGAAAATCAAGGCCAGACTGGCCGGGCAGGGCGGCGACATCCGCGAGCCCGACTGGGGCCCCTTCCAGAAACCATCCAATTAACCCCTTATCGATTCCTCAGGAGTAAAAATGTCGATGAAAAAACTGGCACTGATCGGTGCCCTGGCCTTGCTGATGGCGGGCTGCTCTTCGGTCAATCTGGACAACCCGCCGGTCGAAGACCGTTCCAGCGGCGCCGGCACCGGCTCCAGCAGCACGGTGGCGCAAACCTCGGTGACCCCGGTGGGTGACGGCAAGTCCGCCCAGGGGGCCATCGCCAACGTTTCCCGCCTGGTCTACTTCGATTACGACAGCTACGTCATCAAGCCCGAGTTCCAGGCCCTGATCGACGCCCACGCCCGCCACATCAAGGCCGATCGCAGCCGCAAGGTCGTGATCGAGGGCCACACCGACGAGCGCGGTGGCCGTGAATACAACCTGGCCCTGGGCCAGCGCCGTGCCGAGGCCGTGCGTCGTTCCCTGGGCCTGCTGGGCGTGGCCGACAGCCAGGTCGAGGCCGTGAGCTTCGGCAAGGAAAAGCCGGCCGTGCAAGGCAGTGCCGAGGCGGCCTGGTCCAAGAACCGTCGTGCCGAAATCAGCTACCGCTGATCGGCGCCCGCTGGTACCTTCCCGATGAAGCCCTCCCTCCGCCTTCTTGCACTGCTGCTGTGCGTCTGCGGTGCTCCCAGTGCCCATGCGCTGTTCAACGATGACGAGGCACGCCGCGCCATCATCGAATTGCGCCAGCGCGTGGAGAGCAGCCGTAGCGAGGCGGAGCAGCGCGCGGCCGAGCAGGCCACCCGCAGCACGGAAGAAAACGCCCAGCTGCGCCGCAGCCTGCTGGAACTCCAGAGCCAGATCGAGACCTTGCGTGCCGAGATGGCGCGCCTGGTCGGGCAGAACGAGCAACTGACGCGCGACGTGGCCGAGCTGCAGCGCCAGCAGAAGGATCTGCTGGGCGGCTTCGACGAGCGCCTGCGCAAGTTCGAACCGATCAAGGTCACGGTGGATGGCCAGGAGTTCCTGGCCGAGCAGGCCGAGAAGCGCGATTACGACGCGGCCCTGGGCGTTTTCCGCAAGGGCGATTTTGCCGGTGCGCAGAGTGCCTTTGTCGATCTGCTCAAGCGCTACCCCGGCAGCGGTTACGTGCCTGCGGCCTTCTTCTGGCTGGGCAATGCCCAGTACGCCACGCGTGACTACAAGGAAGCCATCCAGAACTTCCGCAACCTGCTGACGCAGGCGCCGGACCATATGCGCGCGCCCGAGGCGGTGCTCTCCATCGCCAACTGCCAGGTCGAGCTCAAGGACACCAAGGCCGCGCGCAAGACGCTGGAAGACCTGATCAAGGCCTATCCCCAGTCCGAGGCCGCCGCAGCCGCCAAGCAGCGCCTCACGCGTCTCAAGTAGGGGTTGCCGCGTCCTGGCTTTAGAATCCGGGGCATGCAAACCGCCGACATCTCGGCGCTCAACACCCTGGTGTTGAGCGCTTCTTTTCTTCTTTCCCTGCTCTTCGGTGCGCTCGTGCAGCGCACCCATTTCTGCACCATGGGCGCCGTCAGCGACGTGGTCAACATGGGCGACTGGACGCGCATGCGCCAGTGGGGCCTGGCCATCGGTGTGGCCATGGCCGGTTTTGCCCTGCTGGCCTATGCGGGGCTGATCGATCCGGCCAAGACCCTGCACGGCGGCAAACGCTGGCTCTGGCTGTCGGCCATCGTCGGTGGCCTGCTGTTCGGCTTTGGCATGGTGCTGTCCTCGGGCTGCGGCAGCAAGACCCTGGTGCGGGTCGGGTCCGGCAACCTCAAATCCCTGGTGGTCCTGCTGGTCATGGGCATGACGGGTTTCGCCACCATGAAGGGCATCACTGCGGTATGGCGCGTGGCCACCGTGGATCAGGTGGGCGTGGACTTTGCCGTCACGGCCAATCTACCGCATCTGGCCGCCACGGCCCTGGGCCTCACGCCCTCCCTGGCCGCCTTGCTGCTGGGCCTGGGCCTGGGTGCGGCGCTCATCGTCTGGGCCCTGCGCGGTCAGCAGTTCATGCAGGGTGAAAACCTGCTGGCCGGCCTGGGCGTGGGCGGCCTCATTGTGGCCATGTGGTGGGTCAGCGGCTCCCTGGGGCATGTGGCCGAGCACCCCGATACCCTGGAAGAGGTCTTCCTGGCCACCAACTCGGGCCGCTCCGAAGCCATGAGTTTCGTTGCCCCGGTGGCCTACGCACTGGACTGGCTGATGTTCTACAGCGACAAGAGCAAGGTACTCACGCTGGGCATCGTCTCGGTCTTCGGCGTCATTGCCGGTTCCGCCATCATGGCCTTGTGGACGCGCAGCTTCCGCTGGGAAGGTTTTGGCGGCACCGAGGACGTGGCCAACCATCTGGTGGGGGCCGTGCTGATGGGCGTGGGAGGCGTGACCGCCATGGGCTGCACCATCGGCCAGGGTCTGACCGGCCTGTCCACCCTGGGCCTCAACAGCTTGGTGGCTTTTGTCGCCATCCTGGCCGGCTCGGTTGCCGGCTTCAAGTACCAGATGTGGCGCCTGGAGCGTATGACTTGACGTGACAGTTGCCGCCATGGACCCAGAGCGTCGCTTCGGCGGCTTGGCCCGCCTGTACGGCGTGGCCGGTGCCCAGCGCATCCGTGCCGCCCATGTGGTCGTGGTGGGTGTCGGGGGGGTCGGCTCCTGGGCCGTGGAAGCCCTGGCCCGCAGCGGCGTCGGTCGGCTCACGCTGATCGATCTGGACCATGTGGCCGAATCCAATATCAACCGCCAGGTCCATGCGCTGGAGTCCACGCTGGGCCAGGCCAAGGTGCTGGCCATGCGCGAGCGCATCGCCCAGATCCATCCCGGCTGCCAGGTGCAATGCATCGAGGAGTTTGTGGCGCCGGACAACTGGCCGGCCCTGCTGCCGGCTGGCGTGGACGCCGTCATCGATGCCTGCGACCAGGTCCGCGCCAAGACCGCCATGGCCGCCTGGGCCATCAGCAGCAAGACGTTTTTCATCACGGCCGGTGCGGCCGGTGGCAAGCGTCTGGCGCATGAGGTCGCCATTGAGGACCTGGGCCGTGTTACCCACGACCCTTTGCTGGCCCAGTTGCGCTACCGCCTGCGCAAGGAGCATGGCGCCGCTCGTGAGGGGCGCAAGATGGGCGTGGCCTGCGTGTTCAGCCGCGAAGCCGTCAGCGGCCCCGATGCCTCCTGCGCCGTCGAGGGCGATGGCAGCCTCAACTGCAGCGGGTATGGGTCCCTGGTGTCCGTCACCGCCACCTTCGGCCAGTGCGCGGCGGGCTGGGTACTCAACGAAATCGTGAAGCGAGCTTGAAGAGAGCGCAAAAATAACGCTATAATTTAAGGCTTGTCGGGGTTAGCGTTGAGCGTCCCGCTGTGGGGGACGTTAGCTCAGTCGGTAGAGCAGCGGACTTTTAATCCGTTGGTCGCGTGTTCGAGTCACGCACGTCCCACCAGTACAATATAGGTACCGAATATTCCTCGATAGCTCAGTCGGTAGAGCGCCGGACTGTTAATCCGTAGGTCCCTGGTTCGAGCCCAGGTCGAGGAGCCAGATGAGAACCCCGTGCAGCGCATCCGCCGCACGGGGTTTTTTGTTGTCTGGCCTGAATGCGCGCCAGCATCAGACACCTTGCGGATGCGATTTCCGAAAGGGCCAGTCGCTATATTTTTAGTAGCGACCGGTCTTGAAGGGAAGGCTGGCGATGCCGTCAGTTATTCAGCCTTGAGCTGATCCCTCGTCTTCAACTGGATCTGCTCCTGTTCCTTGAGCTGATCTCTCGTCCTCAACTGGATCTGTTCTTGTTCTTTCAACAACTCAAGGGTGCGGACATGTGCTTTCTCCTGGGTCTGTAACTGATCACGCGTCTGCGTCTTCAACTGATCCTGGGTCTTGAGCTGGTCGCGGGTGCGGGTCAGCAGTTGATCCTGGGTCTTCAACTGGTCGCGGGTGCGGGTCAGTAACTGATCCTGGGTCTTGAGCTGGTCACGGGTGCGGGTCAGCAACTGATCCTGGGTCTTCAATTGGTCACGGATCTGTGTTTTTGTTTGTGCCTGTTGCTGTGCCTGTTGCTGTGCCTGTTGCTGTGTCTGCTGCTGAGACTGGGACATCGTGCCAGCTGCGCCGGCGCCGCTCCCGCCACCACTCCCGCCGCTTCCGCCACCGGAACCACTCCCACCACCTGCGGCGAAGGCCGCGCCCCCGAAGGCCAATACACAGGCCACGGCCATAGGAACAATGATCTTGCTCATGAGAACCCCCTAAGTTGAATGTGAAAAAGCCGCATTGATGAATTCCGCTCACCGACTCCTAGCCGGAATTTAGATTTCAGTATGAAATCCTTGGGACGGGTCGGCTTTGACATGCATCAACGCTGGGTTCAAATGGTGTTTCCAGGCGTAACGCACAAGGCAATCCGCCGTGCCCGGGATGACGGGGTGTGGATTGGCTGAAGGCAGCTTTTCCCGAGTGGCCGGTTCTGGTCGATGCGGACGGTGGCATTCGGGGTGTGCCATGTTGCCGGCATGCCCCCCATGCGCGAGGTGACAAAAAAAGCGACCTGGCCGCAAGGCCAGGTCGCTTTATGGTCTGGTGGGTCCTGAGTGACTCGAACACTCGACCTACGGATTAAGAGTCCGCTGCTCTACCAACTGAGCTAAGAACCCAGACCTTAATTATTGCATAAAAATCAGCCTCTTCGAGGTGGCGCAGGAGACAAAATGCGCTGTAACCGCGTCGGCGTCACACAGGAGAAACGACCATGATCAAACCATCCATCCTTGCCCTGTCCACGCTCCTGCTGACGGGCTGTGGTGCCGAAACGGCGACCACGGCGGCCACCGTGGGCGCGGCGAAGAAGCTGGAACTGGAGCAGGGCAAGCAGACCATGGAGCAGGTGCAGCAGAAGGTCGGCGAATCCATGCAGCAGATGCAGCAGGCGCCTGCACGCGCGGCCGACTAGTCGCCCAGCTCGCCGCTCAGTTCGAGCCAGCGCGCTTCCAGCTGGTCCAGTTCGTCCTGCAGGGCGCCCAGGCGCTTGCCGAGTTCATTGATCTCGTCCATGCCGGGCTGGCCGGTGAGGCGCTCTTCGAGCACGGCTTTCTCCTGCGCCAGTTCGGCCATGCGGGCCTCGCACTGCTCGAATTCCTTGCGTAACTGACGCGTGCGATTGTCCTCGCGGCGTGGGCGTGCGGGCTCGGGCGTGGCCACCGGGGGCGGGGGTGGGGCGCTCGCGGCCGTGGTGGCGGCCGCAGCATTGGCTTCCTTGAGCGCTTCGCGCTGGCGTTTGGCTTCGTCCAGCAGGTAACGCTGGTAGTCGTCGAGGTCGCCGTCGAAGGGGCTGATGCCGCCGCGCGAGACCAGCCAGAACTCGTCGCAGACGGCGCGCAGCAGGGCACGGTCGTGGCTGACCAGCATCACCGTTCCTTCGAATTCGTTCAGCGCCATGCCCAGGGCCTCGCGCGTGGCCAGGTCCAGGTGGTTGGTGGGCTCGTCCAGCAGCAGCAGGTTGGGGCGCTGCCAGACCAGCATGCACAGCACCAGGCGTGCCTTCTCGCCGCCGCTCATGGTGCCCACGGCCTGCTTGACCTGGTCGCCCGTGAAGTTGAAACCGCCCAGGAAACTGCGCAGGTCCTGCTCGCGCGTGGGCTGGCCGCTGAGTGCGCCGCGGGCCGTGGTGTCCTTGACCAGCCAGATCATGTGTTCCAGCGGCGTGTCCTGCGGGCGCAGCACGTCGAGTTCCTGCTGGGCAAAGTAGCCGATGGACAGGCCCTTGCCTTCGATGATCTCGCCGGCCAGGGGGGCCAGGTCGCGGGCGATGGTCTTGACCACGGTGGACTTGCCCTGGCCGTTGGCGCCCAGGATGCCGATGCGTTGTCCGGCCAGCACCGACTTGCTGACGTTCTTCACAATCACCGTCGGAGGTGTGCCGGCCGGTGCGCCTTCGGGGGGCGGGTAGCCGAAGTCGATGCCCTGCATGGACAGCATGGGGTTGGGCAGGCTGGCCGGCTCCTTGAATTCGAAGGTGAATTCGGCCTCGGCCAGCAGCGGGCCGATCTTCTCCATGCGGTCCAGGGCCTTGACCCGGCTTTGTGCCTGTTTTGCCTTGCTGGCCTGGGCCTTGAAGCGGTCGATGAACTTCTTCAGGTGGGCGATCTTCTCCTGCTGCTTGGCGTAGGAGGCCTGCTGCTGCTCCATCTTCTCGGCCCGCATGTCCTCGAACTTGGTGTAGTTGCCACCGTAGCGGTTCAGCTTGGCGCTCTCGATGTGCACCGTCACGCCGGTCACGGCGTCCAGGAATTCGCGATCGTGGCTGATGACCAGCATGGTGCCGGGGTAGCGCTGCAGCCAGGCCTCCAGCCAGACCAGGGCGTCCAGGTCCAGGTGGTTGGTCGGCTCGTCCAGTAGCAGCAGGTCGGAGGGGCACATCAACGCTCGCGCCAATTGCAGGCGCATGCGCCAGCCGCCGGAGAAGCTGTTGACGGGTTTGTCGAGTTCCGTCGTCCTGAAGCCCAGGCCCAGGATCAGCGCCTGCGCGCGGGCTGAAGCATCGTGGGCGCCGGCATCGTGCAGCTCCATATACGCGTGCCCCATGCGCTCGCCGTCGTCGGTGGCCTCGGCGGCCAGGACCTCGGCCTGCGCGGCGACCAGGCGTGTGTCACCGGCGATCACGAAGTCGGTGGCGGACTCGCTCGTCTCCGGCATGTCCTGGGCCACCTGGGCCAGGCGCCACTGCGCGGGGATGGTGCAGTCGCCGCTGTCCTCGTGCAGGGTGCCGTTGAGCAGGGCAAACAGGGTGGACTTGCCGGCGCCATTGCGGCCCACGAGGCCTACTTTTTCACCGGGGTTGACGGTGACGGAGGCAGCATCCAGCAACACCCTGGCGCCGCGGCGCAGGGTGACATTTTTCAGGGTGATCATTTCAGAAGCGCTTCACGCGTAATCAGGAGAACTTGTTCGTCGCCGGCACTGGTTTCCAGCCAGGCGACTTCCAGGCGGGGAAAGGCCGCTTCGAAGTGCTCACGCTCGTTGCCGATTTCCAGCACCAGCACGGCGTGTTCGTTCATCTGTGCGGGGGCCTCGCGCAGCAGTTTGCGGATGAAGTCCATGCCGTCCGTTCCCCCGGCCAGGGCGAGTTCGGGTTCGGCGCGGTACTCGGCGGGCAGGGCGGCCATGCTCTGCGCATTGACGTAGGGCGGGTTGCACAGGATCAGGTCGTAGGGGCCGCGCACGCTGGCCAGCCCGTCGGAGGTCAGCAGCGTGATGCGGTCCTGCAGGCCATGTTTCTCGACGTTGATGAGGGCCACGGCCAGTGCTTCGGCCGAGAGGTCGGCCGCGTCCACCGTGACTTCCGGCCAGGCCAGGGCCGCCAGCACGGCCAGGCTGCCGTTGCCGGTGCACAGGTCCAGCACGCGTTTCGTGTGCTCGCCCAGCCAGGCATCGATGGTGCCGTCGGCCAGCAGTTCGGCGATGAAACTGCGCGGCACGATGGCGCGTTCGTCCACATAAAAGGGCACGCCCTGCAGCCAGGCTTCGCGGGTCAGGTAGGCGGCCGGCTTGCGGGTGCGGATGCGTTCTTGCAGCAGGGCGGCGACCTTGGCGGCTTCCTCGGCATGCACCTGGTGGGGGGCCACGGTATCGAGTTCGTCCAGTGGCAGACCCAGCTGCCACAGCACCAGCCAGGCGGCCTCGTCGAAGGCGTTGTGGGTGCCATGGCCGTAGGCCACGCCGGCAGACTCGAACTGTTTCGCTCCGGCCTCGATCAGTTCGATCACGGTCGGCAGCTTCGTGGTGACGCTGCTCATAGCGCGAGCTTTTCCAGCACGCGCCGGTAGATGTTCTTCAGCGGCTCGATGTCGGCCAGCGGAACATACTCGTCGATCTTGTGGATGGTGGCGTTGGTGGGGCCGAGCTCGATGACCTGTGGGCAGACTTGGGCGATGAAACGACCGTCACTGGTGCCGCCGCTGGTGGAAAGCTCGGTCTCGATGCCGGCTTCGGCGCGGATGGCCTCGCGCACCGCGTTGACCAAGGTGCCCGGTGTCGTGAGGAAGGGCAGGCCGCCGATGGTCCACGTGATGTCGTATTCCAGCTCGTGCTTGTTCAGTACGGTGGTGAGTCGCTGCTGCAGGCTTTGCGGCGTGGACTCGGTGCAGAAGCGGAAGTTGAAGTCCACCACGACGTTGCCGGGAATGATGTTGCTGGCGCCGGTGCCACCATGGATGTTGCTGACCTGCCAGGTCGTGGGCGGGAAGAAGTCGTTGCCTCTGTCCCATTCGATGGCCGTCAGTTCGGTCAGCGCGGGCGCGAACAGGTGGATGGGGTTGCGGGCCAGGTGCGGGTAGGCGATATGGCCCTGCACGCCCTTGACCGTGAGCTTGCCGCTCATGGTGCCGCGCCGGCCGTTCTTGATCATGTCGCCGGTGCGCTGCAGCGAGGTGGGTTCGCCGACGATGCAGTAGTCCAGCTTTTCGCCGCGCGCCTGCAGGGCCTCGCAGACCTTGACGGTGCCGTCCACGGCCGGGCCTTCCTCGTCGCTGGTCAGCAGCAGGGCAATGTTCAGCGGTGCCTGGGGTTGCGCGGCGACAAACTCCTCCACCGCCACCACAAAGGCGGCGATCGAGGTTTTCATGTCACTGGCGCCGCGGCCATAGAGCTTGCCGTCGCGGTGTGTGGGCGTGAAGGGGTCCTGGCTCCACTGGGCCACCGGGCCGGTGGGCACCACGTCGGTGTGGCCGGCAAAGACCAGCAGCGGGGCGCCGGCCTGGGCTACGCGTTTGGCCCACAGGTTGCTGACGCGGAAATCGGCCGGGCCGCTGGTGATGGTTTCACAGGCAAAACCCAGCGGCTGGAGGCGCTCGGCCAGCAGGGCCTGGCAGCCGGCGTCGTCGGGGGTGACGGAGGCGCGCGCGATCAGTTGCTCGGTCAGTTGCAGGGTACGGCTCATGGATGGCGTTCTCTTGGGCCGTTCAGTGCTTCACGTCCAGCGTGATTTCGGTGAAGGACGGTTCGTCGTCGTGATGGTCGTCGGCCGCCTGGGCCTGGGCCGGTTTCTGGAAGTCGTTCTGCAGGCGCCACATGAGGTTGGTGGGCGAATCGGAGTTGGCCAGGCCTTCCTTGCGGTCGATCACGCCCTCGGTGATGAGGCGCGCGATGTCCTGCTCGAAATTCTGCGAGCCTTCGGCCATGGCTTTTTCCAGCGCTTCCTTGATGCTGGAGAAGTCGCCTTTCTCGATCAGGTCCGAGATCAGCTTGGTGTTGAGCATGATTTCCACCGCCGGGGTGCGGCTGCCCGTGGTGGTGCGCAGCAGGCGTTGCGAAACGATGGCCTTGAGCGCGCTGGAGAGGTCGCCCAGCATGGTCTGGCGTACTTCCACCGGATAGAAACTCAGGATACGGTTGAGCGCCTGGTAGCTGTTGTTGGCGTGCATGGTGGCCAGGCAGAGGTGGCCGGACTGGGCGTAGGCGATGGCCGCGGACATGGTTTCGCGGTCGCGGATCTCGCCGATCATGATCACGTCGGGTGCCTGGCGCAAGGCGTTCTGCAGGGCCGTGCCCAGGTTCTTGGTGTCGGCGCCGATCTCGCGCTGGTTGACCACGGAACGCTTGTTCTTGAACAGGTACTCGATCGGATCCTCGATGGTCAGGATGTGGCCCGAGGCGTTTTCGTTGCGGTAGTCGATCATGGCCGCCAGCGTGGTGCTCTTGCCCATGCCGGTGGCGCCCACCATCAGGATCAGGCCGCGTTTTTCCATGATGAGGTCGCCCAGGATGGGGGGCAGCGAGAGCGAGCCCAGGGAGGGGATCTCACCCGAGACGAAGCGGATCACCGCCGCCACCGAGCCACGCTGGCGCATGGCGCTCAGGCGGAAGCGCCCGACCCCGGCCAGTGGAAAACCCATGTTGAGCTCACTGTAGGCATCGAGCTCGGCCAGGCGTTCCTCCGGGATGATCTCGGCCAGCAGATTGCGTGGCGCATCCGGCGGCAGGGCCTGGTTGTTGATGGGTACACATTGCCCGTTGATGCGGATCAGCGCCGGCGAGTGGGCCGAGAGATAGATGTCCGAGGCTTTTTTCTCGGACATCAGTCGAAGGATCCGTTCCATCGTGCCCATCGTGCTGCTCATGTCTGCTCTCCCGGTGTCGTGTGTCGAGGTCGTCCGCTGCCAGCGCGATCAGTCGCGCAGCAGGTCGTTGAGGCTGGTCTTGGAGCGGGTCTGCGCGTCCACGCGCTTGACGATCACGGCGCAGTACAGGCTGTACTTGCCGTCGGCGCTGGGCAGGTTGCCCGAGACCACCACCGAGCCGGCCGGCACGCGGCCGTAATGGACTTCGCCGGTGGCGCGGTCATAGATCTTGGTGCTCTGGCCGATGTACACGCCCATGGAGATGACCGAGTTCTCCTCGACCACCACGCCCTCGACGATCTCGGAGCGCGCGCCGATGAAGCAGTTGTCCTCGATGATGGTCGGGCCGGCCTGCACGGGCTCCAGCACGCCGCCGATGCCGACGCCGCCCGAGAGGTGCACGTTCTTGCCGATCTGGGCGCAGGAACCCACGGTGGCCCAGGTGTCGACCATGGTGTTCTCGTCCACGTAGGCGCCGATGTTCACGTAGCTGGGCATCAGGATGGCGCCCTTGGCAATAAAGCTGCCGCGGCGCGCCACGGCCGGCGGCACCACACGCACGCCGGTGGCGGCCATCTCTTCGGCCGAGAGGTGGGCGAACTTGGTCTGCACCTTGTCGTAGAAGCCCAGGTCACCGGCCCTGATGACCTCGTTGTCCTTGAGGCGGAAGGACAGCAGCACGGCCTTCTTGATCCACTGATGCACCGTCCATTTGCCCACGGACTCGCGCGTGGCCACGCGCAGGCGGCCCTTGTTCATCTCGGAGATCACGTGCTCGACGGCGTCCACCACTTCCTTGGGGGCGGACTTGACCGAGATGTTGGCGCGGTTGTCCCAGGCGGCTTCGATGATCTGCTGCAGTTGTTGGCTCATTGGTTTTCCTAGTCAGTCGGGGGCAGGGCTGAAGTTCTGTCCCGCAAGGTTTCAAGTTTTGGATTGGATGAACTGGACGATGCGCTCGGCAGCTTCCACGCATTCGGCGGTCTCGGCCACCAGCGCCATGCGCACGCGCCCGGCGCCGGGGTTGGATCCGCGGGCTTCGCGCGCCAGATAGCTGCCGGGCAAAACAACCACATTGTAAAGAGCGTAGAGATCACGGGCGAAATCGGTGTCGCTGCCCTGCACGCCGGCCCAGAGGTAGAAGGCGGCGTCTGGCAGGGCCACGTCCATCACGGCGCTGAGCATGGGCGTGACCTGCGCGAACTTGGCGCGGTACAGGTTGCGGTTCTCGATGACGTGCTGCTCGTCGTTCCAGGCCGCGATGCTGGCGGCCTGCACCACATGGCTCATGGCGCTGCCATGGTAGGTGCGGTAGAGCAGGAAGGCCTTCATGATGGCCGCGTCGCCGGCCACGAAGCCGCTGCGCATGCCCGGCACATTGCTGCGTTTGGACAGGCTGGTCAGGGCGATCAGGTTCCTGAAGTCGCTGCGGCCCAGTTGCACGGCCGCTTCCAGCCCGCCCAGCGGCGCTTCGTCGCGGAAGTAGATCTCGCTGTAGCACTCGTCGGAGGCGATCACGAAACCGTAGCGCTCGCTCAGCTCGAACAGCTTTTTCCATTCGGACAGCGGCATCACGGCCCCGGTGGGGTTGCCGGGCGAGCAGGTGAAGATCAGCTGGGTGCGGGCCCAGACCTCGGCAGGCACGCTGTCCCAGTCGACGGCAAAGTTGCGGGCCGGATCGCTGGGCACGTAATAGGGCTCGGCGCCGGCCAGCAGCGCGGCCCCTTCGTAGATCTGATAGAAGGGATTGGGGCAAAGCACCACGGCGCCCGGTCGGCTGCCATCCACCACGGTCTGCGTCAGCGCGAACAGGGCTTCGCGCGAGCCGTTGACCGGCAGGATCTGGCTGGCCGGGTTGACCGTGACGCTGTAACGGCGCTGCAGCCAGCCGGCCATGGCTTCCCTGAGCGCCGGCTCGCCGGCGGTCGGGGGGTAGCCGGTCAGGCCGGTGTCCAGTGCGTCGGTCAGGGCACGCTTGATGAAGTCGGGGGTGGCGTGCTTGGGCTCACCGATGCCCAGGCTGATGGGGCGGTAGGCCGGGTTGGGAGTGATACCGGCAAAAAGCTGCCGCAGCCGCTCGAAAGGATAGGGCTGCAGTCGTTGGAGCAGGGGGTTCATGAGGGGGAATTATCCCGGAACTCCCCGGCCGAACGGGCGCGGGTGCAGCACGGCCGCCTCCGCACCCGGGACGATCAGCGTTTTTTGGTGGCGCCCAGCACTTTTTGTGTCAGCAGGTCGATGGACAGCACCAGGGCGATGCCGATGGACATGACCATCACGACCTCGGGCAGGTCGGTCGAGGTGATGATGCCGAAACCGCGCGGCAGGGCCTGCCGGTCAGCCGTGGTGCAGACAAAATCGGCCGCAGCCATGCCGGTGTAATGCATGGCGCAGACGGCGACGGCCATGATCACCGCGGCCAGCAGGCGCAGCGCCAGCGGTTTGGTGTTGAAGGCCAGCCAGAGCGCAGCAGTGGCCGCCACAACGGCGATGAGGATGGAGACGGCCACCAGCAGGAAGGACCAGTTGATGTAGCCACCAAAGCGCATGCCGTACATGCCCAGGTAGTGCATGACCGCCACGCCCAGTCCCAGGGCGGCGCCGGCCGTCAGCAGGCGGGACTTGTTGGACGGGTCGCGGGCCACATAGGTCAGGCCGAAACCGGTGGCCAGGCAGACCACCACCAGCGAGATGACGGTTTCGGTCATGGAGTAACCCACGCGCAGGTCCATCTTCAAGGCGGCCATGCCGATGAAGTGCATGGTCCATACGCCGATGCCGCCCAGGGCCAGCGTGGCGGCCAGCAGATCGAAATGGTTGATGCGTCCGCCCGGGCCGATGATGCGGCGGGCGGCGGTCAGCGCGACGAAGGATCCGAGGAAGGCAATGGCAAAGGAGAGGATGACGTAGGTGCTGTCATAACTCGAAACGACTTCTGGGTTCATGCAGGGGCTCCAAATAAGGCAGCCCGATGCTAGCGAGTTTGTCGATGTTCTGCCTTGCGGGGGATGGATTTCCCTTAGGGAACCATGAAGTAGTGCACAGCCGGCAGGCTCAGCCTTGCGGTGTCTTCGTCAGGTAGTGCAGCACCAGCTTGTCCTGCTGGCTCAGCCCGTAGAAAGCCATACCCGTGAAATGGGTATGACCGTCCGTGGCCTTGTGGGCATGGCAGACCGTGGCCTTGAGGGCGAGGGTGGTGGGCTCGCCTTCGACCACGGCGCCGATGCTGAGGTCGATGGTCTTGCCCACCGCCGTGGTGAGCGCAGGCGTGCTGATCATGGCGCCCTGCATGCTGATGTCCAGTAACTGGCCGTCCAGCTTGCGTTCACCCAGTTGCACGGTGACGGGCCAGCTGGTCTTGGTGCGCAGGGACTGGCGAACCTGGCGGGCATCGACCTGGGTGGGGTAGGCCAGCAGGGCATACACGAAAGGCTTCTCGTAGGTCTGCAGCACCTTGCTGATGAAGGAGAACTCATGCTGGCCGGTAAAACCGCGCACGATGCAGACATCGCCCTCGGTCAGGCCGGTGTCTTCGCCCTCCGATCCCTGGGGGCCGACCATGACCCCCCGGCTTTCGATGGCGCCGAAGAGCTGTGCTTCCTTCTTGCTGGCGCCTTCCACCAGCCGGCGCACCTGCAGGGCGATGCCGGAGCGCAGGCCGAGTTCCTTGAGGGTGATCTGCTGGACGTTGTTCTGGGGCGTGTCGCTGGTGGCCTGGTTCATGGTGGCGATCTTTTTTATGGCGGACAGGTCAAATCCGGTGAATCTACACGGTCTGTTCCCTGGCTGCCATGACGATGCGCATGGCAATGTATATAAATGCAACGTCCCGGGTTTTCCCGTAGCACAGATTGCGCCGGGTGCAAGTGATTTTCGGGCGGGCCGGGACGGTATGATTTCAGGCTGTTCCCGCCATCAGACTGTTCTCACCGTGCGTCTCACCTCCATCAAGCTTTCCGGGTTCAAGTCCTTTGCCGAGCCGACCAATTTCATGCTGCCCGGGCAACTGGTCGGTGTGGTCGGCCCCAACGGTTGCGGCAAGTCCAACATCATGGATGCCGTGCGCTGGGTGCTGGGCGAGAGCCGCGCCAGCGAGCTGCGCGGCGAGTCCATGCAGGACGTGATCTTCAACGGCACCACCACGCGCAAGCCGGCCAGCCGCTCCAGCGTGGAGCTGGTGTTCGACAACGCCGACCACCGCGCCGGCGGCCAGTGGAGCCAGTACGCCGAGATTGCCGTCAAACGCGTGCTGACGCGCGACGGCACCAGCAGCTACTACATCAACAACCAGCCGGTGCGCCGCCGTGACATCCAGGACGTGTTCCTGGGCACGGGCCTGGGCCCGCGCGCCTACGCCATCATCGGCCAGGGCACGATCAGCCGCATCATCGAATCCAAGCCCGAGGAACTGCGCCTCTTCCTCGAAGAAGCCGCCGGTGTTTCCAAGTACAAGGAGCGCCGTCGCGAAACGGAAAACCGCCTCTCGGACACGCGCGAGAACCTGACCCGCGTGGAAGACATTCTGCGCGAGCTCAACGCCAACCTGGAGAAGCTGGAGCGCCAGGCCGAAGTCGCGCAGAAGTACAACACCCTGCAGTCCGACGTCACGCTCAAGCAGCAGCAGCTCTGGTACCTGAGGCGCTCCGAAGCCGAAGCCGACCAGAGCAAGATCAAGCAGGAGGGCGAGAAGGCCGTCATCGAGCTCGAATCCCGCGTGGCCGACCTGCGCCACATCGAGGCCGACCTGGAAACCATACGCCAGGCCCACTATGCCGCTGGCGACCAGGTCAACCAGGCCCAGGGCCTGCTCTACGAGGCCAGCACCGAGGTGGGCCGGCTGGAGGCCGAGATCCGCTTCGTGGTCGAGGGCCGCCAGCGTGTCGAGGAACGCCTGGTCACCCTGAAGGAGCAGACAGCCCAGTGGGCCACGCGCAAGCAGGATGCCCAGACCGAGATCGAGAACCTGGCCGAGCTGGCCCTGGTCGGTGAAGAGAAGACCACCGAACTGGCTGCCCAGCTGGAAGAGCAGGCCCAGGCCCTGCCCGATATGGAAGAGGCCCTGCGCCAGGCCCAGAGCCGTGCCAACGAGCAGCGCGGCAGCGTGAGCCAGGTGCAGCAGCAGATCCAGGTGCTGGCCGCCGAGCAGCGCAGCATCGAGGAGCAGTCGCGCCAGCTGAACCAGCGTCGCGAACGCCTGGACACCGACCGCAAGGCCCTGGCCGCCCCCGACGAGGCGCGCCTGCAGAGCCTGCAGACCCAATTGGCCCAGGCCAGCGAGGCCGCCGCCGTGGCCGATGCCCGCCTGCACGAACTGCAGGACAGCGTGCCGCAGCTGGACGAGGCGCGCCGCGCCCAGCAGGACACGGTCAACACCGAATCGGCCCGCCAGGCCGATCTGTCGGCGCGCATGGAGGCGCTCAAGGCTTTGCAGGAGAAGGTCAAGACCGACGGCAAGCTGCAACCCTGGCTGGCCAAACACGGCCTGGCAGACCTGCAGGCCCTGTGGACCAAACTGCACATCGAGCAGGGCTGGGAAAGCGCCCTGGAAGCCGCGCTGCGCGAGCGCATGGGCGCGCTGGAAGTCAGCCGCATCGACATGGTCAAGGCCTTCGGCAACGATGCGCCGCCGGCCAAGCTGGCTTTCTACAGCGCGCCGTCCGCCGGCGCGCCCGAGAAGAGCGGTGGTTTGCCGCGCCTGGCCGACCTGCTGCGCGTCAACGACGCCGGCCTCAAGGCCGTGCTGGTGGACTGGCTGCAGGGCTGCTATGTGGCCCAGAGTTTCGAGGACGCCCTGGCCCAGCGGGCCCAGTTGCAGCCTGGTGAAACCCTCTATGTGAAGAGCGGCCACGCCGTCACAGCCCACAGCGTGAGCTTCTACGCCCAGGACTCCGAGCAGGCCGGCCTGCTGGCCCGCGCCCAGGAGATCGAGAACCTGGAAAAACAGCTGCGTGCCCAGTCGCTCATCAACGAAGAGGCACGCAGCGCCCTGGTGCGCGCCGAGGCCGCCTACGCCGACGCCTCGCAGCGCCTGGTCACCGCCCGCCGCGAGGCCAGCGAAACGCAGAGCCGTGCGCACGAGCTGCAGGTCGAGACCCTGCGGCTTACCCAGCTGGCCGAACAGACCCGCGCCCGCAGCGAGCAGATCGCCGGCGACCTGGCCGAAGTCGATGCCCTGCTGGAAGAACTGCAGGAACGCCGTGTGGCCGCCGAAGGCCGCTTCGAGGAACTGGACATGCAGCTGGCCGACAGCCAGGAACGCCATGCCCAGCTCGATGAGCGCGTGCTGGAGGCCGAGCGCAAACTGAACGCCTGCCGCGAACAGCAACGCAGCCTGGAGCGCCAGGCGCAGGAGGCCACCTTCTCGCTGCGCACGCTGGACGCACGCAAGGCCGAGCTGGCCCGCGCCATCGACACCGCAGATCAGCAGGCTGCCACCATCACCACCGAGGAACAGCGTGCCCGTGACGAACTGGCGCGCCTGACCGATGCCGCCGCCCAGGCCGGGCTGCAGAACGCGCTGGCCCTCAAGCTCGAACGCGAGCAGGCCCTGGGCGCCAAGCGCAGCGAATACGACGACCTGACCGCCAAGCTGCGCGCCAGCGACGAGCGCCGCATCAAGCTCGAGCGCGAGCTCGATCCCCTGAGAATGCGCATCCAGGACATGCAGCTCAAGGAGCAGGCCGCGCGCCTGGGTTTCGAGCAGTACGCCCAGTTGCTGGCCGATGCCCAGGCCGACCTGGAGGCCGTGGCCCAGTCCATCGAGCAAGGCAATGTGCGCCTGACCGGTCTGCAGGGCGAGATCGATCGCCTGAACCGCGAGATCGCGGCCCTGGGGGCGGTCAACCTGGCGGCCCTGGAAGAGCTGGCCCATGCCAGCGAGCGCAAGCAGTTTCTCGACGCGCAGTCGGCTGACCTGAACGACGCCATGAACACGCTGGAAGACGCCATCCGCAAGATCGACGGCGAGACCCGCGAGCTGCTGGCCGGCACCTTCAAGACCGTCAACGAGCACTTCGGCAAGATGTTCCCCGAACTCTTCGGCGGTGGCCAGGCGCGCCTGATCATGACCGGCGACGAGATCCTGGACGCCGGCGTGCAGGTCATGGCCCAGCCGCCGGGCAAGAAGAACCAGACCATCCACCTGCTCTCGGGCGGCGAGAAGGCGCTGACCGCCATCGCCCTGGTGTTTGCCATCTTCCAGCTCAACCCCGCGCCTTTCTGTCTGCTGGACGAGGTGGACGCGCCGCTGGACGACGCCAACACCGAGCGTTACGCCAAGCTGGTGAGCAGCATGAGCAAGGGCACGCAGTTCCTTTTCATCAGCCACAACAAGATCGCCATGGAGATGGCCGAGCAGCTGATCGGCGTGACCATGCAGGAGCAGGGCGTCTCGCGCATCGTGGCGGTTGACATGGAATCCGCCGTGTCCATGGCCGAGGCGGCTTGAGCCGCGACGGGACCTGCTACCGATGAGCAAGCTGCAAATCGGACTGGCCATCGCCGGCGTCCTGCTGCTGGCGGGCCTGGTGGTGCATGGCGCCTGGACAGCGCGGCGCAACCAGCCGCGCCTGGCCGAGCCCGAGGCGCCGCCCATCGAGCCGCATGGCCTGGGCGAGTTCCCGCACGAGCCCGCGGCCTCGGCGCTGGCGGGTCGTGCTGATGAGGACGGCTTGCTGCTGCCCGCCCTGCAGGACAGGAAGGCCCAGCTCGATCCGCTGATCGACGTCAGCGCGGCCATCGAGCTGGAACACCCGGTCAGCGGTGAGGCCCTGCTGCAGCATCTGCCGGCCACGCGCCGCGTGGGCAGCAAGCCCTACGCGATCGAGGGCCTGGACGAGGCCACCGGTACCTGGGAGCCGCCCCAGCCCGGCCGGCGTTACAGCGCGCTGCAGGCCGGTGTGCAACTGGCCAACCGCGCCGGTGCGCTCAACGAGATCGAATACTCCGAGTTCGTCGTGAAAACCCAGTCCCTGGCCGATGCCGTGGGCGGCACGCCGGAATTCCCCGACATGCGCGACGCCGTGGCGCGCGCGCGCGAACTCGACGCCTTTGCCAGCGAGCACGATGCCCAGCTCAGCGTCACCCTGCGGGCCCGCCAGACGGCCTGGAGTGCCGGTTACGTGCAGCAGAACGCGGCACGCCTGGGCTTCGTGGCCGGTGTGCTGCCCGGGCGCATGGTGCTGCCGGCCAGTGTCGGCGGGCAGCCGCCCGTGCTGGGCCTGCAGTACGACGCGCAGGCCGCGCTGGCGGAAGACCCGGCCCAGACCGCCATCCGCGACATGACGCTGAGCCTGGACGTGGCCCAGGTGGCACGCTCCGAGCAGCCTTATGTGCGCCTGCGCGAGGCGGCCAAGCGTCTGGCCGAGGTGATGGATGGCCTGATCACCGACGACAACGGCCAGCCGCTGAGTTCCGACGCCATGGACCTGATCGGCGCCGAGCTGGAGAACCTCTACGACCGGCTGGACGAGCACGAGCTGTCGGCCGGCTCGCCGCTGGCGCGCCGCCTGTTTTCCTGACTTCCTTCTCTTGATTGCCGATGAGCAGCACGCCTGATCTGAACCGTGTGCAGGAACTGCATCGCCTCCTGCACCACCACGCCCACCGTTATTACGTGCTCGATGCCCCGGAAATTCCGGATGCCGAGTACGACCGCCTGTTTCGTGAGCTGCAGACCATCGAGGCCGCCCATCCGGAGCTGCTGACGCCGGATTCGCCGACTCAGCGCGTGGGCGGCAGGCCGCTGGACCATTTCGAAAGCGTGCGCCATGCCGTGCCCATGCTCAGCATCCGCACCGAGACCGATACCGAGGCCAGCGGGGCGCAGAACTTCGACGCGCGTGTGCGGCGCGAGCTGGGGCTGGGCGAGGCGGACCCGCCCGTCGAGTACGCGGCCGAACCCAAGTTCGACGGCCTGGCCCTGAACCTGCGTTACGAGCAGGGCGTGCTGGTGCAGGCTGCCACGCGCGGTGACGGTGAGGTGGGTGAGGACGTGACACAGAACATACGCACCATCGGGCAGATCCCTTTGCGTTTGCCTGTGGGGGTGCCCCCGGTGCTGGAGGTGCGCGGCGAGGTCTACCTGCGTCGGGATGACTTCGAGTCCCTGAACGAGAAACAGCGCGAGAAAGGCGAAAAGACCTTCGTCAACCCGCGCAATGCCGCCGCGGGCGCCGTGCGCCAGCTCGACCCGGCCATCGCGGCCCAGCGCCCGCTGAGTTTTTTCGCCTACGGCCTGGGTGAGGTCACGCCCGGTGCGCTGCAGTTCCAGAGCCACTATGACCTGATGCAGGGCCTCAAGGCCTGGGGTTTCCCGGTCTGCGAGCATGTCGCCTTGGCACGGGGCGCGGAAGAACTCGTGGCCTACCACCAGCGCATCGGTGCGCTGCGCGACAGCCTGCCCTATGACATCGATGGTGTGGTCTACAAGGTCAACAGTCTGGCGCTGCAGGAGCAGATGGGCTTCGTGACACGCGAGCCGCGCTGGGCGGTGGCGCACAAATACCCGGCGCAGGAGATGCTGACCACGGTGTTGGCTATCGAAGTGCAGGTGGGTCGCACTGGCAAGCTCACGCCGGTGGCCAAGCTGGCACCGGTGTTCGTGGGCGGTGTCACGGTGACCAATGCCACCCTGCACAACGAGGACGAGGCGCGTCGCAAGGACGTGCGGGTGGGCGACACCGTCATCGTGCGCCGCGCCGGCGACGTGATCCCCGAGGTGGTGGCTGTGCTGCCCGAGAAGCGCCAGCCCGGCGCCGAGATCTTCACCATGCCCCGCATCTGTCCGGTCTGCGGCTCGGCCGCCGTGCGCGAGGAGGACGAGGCCGATTACCGCTGTACCGGTGGCCTGTACTGCAGCGCCCAGCGCAAGCAGGCCATCCTGCACTTTGCGCAGCGCCGTGCGGTCGAGGTCGAGGGCCTGGGCGAGAAGCTGGTGGACCAGCTGGTCGATGCCGGTGTGGTCAAGACCCTGCCGGACCTGTATCGCCTGGGCCTCACCGCGCTGGCCAGCCTGGAGCGCATGGCCGACAAGTCTGCGCAGAACATCGTCGATGCGCTGGAGCAGTCCAAACAGACCACGCTGCCGCGTTTCATCTTCGGCTTAGGGATACGTCATGTGGGCGAGGCCACGGCCAAGGCCCTGGCGCGGCATTTCGGAAAACTCGACGCCATCATGGACGCCAGCGAGGAAGCTTTGCTGCAGGTGCCCGACGTCGGCCCCGTAGTGGCGCAGAGTATCCGCACCTTCTTCGAGCAGCCGCACAACCGCGAGGTGGTGGAGCAGCTGCGCGCCTGTGGCCTGCGCTGGGAGGAGGGCGAGCCCAGCCCGGCGGCCCAGCTGCCGCTGGCCGGCAAGACCTTTGTGCTGACCGGCACGCTGCCCACGCTGAGCCGCGAGGAAGCGAAGGAGATGCTGGAAGCGGCCGGCGCCAAGGTGGCCGGCTCGGTCAGCAAGAAGACCGATTACGTGGTCGCTGGTGAGGAAGCGGGCAGCAAGCTGGACAAGGCGCGCGAGCTGGGCATCAAGGTGCTGGATGAGGCGGGATTGCAGGCCCTGCTGCTCGGAGACTGACGGTCACTGCGGGCCGTGCACTGGCCTGCGACAAGAACAGGGCTGTCGTCGCATGGAGCGATCAGCAGCACGAGGGAGGAAAGTCATGTGGTTCGTGTTCGGTCTGATTACGCTGGCCAGTTTCAGCATTTACTTTGGCGTCAAGCGCTTTGGCGCAAGGTGGAAGGGCGAGCGCGCCTTTGTCCACAACCAGCCCGCTCATGAATATGAGTTTGTCCTCAAGAAGGACACCATCAAAAAAATGCGGGTTGGACTGGATGCGCCTAAGCATTTCGATTTCACGCTCAAGCGGGAAAGCGCCGTCGACCGTTTCTGCAAGTTCCTGGGGCTTTCGGTGGAACACCAGATCGGGAATCATTCGGTGGACCGGCTGGTTTACATTGTCTCGAATGACCAGCACTTGCTCGATCAGTGCATGAAGGATATGGCCATGGTCGAGGATGTCCAGGGCTTGTTCAATACCCAGCATCTGGATTCCCGCATCACGCATGTGCACTGCCGCAACGGACGAATCTGGGCAGAATTCAAGGTAGGTAGTCTTTTCAATGACCGGTCCAATCAGATTCGGCTGAGCCAGATCTTCCCCAAAGTCGCGACGCGACTTCAGAGGATGACGCGACAGCTTGGGGCCCACCCACCCTCGAATGAGGCGGTCCAGCGAGATCCCTTCATCCTGCGGGCCGTCCTGGTGCTGGCTATCAGCACGGGCCTGTTGGTCAACGGGTTGGCACATGCCTTTCGTCAGCTGGCGTTTTCATACGCCATCACTGTGGATACCGTCGAGCTGTGGACTTACGCGGCGTTCGGGGGGCGGCAATCGTCGCAGCCTTGATTGTCCTGGCTATTTTCTTGTTAGGGCGCACGGCCCGTACGCATTTGGTGCTGATTGAAATCGTTCTGGTCGGTGCACTTGGCGCCCTGCTGACCGCCTTTACCGAGATCCGTGATCTCAATATGGATCTCGACACTTCGTCCGCGCATCGCTACGAAGCGAGGGTTGTGGACAAGACGATCAGCAAGTCCAGAAAAAGCGGTACGCGTTACTACCTGCACGTGCCGGGATGGACCGGGCAGGACTGGACGTCGCTGAACGATACGGAGCGACTGCAAGTCTCCGGTGATTTCTACCAACGGATGCAAAAGGGCGAGCGCATCGAGATTTGGCAGCGCAGCGGCTTCCTGGGCATACGCTGGGTGGAGAGCGTCGGCCGCGCACCCAAGCCATGAGAAACCCGATGGTGCAGTGCAATCCGATCAGCCTCCTTAGGGAAACAGAAGTCCGAAGAGGCGCAGTCTGCAGGGCTGAGTTGGTTTCAGATCTTTGCATTTTTTGCCGAAAACCGAAAGGTGCGCTAGGCTCTGCGCATGGTGTCGGACAGCTCACACCTTATGGCCCACTCGCGGCAGGACAATAAAAAGGAAATGCCCCCTATGAATTCACGGCTGGCTTCGTGGCAATTCAAGCGCATCGGCGCCCGTCTGGGTGCCGGTTTCGGTGTCATCCTGGCGCTCATGGTCCTGATGCTGGTGGCCACCGTGCTGCAGCTCTGGCGCATCCAGTCCCACAACGCCGACAACGAACGCCATACCGAGCGGCTGGTGCTGGTGCAGGAGTGGTCGGCCCTGGTGCGTACCAATCTGGACCGGGCCCTGACCGCCACCCGCCTCGATGCCGCCATCGGCGACGACGAGGCCGTGCGTGGCCGCATGGAAGGCGTGCTGAGCCAGCTGAATGCCGAGATGTCCGCCACGGCAACAGCGACGGTGGAGCTGCAGAAAAAGGTGGTGGCCATTTCGGATGAGCCTGCGGTGGCGGCCCTGATCACGAAGGTCAACGATGCGCGCAACCGGTTCGTGGCCTTGCGCGCGAACATCCGCGACGACATCCAGATGGGCGAAGGCGGCAAGCGTGTGGAGGCCGAGCTGGTGCCGCTGGCGCTGTCGATGATCAAGACCCTGGACGAACTGACGGTCCACCTGAAGGCGGCCAGCACCACGGCCACGCATGAGCTGGCGGACAACGTGCGCCAGGCGCAGGTGCTGCTGCTCGTCATCTGCGCCATTGCCCTGGCTGCCGGCGTGCTGATTGCCTGGCTGACCACACGTGCCATCACCCGACCCATGCACGATGCAGTGCAGATCGCCGACAAGATCGCCCAGGGTGATCTCACGCACAGCTTCCAGAGCACGCGCGAGGACGAGATCGGCTCCATGCTGCGTCGCCTGTCCCTGATGCAGCAGAAGCTGCGCCAGGCCTTTACCGACATCAGCGAGGCCACGACCCAGATCAGCCATGCCAGCGGCGAAGTGGCCAGCGGCAACGCCGACCTGGCGCAACGCACGGAGCAGGCGGCCAGCAGCCTGCAGGAGACGGCGTCTTCCATGGAGCAGCTCACCGGCACGGTGCAGCAATCGGCCGAGTCGGCACGCACGGCCAGCCAGCTGGCCACCACGTCGACCGAGGTGGCGCAGCGCGGCGGCGCGGTGGTGGCGCAGGTGGTGACGACCATGGACGAGATCAACCACAGCTCCAGCCAGATCGCCAGCATCATCAGCGTGATCGACGGCATCGCCTTCCAGACCAATATCCTGGCGCTCAATGCTGCGGTGGAAGCCGCGCGCGCGGGGGAACAGGGGCGCGGTTTTGCCGTGGTGGCGTCCGAGGTGCGCAGCCTGGCCCAGCGCTCGGCCGAAGCGGCACGCGAGATCAAGACCCTGATCGACGCGAGCGTGGGCAAGGTCGGGGCCGGTGCGCGGCTGGTGCACGATGCCGGCAACACCATGAGCGACATCGTGGCCAGTGTGCAGCGGGTCACCGACATGATTGCCGGCATCAGTGCGGCGTCTGCGGAACAGAATCAGGGCATCGCCAAGATGAACCAGGCCGTCGGTCAGCTCGACGAGATGACGCAGCAGAACGCCGCGCTGGTGGAGCAGTCCACCGCCGCGGCCGAGAGCCTGAAGGATCAGGCGCAGCGCCTGGCCGGCATTGTGGCGACGTTCCGGCTGAACTGAGTCTGCGCTCAGTTGCCCGACGGCGGCTCGTCGGCAAAACGTTCCGGACGCCGCCACAGCCACTGCAGCACGGTGGCCATGCAGGCGATGGCCAGCCCCGAGGCCCACAGGGGGCGCACGGCCAGCAGCAGGTAGAGGGCACTGGCGCCCATGACCACGGTGGCGGCCCATTTGGCGTGGCGCCGCACCACGCCCCCGCGGCGCCAGTCGCGGATCATGGGGCCGAAAGCCGTGTGGTTTTCCAGCCAGGCCAGCAGGCGTGGTGAACTGCGGGCCGCCGCCCAGGCCGAGAGCAGGATGAAGGGCGTGGTCGGCAGCACGGGCAGGAAGATGCCGATCACCCCCAGCGCCAGGCACAGCAGGGCCAGGCTGAGGTAGAGCCAGCGGACCAGGGGCAGGCGGCGGGGAGCAGGCGGAGGTGGCAGGGGCATGCCCGATTGTGCCGTGGCCTTATGCTGAGAGCCTGTTTATGATCCCGCAGGGGTCGCGTTGGGGCGCAATCGGGATGAGTTGACCGCCAAGATCACGCTGCATGGGCTCATGCCCATGCAAGGGATTTGGTGGGCAAATCGCCCGCTGGCACAGCCGGCCGGCTGTGCCTCGGGCATTTGCCCTGGGCAGGACGCAAACGCGACCGCGTTTGCGGCGCCCCAACCCGAAGGGCAAGCACCTTGCCGGGCGGTCTGCGGCGTTGCAAAGCCTCGCTGGGCGTCAGCCCAGCTTCGTTTTGCGCCTTGCATCCCATCCCGGCAAGGTGCTTGCGCGGCCCCTGCGGGATCGTAAATAGGCTCTTAGGGCTTCAATTCCTGTTTGCACCATGACCGTCCGTGACATCCTCAAGATGGGCGACCCGCGCCTGCTGCGTGTGGCCCAGCCCGTGACCGACTTCGACAGCGATGCCCTGCACCTGCTGGTCACCGACCTGCTCGACACTATGGCGGCGGCCAACGGCGCTGGCCTGGCGGCGCCGCAGATCGGTGTGGACCTGCAGCTGGTGATCTTCGGCAGCGGGGCGTTCAACCCGCGTTATCCCGACGCACCCGTGGTGCCACGCACCGTGCTGTGCAATCCGGTCATCACGCCGCTGGGCGAGGAGGAGCAACTGGGCTGGGAGGGCTGCCTGTCGGTGCCGGGCCTGCGGGGTTTGGTGCCGCGCTACGCAAGAATCCGCTACACGGGCTTCGACCCCTATGGGGACCCTATCGATCGCACGGTGGAGGGCTTCCACGCCCGTGTGGTGCAGCACGAGTGCGACCACCTGATCGGCAAGCTCTACCCCATGCGGGTGCGGGATTTCACGCAGTTCGGTTTTACCGAGGTGCTGTTTCCGGGGCTGGACGCCGGGCAGGACGACTGAGCCCGGTCAGGACGCCAGCACGTCCAGCAGCTCGGTCTCGATGGCGATCTGGGCGCGGTTGTTCTGCAAGGCGTCGCCGCTGATCAGGAAGGTGTCGTCCACACGCTCGCCCAGGGTGTTGACCTTGGCCAGCTGCAGGTTGATGCGGTATCGCGCCAGCACACGCGCCACCTTGTAGAGCAGGCCGGTCTGGTCGCTGGCCGAGATGCTGAGCAGCCAGCGTTGTGCCTTCTCGTCGGGCTTGAGGCTGACACGCGGCGTGACGGGGAAACTCTTGACGCGGCGCGAGAGGCGGCCGCGGCTGGGTTCGGGCAGGGGGGAGGCCTCGGCGATGGCGCGCGCCAGTTCGGACTCGACCATGCTGCTCATCTCGCGGTAATGGTCGTGCAGGCCGGGCGAGACCACCTGGAAGGTGTCGAGCGCGTAGCCGTTGCGTGCCGTGTGGATGCGCGCGTCCAGGATGCTGAAGCCGCCCTGGTCGAAATAACCGCAGATGCGCGCGAACAGATCGGGCTGGTCCGGGGTGTAGACCAGCACCTGCAGGCCCTCGCCCGCGGGCGAGCGGCGCGCACGCACGATGGGCTGGTCGGTGCCGACAAAGCGGGAGATGTGACGGGTGTGCCAGGCGATGTCGTCGGCATCGTGGCGCATGAAATAACTCACGTCCAGCGTGTCCCACAGCTTTTTGTGCGCCTCAAACGGCAGGCTGTGCAGGGCCAGCTGGACCAGGGCCTCGCGCTTGTGCGCCTCGACCTCGGCGTCCGGCGAAGGCGCGTGGCCGCCCAGGGTGCGCAGGGTGTAGCGGTACAGGTCTTCCAGCAGCTTGCCTTTCCAGGCGTTCCAGACCTTTGGGCTGGTGCCGCGGATGTCGGCCACCGTCAGCAGGTACAGGGCGGTCAGGTAACGCTCGTTGCCGACCTGTCTGGCAAAGGCGGCAATGACGTCGGGGTCGCTCAGGTCGGACTTCTGCGCGATGCGACTCATGGACAGGTGCTCGCGCACCAGGAACTCGATCAGGCGCGCGTCCTCGCGGCTGATGCCGTGCTGGCTGGCAAAGCGCCGCACTTCGGCAGCGCCCAGGTCGGAGTGGTCGCCGCCGCGGCCCTTGGCGATGTCGTGGAAAAGCGCGGCCGCGTAGAGGATCCAGGGCTTGTCCCAGCCGGCGCCCAGCTGCGAGCAGAAGGGGTATTCGTGCGCGTGCTCGGCCAGGAAGAAGCGCCGCACATTGCGCAGCACCATCAGGATGTGCTGGTCCACCGTGTAGACGTGGAACAGGTCGTGCTGCATCTGGCCGACGATGCGCCGGAAGATCCAGAGGTAGCGCCCCAGCACCGAGGTCTGGTTCATCAGGCGCATGGCGTGCGTGATGCCGTGCGGCTGCTGCAGGATGTCCATGAAGGTCCGCCGGTTCACCGGGTCCCGCCGGAATTTGGCCGTCATCAGGCCGCGCGCGTTGTACAGCGCGCGCAGGGTGCGCGCCGACAGGCCCTTGGCACCCTCGGTGGTCTGGTAGACCAGGAAAGTCTCCAGGATGGCGTGCGGTTCGCGCTGGTAGAGGTCGTCGCTGGCGACTTCGATCAGGCCGCCCTTGTCCAGGAAACGCTCGTTGATGGCGCGCGGCGCCTGGGTGCGCGGGTTGAGCCGCTCCTCGATGTTGAGCAGCAGGATCTGGTTGAGCTGGGTGACGGCCTTGGCGGCCCAGTAGTAGTGGCGCATCAGCGCTTCGCTGGCGCGCACCCGGGTCTTGACCTCCATCTGGTCCGAGCTGTAGCCGAAGCTGTTGGCCACGGCGGTCTGCAGGTCGAACACCAGGCGGTCTTCGCGCCGGCCGGCCACCAGGTGCAGGCGCAGGCGGATGAGCTCCAGCATGGCCTCGTTGCGCTTGAGCTGGCGCACCTCGAAGGGCGTGGCCAGGCCGGTGCGGGCCAGCTCGTCCCAGGACTTGCCGTAGCCGGCCGCCTGCGCCACCCAGAGGATGATCTGCAGGTCGCGCAGGCCGCCGGGGGATTCCTTGCAGTTGGGCTCCAGCGCGTAGGGCGTGTCCTCGAACTTGCTGTGGCGCTGCTGCATCTCCAGCGTCTTGGCGACGAAGAAGGCGCGCGCGTCCAGCGCCTGGCGAAAGCGCCAGCGGAAATCCTTGAACAGGGCCGCGTTGCCGCAGATCAGGCGCGACTCCAGCAGCGCCGTCTGCACCGTGACGTCCTTGGCCGCCTCGGCCAGGCAGTCGTCGACCGTGCGCACGCTGGAGCCGATTTCCAGGCCGGCGTCCCAGCAGCTGCTGATGAAGGTCTCGATGCGCTGGCGCAGTGCCTCGTCGCTGTCGGGTGACTGACCTTCGGGCAGCAGCAGCAATACGTCGATGTCCGAGTAGGGGAACAGCTCACCGCGGCCGAAGCCGCCGACAGCGACCAGCGCCGGACCGGGGCCGTAGCCCGCCTGTTGCCAGAGGGTCTTGAGCGTGTCGTCGGCCAGGCGCGTGAGCTGGCGCAGGGCGGCGTGCACGCCACGGGTGGATGCACCGCTGTCGCTGACGTTGCGCAGCAGTTCGGCCTTGCGGGAGCGGTACTGCTCCCTGAGCATTTGGGGGGTCGCTAGCATGGCGACGAGGATGCAGGAATCAGGCCAGGGCTGCGGTTTTCACGAAGGCCGGCGGCGGCGGGCTGCCGGCTGACAGCGTCAGCACCTCGTAGCCGGTGGGCGTGACCAGCACCGTGTGTTCCCACTGGGCCGAGAGCGAGTGGTCCTTGGTGACGATGGTCCAGCCGTCGCCCAGCTCCTTGATGTCGCGGCGGCCGGCATTGATCATGGGCTCGATGGTGAAGGTCATGCCGGGGACGAGTTCGTCCAGCGTGCCGGGCTTGCCGTAGTGCAGCACCTGCGGCTCCTCGTGGAAGACCTGGCCGATGCCATGGCCGCAGAACTCGCGCACCACGGAAAAACCGTTGCTTTCGGCAAATTTCTGGATGGCCCAGCCGATGTCGCCCAGGTGGGCGCCGGGCTTGACCTGCTCGATGCCGTGCCACATGGCCTCGTAGGTGAAGGAGCACAGGCGTTTGGCGGCAATGGAAGCGTCGCCGACGATGAACATGCGGCTGGTGTCGCCGAACCAGCCATCCTTGATGACGGTGACGTCGATGTTGACGATGTCGCCTTTCTTGAGCACCTTGTCGCCGGGGATGCCGTGGCAGACCACATGGTTGATCGAGGTGCACAGCGAGGCCGGGAAGGGCGGATAACCCGGGGGCTGGTAACCCAGGGTGGCGGAGGTCGTGCCCTGGGCTTTCATGCATTCGGCCGCCAGGCGGTCGATCTCGCCGGTGGTGATGCCGGGTTTCACGTGGGGGGTCAGGTAGTCCAGCACTTCGGCCGCCAGCCGGCAGGCCAGGCGCATGCCGGCGATTCCGGCTTCGTCTTTGTAGGTGATCGTCATGGGGCGGAATTATCCCATCCGCGGCGGTTTCATGCCGGTTACGGCCTGATCCGGGCTGGGGTGGAAGTAAAATTTGGCCTTTCCCCCCGGATCTTCCTCCCTCTAGGCCACCCCCGTGACCCTGCACATCTCCTCTTTCGAAGGCGGCAGCGCCCTCAGCCCCTTTCGCGTCCAGCAGCTCCTGCCCCGTCTGCAGGCCATCCACGACAGGATCAGCGGCATCGCCGCGCGTTATGTGCATCTGGTGGCCTGTGATGCCGAGCCGGCGGCCGAACTGAAGCAGCAACTGGCCGCCCTGCTGAGCTACGGCGACCCCTACGCCGGCCCGGTCGAGGGCCCGCTGGTGGTGGTGGCGCCGCGCCTGGGCACGGTCTCGCCCTGGGCCTCCAAGGCCACCGACATCGCCCACAACTGCGGCCTGGCCGTGCACCGCGTGGAGCGCGTGGTCGAGTACCGCCTGACGCTCAAACCCGGCCTGCTGGGCAAGCCGGCCCTGACGCCGGAACAGCTGGGCCAGGTCGCCGCGCTGCTGCACGACCGCATGACCGAAAGCGCCGTGGCCACCCGTGCCGAGGCCTGCGCCCTGTTCACCGAACTGCACCCGGCCCCCATGGAACACGTGGACGTCCTGGGCGGGGGCCGTGCCGCGCTGGAGCAGGCCAATGTGCAGTTCGGCCTGGCCCTGGCCGAGGACGAGATCGAGTACCTGGAGAAGGCCTTCAAGGACCTGAAGCGCAACCCGACCGACGTCGAGCTCATGATGTTCGCCCAGGCCAACAGCGAACATTGCCGCCACAAAATCTTCAACGCCGATTTCAGCATCGATGGCGTGCGCCAGACGCGCAGCATGTTCGGCATGATCCGCAACACGCACCAGCTCGCCCCTCAGCACACGGTGGTGGCCTATTCGGACAATGCCTCCATCATGGAAGGCAATAGCGTCGAGCGCTTCGTGGCCCGCATGGGGCCAGGCGCGGCGCCGAATTACCAGAAGACCGACGCCGTGAATCACGTGCTGATGAAGGTCGAGACGCACAACCACCCGACCGCCATTTCTCCCTTCCCCGGCGCTTCCACCGGTGCCGGCGGCGAGATCCGGGACGAGGGCGCCACCGGCCGTGGCTCCAAGCCCAAGGCCGGCCTGACCGGCTTCACCGTCTCCAAGTTGTGGGGCGGCTGGTCGGACCAGCCGGGCGGCAAGCCCGAGCACATCGCCAGCCCGCTACAGATCATGACCGAGGGCCCGCTGGGGGGTGCGGCCTTCAACAACGAGTTCGGCCGTCCCAACCTGGCCGGTTATTTCCGCGAGTACGAGCAGACCGTCGCCAGCAACGTGGACACGGTGCAGCGCGCCTACCACAAGCCCATCATGATCGCCGGCGGTGTCGGTGTCATCGACGCGGACCAGACGAAGAAGATCGAATTCCCTGCCGGCACCCTGCTGATCCAGCTGGGCGGACCGGGCATGCGCATCGGCATGGGCGGCGGTGCGGCCAGTTCCATGGCCACCGGCGCCAACGCGGCCGAGCTGGACTTTGATTCGGTGCAGCGCGGCAACCCCGAGATCGAGCGCCGCGCCCAGGAGGTCATCAACCACTGCTGGGCCCAGGGTGACAAAAACCCCATCCTGGCCATCCACGACGTGGGTGCCGGCGGCCTGTCCAACGCCTTCCCCGAACTGAGCAACGATGCCGGCCGTGGTGCGCGTTTCGACCTGCGTGCCGTGCCGCTCGAAGAGTCGGGCCTGGCACCGAAGGAAATCTGGAGCAACGAGAGCCAGGAACGTTATGTAATGGCCATTGCGCCCGAGTCGCTGGAACAGTTCAGGTCTTTCTGCGAACGCGAGCGTTGCCCCTTTGCCGTGGTCGGCGTGGCCACCGAAGAGCGCCAGCTGGTGCTGGCCGACGCGGGCGCTGAATCCCCCGTCGACATGCCCATGAACGTGCTGCTGGGCAAACCGCCCAGGATGCACCGCGACGTCAAGACGATTGCGCGCAGCTTCAAGGCGCTGGACCTCACGGGCGTGGAGTTGCAAAAAGCCGTGATCGACGTGCTGAGCCACCCCACCGTGGCCTCCAAGCGCTTTCTGATCACCATCGGCGACCGCACCGTGGGTGGCCTCACGCACCGCGACCAGATGGTCGGCCCCTGGCAGGTGCCGGTGGCCGACGTGGCCGTGACCCTGGCCGACTACGCCGGCTTCAAGGGCGAGGCCATGAGCATGGGCGAACGCACTCCGCTGGCCGCGCTCGATGCACCCGCCTCGGGCCGCATGGCCGTGGCCGAGGCCATCACCAACCTGCTGGCCGCACCCATCGAACTGTCGCGCGTCAAGCTCTCGGCCAACTGGATGGCCGCCTGTGGCGAGCCTGGTGAGGACGCCGCGCTGTATGCCACCGTGCAGGCCGTGGGCATGGAGCTGTGCCCGGCGCTGGGCATCTCCATCCCCGTGGGCAAGGACAGCCTGTCCATGCGCACGCAGTGGAGCGATGGCAACGAGAAGAAAAAGGTCACCTCGCCGGTTTCGCTGATCGTCAGTGCCTTTGCCACGCTGGGCGACGTGCGCGGCACACTGACCCCGCAGCTGGACAACACGGCCGACACCACGCTGCTGCTGGTCGATCTGGGCAAGGGCCAGAACCGCATGGCCGGCTCCATCCTGGCGCAGACCCTGAACCAGAGCGGTGACACCGTGCCGGACCTGGACGACCCGCAGGACCTGATCCAGCTGATCAAAGCCGTCAACATCCTGCGTGCCCAGGGCAGGATCCTGGCCTACCACGACCGCAGCGACGGCGGCCTGCTGGCCGCGGCGGCCGAGATGGCCTTTGCCGGCCACGTGGGTGTGGCCCTGAATGTGGACATGCTGGTCACCGAAGGCGATGGCATTTCCGACAGCCGCATGGACACCGGCGACAGCAAGAACTGGGCGGCCCAGGTCGGCGCGCGCCGCGAGGAACTCACGCTCAAGGCCCTGTTCAACGAGGAACTGGGCGTGCTGCTGCAGGTGAAGAGCGAAGACCGCGACGCCGTGATGCAGGTGCTGCGCGAACACGGTCTGTCCAGACACAGCCACGTGATCGGCAAGACCCGGCCAGCCGGTGGAACGGTTGCCGCGGGTGTGGGCGAACTGCAGGTCTGGCGCGATGCCAAGGCCGTGTTCTCTGCCAAACTTTTCGACCTGCACCAGGTCTGGGACAGCGTGAGCTGGAAGATCAACCAGCAGCGTGACAACACGGCCTGCGCCGACCAGGAACACGCCGCCGCCGGTGCGCCCAACGATCCGGGCCTGCACGTGCATTTGAGCTTTGATCCGGCACAAGGTCTCGCACCAGCGTTGCTCACCAGCCGGCCGAAAGTGGCCGTGCTGCGCGAGCAGGGCGTGAACTCGCACGTGGAGATGGCCTACGCCTTCACCGAGGCCGGCTTCGATGCCTATGACGTGCACATGACCGACCTGCAGAGCGGACGTGCGAACCTGAAAGACTTCAAGGGCGTGGTGGCCTGTGGCGGCTTCAGCTATGGCGACACGCTGGGGGCCGGCATCGGCTGGGCGCGTTCCATCACCTTCAACAAGGGGCTGTCCGAGCAGTTCCAGGCCTTCTTTGCCCGTACCGACACCTTCGGCCTGGGCGTGTGCAATGGCTGCCAGATGTTTGCCGAACTGGCCGACATCATTCCCGGTGCGCAGGACTGGCCGCGTTTCACCACCAACCGCAGCGAGCGCTTCGAGGCGCGCCTGTCCCTGGTGGAGGTGCTCGATTCGCCCAGCCTGTTCCTGCAGGGCATGGCCGGCAGCCGCCTGCCGATCGCCGTGGCACACGGCGAGGGTTACGCCAACTTCGCCTATCGCGGTGATGCCGGCAAGGCCATCGCCGCCATGCGTTTCGTCGACAACAGCGGCGCGGCTACCGATACCTACCCGTTCAACCCGAACGGCAGTGCCGGCGGCCTGACCGCGGTGACCACGGCCGACGGCCGTTTCACGGCCATGATGCCGCACCCCGAGCGGGTGTTCCGCAACATCCAGATGAGCTGGACGCCGCTGGACCAGAGTCAGCCCAGCCCCTGGATGCAGATCTGGCGCAACGCGCGGCGCTGGGTGGGCTGAGAGCCGCCTGGCGGCGGCGTCCGGGCCTATGCCCTCAGGGGTTTATCAGTTAAGCTTGCCACAGGACGTCGTTCGAAGCCCCGCACCACCATGAATCATCGATCCCTGCTACGGATCCTGGTCTCAGGCGTGCTCGTGCTTGCCCTGATGCTGGGCTGGTTGCTGTACCAGAGTCATGGCGCGGCGGTCAACCGCGCCATCGACAATGCCGACAACCTGGCCGGGGCGCTTCATGGCCAGTTCACGGCCACCTTGCGGCGCATCGATGCCAATCTGTACAGCATCGCGGCCCAACTGCCAGCGGCAGCGCTGAACCGGCAGGCCGTACCGCGTTACCGCGCACAACTCGAAGCCACCCTGCAGTCGTATACCCGCAATTTCCCCGAAGTTGGGGCCTATTTCGTCTGGGATGGCGAGGGTGACTTTCTCTACGACACAACGTCGATGACGCCAGCCTCACAGCGCCGCAGCATCGCCATGCGGGCCGGGTTCCAGTTGCTCAAGCGCGACCCGCAGGCGACCATCGCCTTTTCCGACTCGATACGCGGCATCGTCACCGGCCAGCAATCGGTCGCGGTTTATGTGCCCGTGCGCGATGCCGGCGGACGGCTGCAGGCGGTGCTGACCGCCACCCTGAACCTGGAACAGATTGCCCGGGGCTTCGGGCAGTTGCAGATCCCGGTCGGCAGCGTGATTTTCATGCGACGCAGCGACGACCACAAGCTGGTCATCCGTCATCCGAACATCGAAGGCGAGCTCAACAAGCCCGTGCGCAATGTCATCCAGCAGCGCATCGACGCCGGCGAGGTGGGCGGTCGCGACCGTTTCCGGGCCGTGACCGACGGCGAGTACCGCCTCTATGGTTTTCGCAAGCTCGACAGCTACCCCTTCTATCTGGTGGTCGGGCTGGCCGAGCGCGGCGCCCTGGCCGACTGGCGCCGCAACGCCGTGATCGTGGTGTCCGGCCTGCTGCTCATGACGCTGGCGCTGGGGTTTGCGCTGTGGCGGGTGAACCGCATCGAACGCCTGCGGCTGGACGCGCAGCGGGAGGCCCTGCAGGCGCATGAATTGCTCCAGGAAGCGATCGACAGCCTGTCGGCGGGGATCATCATCTATGACGCGAACGACCGGCTGGTGATGCGTAACCAGGCGGTGCTGAACCTCTACAGCACTCTCCAGGACGTGATCGTTCCTGGCAAGACCTTCGAAGAGATCACCCGGGCTGGTGTCGAGCGCGGCATCTTCGTGGAGGCGAAGGGAAGGGAAGAACAATGGGTGGCAGAGCGGACACTGCGGCACAGGTTTCCCGACGGCAAGTCGCATGAACTGCCACTGGACAACGGTCATTGGCTGCTGTTCAGTGAACATCGCACGCCGGGCGGTTATATCGTCGGCAGCCGCATCGATATCACCGAGCGCAAGAAGATGGAGGCGGACCTGCGTGAGCAGGCCAGTACCGATGCCCTCACCGGCTTGCCCAACCGGCGCCATTTCCTGCATCGGCTGGAGGATGAACTGGAGCGGGTGCGCCGCCGCACCACGCGCGAAGCCTGCGTGCTGATGCTGGACCTCGACCATTTCAAGCGCGTCAACGACCAGTACGGCCATGCCGCCGGCGACAGCCTGCTGCGCCATTTTGCCAACCTGCTGCGTCACGAACTGCGTGCCACCGACACCGCCGGCCGCATGGGCGGTGAGGAATTTGCCGTCATCCTGCCAGGCAGCGGTCTGCAGGCCGCCCAGGGTTTTGCCGAGCGTATCTGCGACAAGCTGGCCGAGCATCCCATGAGTTTCGGACGCCAGGAGGTCGGTATCACGGTCAGCATCGGCATTGCCTCCATCATGGACGAGGACCTGTCGGCCGACGCCGTGCTGTCGCGTGCCGACCTGGCGCTCTACCAGGCCAAGGATGGCGGCCGCAACCGCGTCGAGTTCGCGGACAAGCCCGCTTGACAGCCCCGTAGCGGGCCCGACATACTGCAGCGCAGGAGACAGGTCTGCCGGGGGGCTGACCCGACCTCGAAAGGGCGCCCGATGAATACCTTCAATCCGCTAGCGCAGAACAGTGCTGTCAACGGCCTCATCACGGCCATCGCGCGCAATACCGAGGATGGCGTGCTCGCCAAGCATCTGGGGGCGCAGTCCTGGTACATCGTGGCGGATCACCTGCGCCCGCACCAGTACGAGCGAGGCCACCTGCTGATCTCGCAGGGCGCGCAGGACCGCAACCTCTACTTCCTGGAGTCCGGCAACCTCAAGGTGGACGTCAAGACCGCCAGCGGCCTGATGCAACTGGCCATCCTGGGGCCGGGTACCGTGGTGGGCGAGGGCAGCTTCTTCTCGCGCCTGCCGCGCAGCGCCACGGTGGTCGCCTACAGCAGTTGCAAGGTCTGGGCCATGAGCCCGGAGGATTTCGAGGCCCTGGGCAAGAAGCACCCCACGGTGGCGCTTTCACTCGCCATGGCGCTGGGTGCCATCGTGGCCTTGCGCATGGTCGACGTCAGCCGGCGTATCACCGTGACCTGAAACCCGGACGCTCAGGCGACGGATCTGCCGGTCACCCAAATCACCGGCGCATCCGTGTGCTGCTCAGTCAGAACAGATCCGGCTTGGCCTTGGCGCCACCACAGAGCTGGATCAGGTGGGCCACCGCGCGCGCCACCTTGTCCGCCTTGTTGATGTCCTTGGCTTCGATGGTGATCTCGCCCTGCAGCGTGCCGGAGTTGCGCGGATCGATGCACTTTTTGGCCTGTGTGCATTTGAACAGGGCCCCCCATCCATTGACGACCGGGATGGGGTTCAATTCCCTGGCTGAAAACCTGAAGTTGTCCCGGTACATGAATTCGCAGCGGCGATCACGTTCCACCAGCGGGTAACGGGCGTTGCCTTCGATAAAGACCAGCGTGTCCTCGTAAGTCGGTTCTTTGGCGCTGGCCTGAAGCGGCGAGAGCATCAACAAGGACACGGCAAGCAGAAGACAGGCAGGCCCCAGGGGCAGGCGGCTGAAATGGACGGACCTATCGTCGTGTGGCATGGCTCGATCCAGGTGTTTGCATGCGGAGCCCCGAGTCACCCGCAAGCGACTCGGGGGGGGCGATTCCTGCCGGCTGTGCGGCGCCTCAGAAGCGGAACGCGGCGGCCAGGGACAGGACCTGGGCATTGCCTGTCGCCGGATCGTCCGAACCGACGAAATAACGATCGTAGGACAACCGTAGTTCGGTGTTCCTGGCAACGTCGAACATCAGGCCGGTGCCGACCAGCAGGCCCGTCTTTTTCTGCGATGTGGCAACACCCGCAGCAGGTGCTGCCGACCAGCTGGTCTTGGTTTGTGCCACGCCAAACTTGCCGAAGACGGACGTGCTGTTGCTCATGGCCAGCGAACCGAGACCGGCGATGCTGACGCTGTCCGTCGTGCCCTTGACAGTTCCGTTGGTGGAGACCTCGCCCAGGTCGACATAGGCCACTTCGGCGGAGAAGTTCCGGTTGAATCGGTAGCCGGCCATCAGACCGTAGGCCAGGTCATTGTTGCTGCTGAGTGTGGTCGTCAGCTTGGAGCGGCTCTGGCCGAGGCTGAAGCCGATGTACACGTTGGACGGCTCACTGGAGGCGCCGGGTGTGTAGACCTTGCGGGTGCTCTCATCCGCTGCGGCTGCGATCGAGGCCACGCCCAGACTCAGGCAGGTGATCAGAAGTTTGGTTTTATTCATGGTGAATCTCGTCTGGTTTTAAAAAATGGGGTGCAGGCCAGCCATCGCCTCAGCGGAAGTTGATGACTTTTTCCTCTTGCTCTTCTTTGCGGACCGTCGCCTTGGTTTCCGTAGCGTCGGGCTGATCCAGCTGGGAGACCAGTTCGGCCGCCGCCGCCTGGCCCAGGGAGCGCGACATCTCGCCCAGGGCCTTGCTGCGGCTCAGGGTGTAGGAGCCGCCGCCGTGGCCGCTGACCAGCCGGGCGTCCGAGCCCTCGCCACGCGCAGAGAAGGCGGCGATGATTTCATAGGTCTTGGTGTTGATCACCGAAAACTCGACCAGCAGTTCAAACGCGAGGACATGGTTGACGGCGCTGGAGCCCTGGATCGGGCTGGCTTCCTTGCGGGCATCAACCGATGTGACCGTGCCGAACATGACGTAATCCGCGTTGGGATAGTAGCCATCCTTGATGCGCGCGATGATGTCGTACAGGGTGTCGGTATCCTTCTTGAGCCAGGGGCGGCCCTGCGTCAGGCGAAACTTGCGCGACTTGATGATCTCGCCCTTGACGTCGCCGGTGAACTTGCGCAGTTCGCCGCGATCGATCAGGGTTTCCGTTCCTGTTTCCAGCCGCTCATTGGTCTGGGCCTGCATCTGGCTGTTGCCGGAATAGCCGCCGGGCCCGCCGCTGGCACCCTGCGAGGCAGAGCTGCTGCTGCTGCGGTCGTACTTGATGAAATGCTGCGAGACCTTTTCCTCGTAGGAGAGGTCGGTGACGGCCACCCTGGGCAGGTTTTGCGTGCTGGACTTGCTGGCCGTCGCCCGGCTCTCGACTCGCCTGCTGCTGTCCTGGGCCCAAACGGGTTGGGTCGCCAGAAGAAGAGAGAGGCCAGCCAGACAGGTCGTTCTGAGCAGGTTCTGTTGAATACGTGGAATCATCATGGGCAACCTTGACGGTAAGTGTTCTTCTCTGCTGCAAGGCAGGCAACGCTGCCGGCGCTCAGCGCTGCGCCACCTTGCGGATTTCCTTCTCGTCCATCCAGACCACTTCGCCCGACTCGACGTCGGTCATCTGCAGGGTGAACTTGTAATAGACGTCCTTCAGGCTGCTGTTGCGCTTGACGATGGAGGTCAGCGTGCCCTCGACACGGTATTTGGCGGCCTGCATCTGGCCCACCCTGGCGGTGGAAGAGCGCTTGTACAGCCCGCTGTTGTTCTGGCGGGTCAGTTCGTCGGTCTGGTTCTGCATGTCGGCAATGTCAACGGCAAAACGCAGTGCGCGGCTCTTCAGGATCTGGGTCTTGATGGAGTCGGTGATCGAACGCGTGTCGATGTACTCGTTGGTCTTGTTCTTGACGTTGGCCACGGTCACCAGCGGCTTGTCCTTATAACTCTCGGCCGAGAATTCAGACAGCGAGCGGGCCATCTTTTCGGCCATCAGCTGCAGATCGGTCGATCCGAAATCACTGGTCACCTGTTCGACGTCGGTCGCGTTGCCGTAGGAGACGGAACCTCCAACGGTCGGGGTCGTTGCAGCACAACCGAAGAGCAGTGCGGCGAAAAACAGGGAACTGACAAGCTTGAAAATCCGGTTCATGGGAGACCTCGTGTCTTGGGGTAATACAGTGGAGAAAATCAGTTTCGGCGGTTTGCTTCGGCGCTGAACTCGATCATGAAGTCCTTGGCCTTGGTGGTCGGCGCCACGGCACGGACCTGGACATTCTGGTTGCCGTGGAACAGCATCGGCTTCCAGGGCTCATCGTCCCAGACACGATCGCCGGACTCGTCCAGCCAGCGCACGCGGTAGTAGGCGTTGTTGTCGCGATCGTCCGTATTCCTGATGGTGAAATTCAGGACGAGCTGCTTGTTCCTGGTGCGGGCGCTCAAGGCCGTGACCTTGAGGTACTTGGGTGTCCCCATCTGCTCGATCTTGGACTCGATGGTGTCGGCCTGCTGGGCCTGGCTCATCAGGCTGGCACTCGCCAGCACTGCGCCAGCGATCATGAGAATGAATTTTTTCATCGTCGTTTCCTTCAAAGGCTTTACTTTAAGGCTTCCAGGCCGGTACGGGCCACGGCCGTCACCCCGCTCTGGCCGATCCCCGCCCCGCTGGACGTCACGGTGGTGGCAGGGCTCAGGGCATAGAGCTGATTGCCGGTCACCCGCATGGAGGTTACAGCATACTTGCCCGCGACCGTGAACTCATACTGCCGGGTGATGCCGCCCAGGTTGACGGACATCGTGTGCTTGCCGGGGGGCAGCATGGCACGGGCAATGTAGTAGGAATCCGGCAGGGTGCGCCAGGTGCGCTCATCGGCCACTTCCGTGGCCGCCACGGCCACCTTGGTCGCGATGGAGATCAGGCTGCCGAAGGGCCCCAGGGCGGCGCCGGCACGGCTGGTGCTTTCATCGACCGCCTGTTGCGCCACGACCTTGGTGATGGCACGGATGGACGTCCGGGCCACGATGGCCGGCATTTCGTCGTAGATGGCGCGACGCGACATGGCGTTGATGCTGGTCATGAAGGTCAGGGGCACATCCTGGGCATTGATCTTGACGCTGGTGGGATAGGCCGGCGTGACCGGGCGCACCACGGGCCAGGACAGGGCGATCATCTGCGGGCACAGGCCGTTGCGGCAGGGAATCGGCAGCAAGAGGGCGATCTTCTGGGTTTCCACCGCCGGTGCCAGTCCCATCTCGGCAATGATCAGGGTGTCCACCAGCAGCGAGTTGTTGTCGACGGGCGCGGCGGGCGCGCTCACCTCGACCGCAGGAGCGACGGGCGCGGGCGGCTGCTGGACCTGGTTGCGCCTGGCGCGGTCGTTGCGCAGGGGCGGACGTTTGCCCGCCTGGGCCTTGGGCGGCGTCACGACAGGGGCCTGGGGGGCCACACGGGGCGCCGTGCGGCGGTCCAGGTCACGCAGGGCGGCCTCGATCAGCGGGACATTGGGCATCATCTCTGCGGCTTTGCGGTAGCCCGCAGCCGCCAGCGAAGTGTCGCCCAGGCTCTCGTACACATAACCGGCCAGATAGTGGCCGAAGGAGGACTCGTAGGAGTTCGCGAGTTTCTGCACCTCCGGGTCTTCCAGCGTCTCGATGGGATAACCGCCCAGCTCCTTGAAGGAAGTGACCTTGAGTTTCTTGCCTTCGGCATCTTCCTTGGCTTTTTCGATCACCTTGGCCTGGTAGTCGGCAATCAGGGCCTGACGCTCGTGCATCTTGCGGATTTCGACGCGGGCCTTGTCCCAGTCGTTCTGCGCAATATGGTTGAGTGCCAATCCGACGTTGAGCATGACCTTCTCATAGTCACGCCCCTCGTAGGTTCGCATGGTGTCGTTCAGTGTCAGGGAGGCAATATCACCCAGCAGCTTGCTGGGGTCGCGCTTCAGGTCGTCTTCCCAGGTCTTGATGAAACCGTCGGCCAGCAGCCAGGAGTCCGTACTGCCAGCCGTGTTGCCAGCCAGACGCTTGAGCTGGCCTGCCTCCATATGGAAGAGCAGGTCCTTGCGGGAGTCGGCCTTGGGCTTGTCGGTGTTTTTTTCTTCCTTGTCGGAGGGGGCCGCCACCTTGTCCGGGCCCCCCGCGCTCTCTTCCAGCATATCGAGGCTGGCCTTGACATTGCCGGTCAGAATCCCGGTCGAGATATTGGTCAGCTTGCTGTTGTAGTTCATGTTCGCGCAGCCGGAAACGGCCAGCCCGATCACTGCGAGCACGAGCACCTTGAGGTTGTTCATTGATTCTCCGTTATTGATCTTGTGGTTAGGGATTCAGGAAGACAGGCGTAGCGCCATGGGGGCTTGGGATGCGGGTACAGATGTGGTCTTGTGGCCGAAACCACGCCAGAGCACAGGCGCTTCGGTGCTGTCACGACCCGGGGGGACGTCATCGCTGAACCGGCTGGTGCGGCGCACTAGCCACCGTGGCAAGCCCATGCTGCCCGGTTCAGGACCAAGCCTGAAATGAATGCTGGTTTTTTTCATGGCCTCCCTGTCTCACACCCGTCTCTGAAATACTTGTGTAGATGTCACCAGAATCTAACCGCAAAAAGCGGCTGATCTGTGTGACCGAATTCACGAAATCGGAAATTTCACCCGTTTCGCTTCCAGACCACGGACAGGGCTTGGGCGACGACCGTGGCGACGTTGAAGAAGGCGAGCAGCGAGCTCAGGCCCATTGTTTCATCAGGCTGTCAGCCGCCCGGGCCAGATCCGGCGCGTGGGTGATGGCACGGACCACGGCCACCGAGCCGACCCCGCTGGCCTTGACCTCCGCCAGCCGGCTTGCGTCGATGCCGCCGATGGCCACACCCGGGACATCACGCATCAGCCGTACATATGCAGCGAGCCGGCCCGGCCCCTGCGGCGCGGTGGCCATGCGCTTGAGCGTGGTGGGGTAGACCGCGCCCATGGCGATGTAGCTGGGGCTCAAGCGGTCGGCGCGCACCATCTCGGCATAACCGTGGCTGGACAGGCCCAGTCGCAGGCCGGCGTTACGGATGGCCGCGAAGTCGGCGATCTCCATGTCTTCCTGGCCCAGATGCACGCCGTAGGCGCCGGCCGCGATGGCCTGGCGCCAGTGGTCGTTGATGAAGAGCAGAGCCTGCGTGCCGCGCACGGCCTCCACCGCCGCCTCGACTTCGCGCTGCACGGCCGTGGCATCGTCGGACTTGAAACGCAGCTGCACCGTGGGCACGCCGGCGCGCGCCACGCGGCCCACCCACTGGGCGTCGGGCAGCACGGCATACAGGCCCAAAGCTTTGGGGCAGGAAGGGAAGGCATCGGTGCGTGGCCAGGGGCGCAGGCCGAAGTCGGCCGGCGCATCGGGCCAGGCGCTGGCATCAAAGCGGCCGGTGCGCTGTGTCATGGCCAGCCAGGCCTGCGCCAGGCACTCGGCGTCGATCTCGATGAAACCCAGGGCCAGGCAGGCCTGTTTGGCGTGGCGGTAGACCGCGTCTTCGCGGCTGTAGTTCAGGGCAGGCTCGCCGACGAGGGGCAGGGCCAGGTTCTGGTGCGCGGCGACGATGGCCTGCGCTTCGGGAGTCAAAGGCGTCATAGATCAGGCGTGGTGCCAAAAGGGTGTGCCCAGCACGGGCGTGGAGGGCTGGGCGGCATCCTGCTCGCTCATGGCGCCCGAGCGCCAGGCGTCACGCCCGGCCTGGGTGGCGGCGGCAAAGGCACCGGCCATGGCCACCGGATCCTGCGCCAGGGCGACGGCGGTGTTCAGCAGCACACCGTCGTAACCCCATTCCATCACGGTGCAGGCGTGGGATGGCTTGCCCAGGCCTGCATCGACGATCATGGGCACGTTGAGGCGCTCGCGCAGCATGCGCATGGCGTAGGGGTTCACCGGGCCCTTGCCCGTGCCTATGGGCGCGGCCCAGGGCATGACGGCCTGGCAGCCCACGTCCACCAGGCGCTGGCACAGCACCAGGTCTTCGGTGGTGTAGGGCAGCACCTTGAAGCCGTCCTTGATGAGCCGGTCGGCCGCGTCCACCAGGTTCAGGGTGTCGGGCTGCAGGGTGTAGTCGTCACCGATCAGCTCCAGCTTGATCCAGGGCGTCTCGAAGACCTCGCGTGCCATCTGCGCGGTGGTGATGACTTCCTGCACGCTGTGGCAGCCGGCGGTGTTGGGCAGCACCGGCACCTGGAGTGCCTTGAGCAGCTCCCAGAATTGGTTGCCGCTCTCGTGCGGCACGGCGCCCTGGCGGCGCAGCGAGGCCGTCAGCATGGCAGGCTTGGCGAGCTTGACGGCAGCTTCGAGCACGGCCGGCGAGGGGTAACGCGAGGTGCCCAGCAGCAGGCGGCTGTGGAAAGTCTCGCCGTAGAGGATCAGGGGATCAGAGGTATTGGACATGGCTTATCCGCCGGTGACGGGAGAGATGATTTCGACGCGGTCGCCGTCTTGCAGCGGCTGTTGCGAGTACTGGGTCTTGGGCACGAACTGGGTGTTGACGGCGGCCGCAAAGGGCGGTTTCGCCTCGATGGCCGTGATGGCGTCGAGCAGCGTGGCGCCAGCCGGCAGCTCGTGTTCGTGCTTGTTGATGATGACTTTCATGGGGCTGCTTCTTCGACGCGCAGGTTCAGCGAAGCGGCGAGTGTAGTGGTCTGCGCCTGCACGTACTCCAGCACCACGTCCAGCAGGGCCGGCGAGATCATGAAACCGTGGCGGTACAGGCCGTTGATCTGCAGGCAACGGGGGCCGAGCTGGCGGATGGCCGGCAGGTTGTCGGGCAGGGTGGGGCGGCACTGGGTGGCGATCTCCAGGATGCGCGCCTCGGCAAAGCCCGGGTGCACGGCGTAGGCGGCGCTCAGCAGCTCCAGCGTGGAGCGCACGCTGGGCGGCGAGAGGTCGTTGCTCTCGATCTCGGTGGCGCCGATCACGAAAAGGTGGTCTTGTTTGGGCGCGATGTAGATCGGGTAACGCGGGTGGATCAGGCGCGTGGGGCGGCTCAGGGACACCTCAGGGGCATGGATGCGCGCCACCTCACCGCGCACGCCGCGCAGCTGGCCCCACTGCGCGTTGGCGCCCAGGCCGCGGCAGTCGAACAGCCAGTCGGCTTGGCCGCTCGTGCCGGGCTGGAAGTCCTGCGGTGCGCGCGGGCTGTTCCAGTGCAGCTCCACCTGCAAGGCCTGCAGCTCGTGCAGCAGCGCGGCCAGCAGCTGGCGGTTGTCCAACTGGCCTTCGCCCGGCAGGTAGAGGCCCTGGGCGAAACGATTTTCCAGGCTGGGTTCGAGTTGTTTGACGCCGGTCGCGTCCAGCGCCTGGACCTTGGGCAGGGCCGGAACTTTCTCGTTCGTGACCTGCAGCTGGCCGGCAAAACGGCGCGCCTCGGCCGCGTCCTGACGGTGCCAGAGGATCAGCGTGCCCTCCTGCTGGAAGAACACCGGCTGCGACAGCTGAGCCAGCAATTGCGGCCAGCGCGTCAGCGCATGGCGGCCCATCTCGACCACGCTGGGCTCGGTGATGGCCGATTCGGCCAGCGGGGCCAGCATGGCGGCGGCGATGCGTGCGGGCGAGGTCTGCGCGTCGGCGCCGCCCGCCTCGTAGACCGTGACGCGATGCCCGGCACGCGCCAGCTGCCAGGCCAGCAGCCGGCCCATGAGGCCGGCGCCCAGCACGACAGAAACAGGTCCTGATGTCTTGGTGTTCATTCAAAAGGCCTGATAATTTTCGACATGACGAATCTCACGACGAACGAAAAACATTACCCGCGCGTGCTCTCCATCGCGGGCTCCGACAGTGGCGGCGGCGCTGGCATCCAGGCCGACCTCAAGACCTTCAGTGCCCTGGGCTGCTATGGCATGACGGCCATCACCGCCCTGACGGCGCAGAACACGCAGGGCGTGCGCGGCATCCATGGCGTGCCGCCCGAGTTCCTGGCCGCGCAGATCGATGCGGTGATCGAGGATATCGGCGCCGACGCCGTGAAGATCGGCATGTTGCACGCGCCCGGGATCGTGCGCGTGGTGGCCCAGGCCATCCGAAAGCACAAGCTCAAGCACGTGGTGCTGGACCCGGTGATGGTGGCCACCAGCGGTGACCGCCTGATCGCCGAGGAGACCGTGGCCGTGCTGGTGCAGGAACTCTTTCCCCTGGCCACCGTGATCACGCCCAATCTCGATGAGGCCGAATTGCTGCTGGGGCACAAGATCGCCGGCATCGCGGGCCTCGAACCTGCCGCAAAAGAACTGCTGGCCCTGGGCGCGCCCAATGTGCTGCTCAAGGGCGGGCACCTGCAGGGCGACGAGGTGGTGGACCTGCTCCTGCAACCGGGGCGCGAGCCCGTGCGTCTGAGTTCGCCGCGTATCGCCAGCCAGAACGTGCACGGCACGGGCTGCACCCTGTCCTCGGCCATCGCCGCGCAGCTGGCCCTGGGCCATCCGCTGGAAGAGGCCGTGCGCCTGGCGCGCGCCTACATCCTGGGCGCTATCGCCGCAGGGGCGGACGTGCGCACCGGGCAGGGCCATGGCCCGCTCAACCACGGCCATGCGCCGGTGGCGATGCGGGTCCTGGCGGGGACACGCTGAGATTTTCACGCGTTTCATATCAAAGCAGCAGGGGGAGGGGCCGGTGCCGGTGGTCGTGGACCTGGTCTCTGGCCTGCTTCCCTGCGTGAGCATTACCTCAATCAGGTTCAAAGGGACTTTCTCAGTCGACGCGGTAAGCACCGCGGCAACACCCCTAGCGGATGTGCTCGAAGGAACACAGGCCCTATTTTAGTCCCGGGCGGGCAAAGAAAAAGCCCGCCGGGTGGCGGGCCTGATCTCTTTTCCGGTTTCTTGACGCGGGTCAGTCGAAAACCGGGGTCTCCACGCCCAGCACCTTGTGCAGCTTGGGACTGGTGGTGGTGTACTGCAGGTGCACTTTCTTCTCGGGGAAGATGATGGGCATGGCACCGAAGGCGGCCAGTGCGCATTCATGGAAGCCCGAGAGGATGAGCTTCTTCTTGCCGGGGTAGGTGTTGATGTCGCCGACGGCAAAGATGCCGGGCACGCTGGTGGAGAACTTCTCGGTGTCCACCACGAGCTGCTTGCGTTCGATCTGCAGGCCCCATTCGGCGATCGGGCCGAGCTTGGGCGAGAGGCCGAAGAAGACCAGCAACACGTCCAGCGGCACCACACGGGTCACACCGTCGCCGCCCGTCACCTTGATGGCGCTGAGCTTGCCGTCCTTCTCGTCGAAGCCGGTGACCTGGCCGACGATGAACTGCATCTCGTAGGCCTCGCACAGCTCGCGCATCTTGGCCACGCTGGCCGGAGCGGCCTTGAAGCCGTCGCGACGGTGCAGCAGGATCACACTCTCGGCCTTGTTCAGGCCTTCATTGGTGAAGTTCAGCGTCCAGTCCAGGGCGGAGTCGCCGCCGCCCACGATGACCAGGTTCTTGCCGGCGAAATCGGCCGGGTTCTTCACGCGGTAGTGCAGCTGCGTGCCTTCGAACTTGTCCAGGCCGTCCACCTTGAGTGTGCGCGGCTGGAAGGCCCCCACGCCGGCGGCGATGAAGATGGTCTTGGTCAGGAACTGCGTGCCCTTGCTGGTCTGGACGAAGAAACGGCCGTCGTCCTGCTTTTGCACGACGGTCACTTCCTGACCCAGGTGGAAGGTCGCGCCGAAGGGCTCGATCTGCTTGAGCAGGGAGTCCGTCAGTTCCTTGCCCGTGCACACGGGAACGGCCGGGATGTCGTAGATCGGCTTGTCGGGGTAGAGCTCCATGGGCTGGCCGCCGGGGTAGGCGAGCGAGTCGATCACATGGGCCTTGATTTCAAGCAGGCCAAGTTCGAAAACCTGGAACAGGCCGACTGGGCCGGCACCGACGATCAGGGCATCTGTTTCGATCGGGCCGTCATGGGCCTGGGCGGTCTGGATCACGGCGGAGCTGAGTTTGAAGTCCATTCTTTGCGGGCAGTTTAGCGCGCAAGCTCCTTGAGCTTGCCGGTTTTGTCTTTCCACTCGTCTGCGTCAGGCAGGGCGGGCTTGCGTTTGGTGATGCTCTTCCAGGTCGGCAGCTTGGCCAGATCGGCGTTGAGCTTGGTCATGTGCTGCTGGTCGGCCGGCACGTCCTCTTCGGCGTAGATGGCATTGACCGGGCACTCGGGGATGCAGACGGCACAGTCGATGCATTCGTCCGGATCGATGGTCAGAAAGTTCGGACCTTCGCGGAAGCAGTCGACGGGGCAGACGTCAACACAGTCGGTGTATTTGCAGCGGATGCAGGATTCGGTGACGACGTGGGTCATGTTGTAGTTCTGGCCAAGACTAAAAGTCCTTGATTTTATTGGCTTTTGAAGATCAATGGGATTCTCGCCCTTGTCGGACAGAGGGTTGTTGAGATGGATCAATCCCCGGGAGGTCAATTCACCAGCACCGCCCCCGAGGTCTTGTGGCTGGCCGTGTCCACCAGGATCAGCGAACCCAGGCTGCGGGAGCGGCCAAAAGACAGGGCCGGAATCGCCTCCTGCAGGGCCAGTTCCACGTGGCCGATGGCATTGGGCTCCAGCTGGGTGGCGTCCTCCTCGGCCAGGGTGTTGATGTCCAGGCGGTGCACGATGCGCTTGATGCGGGCCTTGACCCAGCGGTGCCCGTGCAGGGCCCAGTAGACCCGGCCGGCCACCAGGGGCTCGTCGTCCATCCAGGCCACGGTGGCCAGCAGCTCGCGCGAGGTCTGGTCCTGGCCGGCGGCCAGCAGCCAGTCGCCGCGGGAAACGTCCACTTCGCGGTCCAGCACGATGCCGGCGCTGTGCCCGGCACTCACGCTGCCGCCCTGGCGTACGTGGTTCAGCACCTGGGCCACGGTGGCGCTCTGCCCGCTGGGGAAGATGCGCACGGTGTCGCCCGCCTTCACGCCGCCGGCAGCCACCCGGCCCCAGAAGACACGGCGGCCCTGGCTGGTGTCGCTGGAGGAAGAGAATTTTTCCACCCACTGCACCGGAAAGGCCAGGGGCAGGGCCGTGTCGGCGGCCGTCACCGGCAACTGCTCCAGGATGTCCAGCAGGGTCGGCCCGTGGTAGCCGCACCAGCCGTCCTGCTCAGGCGCATCGACCACGTTCCAGCCCTGCAGGGCCGAGACCGGCACGGTGGCACGCACGGCCAGGCCGGCGCTGAGCGCGAAGGCCTGCAGGGCGTCATGGATGTGGCGGAAGGCCAGCGCGGCGTCGTCCACCGCGTCGAGCTTGTTGACGGCGAAGACGATGGAGGGTACACGCAGCAGCTGTAGCAGCAGGCTGTGGCGGCGCGTCTGCGGCAGCAGGGCCAGGGCCGGCTTGCGCCAGTCCAGCTTGGTGGCGTCGACCAGCACCACGGCGGCGTCAGCACTCGATGCTGCCGTGACCATGTTGCGGGTGTACTGCTCGTGGCCCGGCGCGTCGCCGATGATGAACTTGCGCGTCTCGGTGCTGAAGTAGCGATAGGCCACGTCGATGGTGATGCCCTGCTCGCGCTCGGCCGAGAGGCCGTCGGTCAGCAGGGCCAGGTCGGTCTGGCCCTGGCGCTGCACGCCGGCCAGGTGGTCCTGCAGCACGGCGCGGGTGTCGACCAACAGGCGGCCGATCAGCGTGCTCTTGCCGTCGTCCACCGAGCCGCAGGTGATGAATTTGAGTGCGTTCATCAGAAATAACCGTCTTTCTTGCGTTTTTCCATCGAGGCGTCCGAAGTCTGGTCGTCCATGCGCGTGGCGCCGCGTTCGCTGACCTCGGCCGCCAGGGTTTCGATCACGATGTCAGCGGCCGTGGCGGCCGTGCTGGCCACGGGGCAGGTGCAGGTGATATCGCCCACGGTGCGAAAGCGCACGTCGCGCACCACGACCTGCTCGCCCTCGCGCGGTGGGGTCAGCGGCGTGACCGGCACCAGCATGCCGCGGCGGTCCACGACCTCGCGCTGGTGCGTGTAATAGATCGAGGGCAGCTCGATCTGTTCGCGCTCGATGTACTGCCAGACGTCCAGCTCGGTCCAGTTGGAGATCGGGAAGACGCGGAAATGCTCACCCGGGACCAGGCGGGTGTTGAACAGGGTCCAGAGTTCGGGGCGCTGGGCCTTCGGAGCCCACTGGCCGAAGCTGTCGCGGTGGGAGAAGATGCGCTCCTTGGCGCGGGCCTTTTCCTCGTCGCGGCGGGCGCCACCGATCAGCGCGTCGAAGCGGAGTTCCTCGATGGCCTCCAGCAGCGTGACCGACTGGTGCACGTTGCGGCTTTCGCCCGGGTGGGCCAGGCGCACGGTGCCGCGTTGCATGGAGTCTTCCACCTTGCGCACGATGAGTTCGGCGCCCAGCTCTGTCGCGCGCTGGTCGCGGAAGGCCGTCACCTCGGGGAAGTTGTGGCCGGTGTCGATCATCAGCAGCGGGTAGGGCAGGCGGCCGCTACCGCAGGGGCCTGCCTTGCCCCCGAAAGCCTTCTCGGCGCACTTGAGCAGCACCAGCGAGTCCTTGCCGCCCGAGAACAGCAGGGTCGGGCGCTCGAAAGTGGCGGCCACCTCGCGCAGGATGAAGATGGTTTCTTCCTCGAGCGCGTCGAGGTGGGCGTTGCTCAGCTGGTGCACGGTGGCGTTCAGTAATTCGTGTTCGGTGCGGGCGTTCATGCTTGCGCTCCTTGTTTCAGGGGTTCCTGCTGGACGTGCAAGCCGCACTCCTTGGCGGCCTCGTTTTGGCTACGGCCGGGCTCTGGCGAGCTCTTGACTTCAGCTGCGCTGAAGTCAGCCTGCGCCGAAACGAAAGCGCCATGCGTGTCGCTTTGCGACACGGCCACTTCGTGGCTGGAATGCGGTTTGACGTGCAAACCGCATTCCTTGGCGCTTTCGTTTTCCCACCACCAGCGCCCTGCGCGGAAGTCCTCGCCCAGCGAAATCGCGCGGGTGCAGGGCTCGCAGCCGATGCTGGGGTAGAACTGGTCGTGCAAGGGGTTGTAGGCCACCTTGTTCTGCTGGATGTAGAACCAGACGTCGCCCCAGGTCCACTCGGCCAGGGGGTTGAACTTGAGGCGGTGGGCATTGCTGTCGTCGACGAAGGGCACTTCGGCGCGCGCGCCGGACTGCTCGCGGCGCATGCCGGTGACCCAGGCGCGTTTGTCGGCCAGGGCGCGTTCCAGCGGCTCCATCTTGCGGATATGGCAGCAGGCCTTGCGCAACTCGATGCTGCGGTACATGGCGTCCTTGCCCTCGCGCTGCACGAAAACCACCACGGCCTCGGTCTGCGGCTGGAAGATTTCCACCGGTGCGCGGGACGTGGCCTTGAGCTGGTGCATCAGCTCCAGGGTCTGCGTGTGCAGGCGGCCGGTGTCGAGCACGAAGATGCCGATGTTCAACTGCAAGGTGTTGATCAGGTGGGCCAGCACCATGTCCTCGGCGCCCAGGCTGCAGGCCAGGCTGACCAGGGAGGGGCCGCCGGGCATCACGGGGGCGTATTCGCGCGCGGCCTGCTGCAGCAGTGCCTGCGTGCGGGCCAGCTTGGCGGTGTAGTCGCTGCTGGCGCGGGCGTTGAGTTCGGTGGCTTTCATGTGATGGCTTTCGGCTCAGGCGGCCTGCACGAAGCGTGGACGTGGTACGACGGCGTCGCCCTGGTAATGGCTCTTGAAGCGCGCCAGCTGGCGCTCGGCCACGGCCGGGTCCTGGTCGGCGCGCAGCACGGCAGCATCGAAGCCGTTGCGTGCCAGCAGGGGCAGCTGGTCGACCAGCACGTCGCCGGTGGCGCGGATCTCGCCCTGGTAGCCCAGGCGGCGGCGCAAGAGGTGCGCCTGGCTGTGCGCACGCCCGTCGGTGAAACTGGGAAAGTGCAGGTCGATGCGGGTCACGCCGTCCAGTGACAGGGCGCGCGGGTCGGCGTCGTTGGCCACAACCAGCACCCGCAGGTCCTGGGGCTCGGTCGTCGCGGTGTCAGCGTGCATCAGTTTCATCTTGGGTCTTTCTTCAGGCCGTGGCGGCGGCTTCATGGCCGGTTTCGTGGCGGGCCTGCTGGCCGGCCTGCTTGAACGGTTCGCTGCCGACACGGCGCAGCGTGTCGATGAAGGCCTCGCCGTCCTGGCGCTGCTCGCGGTAGGTGTCCAGCAGGGCCTCGATCACGTCCGGCACCTCATGGGCGGAGAAGGAGGGGCCGATGACCTTGCCCGGCACCGGCTCGCCCGACAGCAGCTTGCCGTCGGAGCCGCCCACGGTGACCTGGTACCACTCCTTGCCGTCCTTGTCCACGCCCAGGATGCCGATGTGGCCGCTGTGGTGGTGGCCGCAGGAGTTGATGCAGCCGCTGATGTGCAGGTCGATCTCGCCCAGGTCGTGCAGTTCGTCCAGGTCCTGGTAGCGTGCCGTGATGGCCTCGGCCAGGGGCAGCGAGCGGGCGTTGGCCAGGTCGCAGAAGTCGCCGCCGGGGCAGGCGATCATGTCGCTCAGCAGGCCGATGTTCGGCTTGGCCAGGCCCAGGTGGCGGGCCTCGCGCCAGAGCTCGGCGAGCTGGTCGCAGCGCACCCAGGGCAGCAGCAGGTTCTGTTCGTGGGTCACCCGCACCTCACCACCGCTGTAGCGCTCGGCCAGGTCGGCCACGGCGTCGAGCTGGGTCGCGGTGGCGTCGCCCGGGGCCTGGCCCAGGCGCTTGAAGGACAGGGTGACGGCGCGCAGGTCGGGGTTCTTGTGTGCGCTGACGTTGCGCTGCAGCCAGCGGCCGAACTCGATGTCGTCCTCGGCGGCCGCGCGCAGGATCTGGGCGATCTTGGCGTCGGCGCTCTTGCGGTCGCAGGTCAATGTGGGCGGCACGAAGGAGGTACCGACGCGCTCGAACTCGGCGGCGGTGATGGTGTGCGGGGCGCCATCGACGTTGACGATCTGGCGGTATTCCTCTTCCACCTCGTCGATGTAACGCTGGCCCTCGGCCTTCACCAGGATCTTGATGCGTGCCTTGTACTTGTTGTCGCGGCGGCCCCAGCGGTTGTAGACGCGGACCACGGCTTCCAGGTAGTTGAGGACCTGGTCGCAGGGCAGGAAGTCGCGGATGGTGGTGGCGATCACCGGGGTGCGGCCCATGCCGCCGCCCACCAGCACCTTGAAGCCCAGGGTGCCGGCCTCGTTGCGCAACAGCTGCAGGCCCACGTCGTGCCAGGCTGTTGCCGCGCGGTCTTCGCGCGCACCGGTGATGGCGACCTTGAACTTGCGGGGGAGAAACGCGAACTCGGGGTGCAGCGTGCTCCACTGGCGCAGGATCTCGGCAAAGGGGCGCGGATCGGCCACCTCGTCCACGGCAATGCCCGCCAGCGCGTCGCTGGTGATGTTCCGGATGCAGTTGCCGCTGGTCTGGATGCCGTGCATGCCCACCGAGGCCAGCAGGTCCATGACGTCGGCGCTTTTGTCCAGCGGGATCCAGTTGTACTGCACGTTCTGCCGGGTCGTGAAGTGGGCATAGCCGGTCGAGAGCCGGCTGCCGATGGCCTTGCCGTCGCGCAGCTGGATGTCGCCCAGCTTGTTCTGTGCCGCCACGGCGCCCTGGAAGATCTCGTTGCCGGGCTGGTCGAATTCGCGGGCGATGCGGGCCAGCACGCGGACCTGGGCGCTGGAGAGTTCGCCATAGGGCACGGCCACGCGCAGCATGGGTGCATGGCGCTGCACGTACCAGCCGTTCTGCAGGCGCAGGGGGCGGAACTCCTCGGCGCCGAGCTGGCCCGAGAGGTGGCGTTCCAGCTGGTCGCGGTACTGTTCGGCGCGCAGGCGCACGAACTGGCGGTCGAAGTCGGTGTATTGGTACATGGTCAGATCGCAATCAATTTGAGGCCGGCCCAGGCCAGCAGCACGGACAGGGCGGAGCGCACCACGCGCTCGTTGATGCGGTGCATCAGGTGGGTGCCCAGCCAGATGCCCGGCAGGGAACCGGCCAGCAGCAGGGTCAGCAGGCTCCAGTCCACCGACCCCAGCGAGGCGTGGCCCAGGCCGGCCACCAGGGTCAGGGGCACGGCGTAGGCGATATCGGCGGCCACGATGCGCGGCAGCGGCAGCAGGGGGTAGACGATCAGCAGCACGCTGACGCCGATGGCGCCGGCGCCCACCGAGGTCAGCGTCACCAGCGTGCCCACCAGGGCGCCCAGCAGCAGGGGCAGGCTCCAGTGGCGCGGCGTGGCGGCGGCGGCTTCCTGGCCGGCGGCGAGGCTGGCCGGCAGGGCCTTGCCGCGCACGGCCTTGTAGAGCGTGGCGGCGGCGGTCAGCAGCAGGGCTGCGCCCAGGGTGCTGGTCATCAGGCCCTGCACGGTCGGGTTGGCCGGGCCGACCCGGTGCAGGACGTAGAGGGTGATCAGGGCGGCCGGGATGCTGCCCGCCGACAGGCTGCCCACGATGCGCCAGTCGATCACACGCTGGCGGGCCAGACGCACGGTGCCGCCCAGCTTGGTGAAGGCGGCGAACAGCAGGTCCGTGCCGATGGCCAGGTGCGGTTTGACACCAAAGAAGAAGATCAGGATGGGCGTCATGAGCGAACCGCCGCCCACGCCCGTCAGGCCGACGATCAGCCCGACCAGGAACCCCGCAAAAATGAACGCCACGTCATGCATGGACGCGACTGTAGAAGCGGGGCTTCAGATTCCAAACTACATTTTTCTTGGATTCCTATAACCAGCAGTAATAAAGGATGACTCGGACCGGGCTGAAGGTCCGGTCAGCGTGAGAGCCAGTTGCTCGCCAGCGTGCTTTCGGCCAGGGCCAGGCAGGCCGGCGCATCGACCTGCAGGCAGGCCTGGATGCGGGGGATCTGCTCTTCCCAGCCCGGCTGGGGGTAGGGGATGTGCTCGCGCCGGTCCATGATGGTCTGGCCCTCGGCCAAGCCTTCGGTGACCACGCGCACCCGGCCAGCCTGGGTGCTGAACAGTTCCGGTTGCACCAGGTACATCATGGCCAGCAGGTCGTGGCCGTAGCAGCCCGGCAGCGCCGCCAGTTCCGGCTCGATGCGGCCGTAGAAACCGGCATAAAAACGCACGGCGTGCAGCAGGGCGTCGGTGGCGGGGTGCTGGTGCCGGGCTGCCAGGCGCTCAAACAGGGCCAGCGGCATGCGTACGCGGTGTGTCACGTCCAGCCCGACCAGGGTGAGTGGGAAGCCGGCCGTGAGGACGATGTCGGCCGCATGCGGGTCGTGCCAGATATTGGACTCGGCCACCGGCGACACATTGCCGGGTTCGCTGATGCTGCCACCCATCACGATGACCTGCTTGAGCAAGGCGGGCAAGTGCGGCTCCAGCCGCAGGGCCTGCGCCAGGTTGCCCAGCGGGCCGACGGCCACCACGCTGACTTCGCCGGGGTGGGCCCGGGCCTGCTCGACGATGTAGCGGGCGGCCGAGCGCTCATCCGGCCCGCGGGGCAGGGCGGCACGCAGCGGCAGGTTGCCCAGGCCGTCGGCGCCGTGGATCTCCGCGTCGGGCTGCAGGGGCGCCTTGCGCAGGGGCGTGGCCACGCCGGAGCAGACCGGCAGCTCGCGGCCGGCCAGGGCGCACAGGTACAGCGCGTTGTGCGTGGCCTGCGCCACGGTGACGTTGCCGAAGGTCGTGGTGATGCCCAGCAGCTCGACGTCCGGGTGCGCCAGCGCGAAATACAGCGCCATGGCGTCGTCGACGCCGGGGTCGCAGTCGAGGATGAGCGGGTGGCGGGCGTTCATGCGATGCCGCAATAAGCGCGCAGGGCGGCGTCTGCTTCGGACGCCGTGTGCGGCTGGCGCGCCAGGAACAGTTCCACCTCCACCGCCGTGGGAATGCCGCTTTGCGCGCCCGGCTTCAGGCACTTCAGGGCGCCGGCCGCACTGGCATGGCGCAGCGCATCGCCCATGGCATGGCCCTGGGCCAGACGCGCCACCAGGACGCCGCAGAAGGTGTCGCCTGCGCCCGTGCTGTCCACCGGTGTGATGGGGAAGGCCGCCTGCGTGCTCAGCGCCCCGTTGACCTTGGCGCAGCAACCGCGGGAGCCCAGCGTGACGACCACGCAAGGCACGGCCAGGCGCTGCAATTGTTGGGCAATGCTGCCCTGCGTGCCCGCCAATGTGGCCAGCTCGCCTTCGTTGACCAGCAGGATGTCCACCAGCTGCAGCAACTCGGGCGGGAGCGGGTGCGCTGGCGCCACATTGAGGACGACCTTGACACCATGGGCATGGGCGGCACGCGCATAGGCCAGCACCGTGTCCATGGGGATTTCCAGCTGCAGCATCAGGTGGCTGTAGCCGTCCAGCGCGGGCAGGTGTTCCGCTCGCAGATGGCTGTTGGCGCCGGGCGCGACCGTGATGGCGTTTTCGCCATGCTCGTCCACGCAGATGAAAGCGGTGCCGGTGGCCGCATCCGTCACCAGCACGCGGTGCAGGTGCACGCCGGCTTCGCTCAAGGAGTTTTCGATCGTCAGGGCCTGGGCGTCATGGCCCAGGGCCAGCAGCATGTGGGTGGTGTGGCCGCCGGCCTTGCGGCAGGCCGCGGCCTGGTTGGCGCCCTTGCCGCCGGGCCAGGTCCTGAAGTCATGGCCCAGCACCGTTTCACCGGGAGCGGGGATGTGCGGTGCACGCACCACGTAATCGAGATTGGCGGAGCCAGCGACAAGAATCATGGCCGCATTGTCGGGCTAAATTTCCTCGTGGTGTGAGGCTGCCCGTCGTGCGTGCAGGAAACGCGCCAAGCTGGTTTCCACGGGCCAGGGTTCGGCGCCCAGGCGGGCGGCCAGCAGTTCCGCGCAGAGCATGGCGAAGCTCAGGCCGCGTGAGCCCATGGCGGCGCTGATCCACAGCGTGGGCTGAGTGCCCTCTTGCAGCGGGCCGACCAGGGGCAGGCGGTCGGCGCTGACGCAGCGTGTGCCACCCCAGCCGCGAGCGGCTCCGGGAGCGAAGGACGGTGCCAGCCGTTGCGCGGCGGCGGGCAGCAGGGTGGACAGCTTGTCGAGATTGGTGCGGTGGTGTTCGCTGGCAAGGGCCGCTGGCTGTGCCGCGTCTTCGTAGGTGGCACCGGCATACCAGGCCAGCCCGTCCGCAGTGGGCACAGCCGGGATCAGGCTCCCCAGGCCGTTGACGGGGTAGGGAGGCAGGGCGCTCTCATCACCCGGCTGGCGCAGGCCGTTACTCATCACACCACGCATTTCCTGCAAGGCCGGTATTTGGGTGCTCAGGCCCAGCGGGGCCAGCAGGCGTGGCGCATCGGCCGCATTGGCCAGAACCACATGGCTGGCGCTGGTGAGCAGCTTGCCTTCGCGGTCCAGCAGCTGCCACTGTGTACCGGTGCGTTGCAGCCGCTCCACCTTCGTCTGGCCCCGGAAGGACACGCCGCTGTGCTTGAGCCAGGCCTGTACCAGGCGTGCCGGCTTGATCCACGCGGCTTGTGCGTGCCATAACGCAGGCACGGCCGCCATGCCCGCGCGCCAGGGTTCGGTGCCCGTGGAGGCCGGGCGGGTGATCTGCTGACCTTCGACAGGCCAATGGGCCGGCAGGCCAGGGTTGTCGTCCAGGCGCTGTTCCAGCACGCCGCTGTCTTCCCAGTCCTGCCCGGCCTGCAGCAGGCGCTGCGCTTCGCTGCGCATCAGGCGCAGGCCGGCGCGCGTGAGGCGCGAACGCGGGCTGTCATCGGTGGAGACATGGGGCACCAGCAGACCGGCCGGCAGGCCCGAGGCGCCGGCGGCCGGCTCGGGCGCGGCGTCCAGCACCTCTACCAACCAGCCGCGCCGGGTCAGGGTTGCGGCCACGCTGGCCCCGGCCAGGCCGGCGCCGATCACCACGCAAGTACCGGGTGTGGCTGCCTCGGTGCGTAGTGTTTCGCGGCTGGTCTTGAGGTCCCAGGGCGGGTCGTAGCGTGCGTGGTCGGCTTCCAGCACGAAGCCGCTTTCCGGCAGCAGCTTGTGCAGCTCCGGCGTCAGCGTGTCGAAGGCCAGCTGCGTGCCGCGCCGGCAGCAGCGTGCCAGGGCCTTGAGGCTCCAGCGGTCCCAGGGCAAGGTGCTGTCGAGAAAAACGGCATCGGCTTCGAACTGCTGTTCGCGCAGCAGGGTTTGCAGTTCGCCCACGCCCAGCGTCAGTTGCAGCCGGCCCTCGGCGAGGGAAAGGCGGTGCATGCCGGGCAGCAGGCCGGTCCACTGCACCAGCAACTCATCGGCCAGCGTCGCCTGTTCAGGGGGGGCGCTGGCCCGCAGCGTCTGGGTTGAAGGCGGCGAGGTGGTGAGGGCGACAATGTGCAGCACAAGGGGGCGCTGCGTTTCATCCCCCCAGGCTTGCCATAACGCGAACAGGCGTGTTGCATCCAAGCGCGTGTCGAGCACGCGCCACGCCGGCCGGCCGGCCGCTGGCGGCGGCAGCAAAGTGCGCGCCGCTTCGTTCACGGTGGGGAGGTGTATCTCTCAGGCGCTCGGCGGGACATAACCCGCCGCAGCATCGGCGCCGCTGCCGAAGAAATGGTTCTCCATCTGGCGGGCCAGGTACTGGCGGGCGCGCGCATCGGCCAGGTTCAGGCGGTTCTCGTTGACCAGCATGGTCTGGTGCTTGAGCCAGGCGGCCCAGGCTTCCTTGCTGACGCTTTCCCAGATGCGCTTGCCCAACTCGCCCGGGTAGGGCGGGAAGTCCAGGCCCTCGGCTTCCTTGCCGAGCTTGATGCAGTTGACCATGCGTGCCATGTCGAGATTCCTTGGTTCGAAAAGAACAATAATGCGAAATTGTCGTCGGTTTTTGGAAACCTTATCGATGCCTCGTGATCCATATGGGTCATCGATTCCGTTGGAGCCATCATGTTTGATCGTTTGGGGACGCGCCGGATCATGGGCGTCATCCTGTTGAGTTGTCTCGCCCTCCTGGGCTTCGGCCTCTATCTGCAGCACGTGGTGGGACTGGAACCCTGCCCCATGTGCATCGTGCAGCGCTACACCATGGTGCTGATCGCCGTGGTGGCCGCCATCGGTGCCGCCGTTTCGGGTCGCCGTACCCAGGTGGCACTTGCCGGGCTGCTGGCCGTGCTGGCCATTTTTGGCGCCTTCGTCGCCGCGCGCCAGAGCTGGCTGCAGTGGTACCCGCCCGAGATCGCCACCTGCGGGCGCGACTTCTACGGCATGATCGAAAACTTCCCCCTGCAGCGCGCCATTCCCATGATCTTCAAGGGATCGGGCGACTGCACGGCCATCGACTGGACCTTCCTGGGCGGCTCCATCGCCAACTGGTCCTTCCTGTGGTTCGCGGCCTTTGCCCTGGTCGGCCTGGCCCTGCTGTGGCGCCGTCCGGTTCGCTGAACCCGGTTTTTTCTCGCCTTTTCTCGCTTTTTCCTCCGCTGCCGCCACGCCATAATGGTCTGGCCATGGATGGCCGTGCCCGGTTTGGGCTTGGGCTTGGTACAGAGGATCTAGCGACATGAACAACCTGAAAATTTCCACCCGCCTGCTGGTGCTGCTGGCCGTCCTGTCGGGCTTGCTGATCGTCATCGGCGCGATCGGCCTCTTTGGCATCAACAGGGCCAACGCTGCTCTCCACACGGTCTATGAAGACCGCACGGTACCGGCCGCCCAGTTGGCGCAGATCGACTCCATGATGCAGCAGAACCGCATGCTGGCGTTGATCACGCTGATGGCCCCGGGGGCCGAGGCGGTCAAGCTCAATAGCGCCAAGATCGAGGGCAATATCGCGGCCATCACCAAGCTCTGGGAGACCTATATGGCCACAGCCCAGACGGAGGAGGAAGCCAGGCTGGCCAAGGAATTTGCAGCAGCGCGCGGCCGTTATGTCGCCGAAGGCCTGCGTCCTTCCATCGTGGCCATGCGCACCGACGACATCCCCCAGCTGGCCTCCCTGGTGCAGGACGCCTTGCCGGTGCTCTACGAGAAGGCCAACGCCGCATCCCAGACGCTGATCAAGCTGCAGCTGGACGTGGCCAAGCAGGAATACGACGCAGCCGAGGCGCGTTACCAGACGATCTTCGCGGTCTCCATTGCTGCCATCGCGATCGGTGTGGTGTTTGCCTGGGTGCTGGGCCTGGCCCTGATCCGCGGCATCTCGCGTTCCCTGGGGGATGCCGTCAACCTGTCCGAGGCCGTGGCCCAGGGGGATTTGAGCCTGCAGGTGCAGGCCACGGGCAAGGACGAAGTGGCCCGTGTGCTGCAGTCGCTCACGGCCATGCAGAGCAACCTGGCGCAGATCGTGAGCCGGGTGCGCCAGGGGAGTGAATCCGTCTCCACCGCCAGCGCCGAGATCGCCCAGGGCAACCAGGACCTGAGCGCTCGCACCGAAAGCCAGGCCAGCGCGCTGGAAGAAACCGCGGCCTCGATGGAAGAGCTCTCTTCCACCGTGAAGCAGAACGCCGACAACGCCCGCCAGGCCAACCAGCTGGCGCAGAGCGCGTCCACGGTGGCCGTGCAGGGTGGTGAGGTGGTGGCCCAGGTGGTGGACACCATGAAGGGCATCAACGACAGCTCCCGCAAGATCGCCGACATCATCAGCGTGATCGACGGCATTGCCTTCCAGACCAACATCCTGGCCTTGAACGCGGCCGTGGAAGCGGCCCGCGCCGGCGAGCAGGGCCGCGGTTTTGCCGTGGTGGCCAGCGAGGTGCGCAGCCTGGCCGGCCGCAGCGCCGAAGCCGCCAAGGAGATCAAGACCCTCATCACCGACAGCGTGGAGCGGGTCGGGCAGGGCACGGCCCTGGTGGACCAGGCCGGCAGTACCATGAACGAGGTGGTGGCCAGCATCCGGCGCGTGACCGACATCATGGGCGAGATCAGCGCGGCCAGCTCCGAGCAGAGCCAGGGTGTGGCGCAGATCGGCGAGGCCGTGACCAATATGGACCAGGCCACGCAGCAGAACGCGGCCCTGGTGGAGGAAATGGCGGCAGCGGCCTCCAGCCTCAGGAGCCAGGCGCAGGAGCTGGTGCAGACCGTGGCCGTCTTCAAGCTCGATGCGGCATCGGGTGGCAGTCTGGCACCGGTCGCTTCGAGCCTGCAGGTGCGCTCGACCCCGGCGCCGGCTTATGGCGGCACCGATCGCCCCACCTTGGGCCAGAGTGCGAACAGTGCAGGCATCGACCTGGACAGCGCCATCAAGGCCCATGCCGACTGGCGCAGCAAGCTGCGTGCGGCTGCCATGCACGGTGAGCAGGTCGATGCCGACACCATCTGCCGGGATGACCAGTGCCCGCTGGGCAAGTGGCTGCACGGCAGCGGCCAGGGCAAGTTCGGCAGCAAGCCCAGCTTCGTCGAACTGCTCGGGGCGCATCGCGAGTTCCACGACGAGGCCGGCAAGGTGGCCCGCAGCATCAACAACGGCGCCGGTACTGAGGCCGAGAAGATGCTGGAGAGCGACACAGCCTTCTCCCGCGCCTCGCAGAAAGTCACGCGCCTGATTGTGCAGTTCAAGAACGAGATCCAGGGCGGGGGTGCCAAGCCGGCGCGACCGGCGAAGGCACCGGGCAGCGAACTCCGCCGCCCCGCGGCATCGACCCCGGCGACAGCCGCGGCGGACGGGGACTGGGAGACCTTCTGAGTCGACCGAAGGCATGAACCGGACGGCACCTGCGGGTGCCGTTTTTCATGGTGTGGAGACGCCAGGCGCTATGCTCGGCCGCTGGCTACAAACGAGGAACCCCCACGTGAACTCCCAACTGGATCGCAACGCCAAGGGCGTCTACCTGATCGCCGTCACCCCCTTCAGCGACAGCGGTGCGCTGGACCTGGCCAGCACCGACCGCATGGTGGACTTCTGCCTGGAAAAAGGCGTAACCGGCCTGACCGTGCTGGGCATCATGGGCGAGGCGCCCAAGCTCACCATGGAAGAGTCGCGCACCTTCGTCAAACAGGTGCTGGCGCGGGTCCAGGGCCGGGTGCCGGTGGTGGTGGGTGCCTCGTCGCCGGGTTTTGCACCCATGCGCGAACTCACGCAAAGCGTGATGGCCCTGGGCGCGGCCGGTGTCATGGTGGCGCCGCCGTCCACCGTGCGTACCGACGACCAGATCACCGCCTATTTCGACATGGTCAACGAGACCCTGGGCCCCGACGTGCCCTGGGTGCTGCAGGACCATCCGGTGGCCACCGGCGTACAGATGTCCACCGCTGTCATCCTGAAGATCCTGAAGAACTCGCCCACCTGCGTGATGCTCAAGCACGAGGACAGCCCGGGCCTGGCCAAGCTCAGTGCCATCCGCGCGGCCAGCGACAAGGGTGAACTCCAGCGCGTTTCCATCCTCACCGGCAACGGCGGCGGCCTGTTCCTGCCGGAAGAGCTCACGCGCGGCGCCGACGGCGCCATGACCGGCTTTGCCTACCCCGAGATGATGGTGGACGTCTGTGCCGCCCATGCACGCGGCGATATCGAGCGTGCGCACGATCTGTTCGACGCCTACCTGCCGCTGGCGCGCTACGAGCAGCAGGCCAATATCGGCCTGGCCGTGCGCAAGCACATCCTGATGAAGCGCGGCATCATCGCCTCGGAGGCCGTGCGCAAGCCGGGCCCGAAGCTGTCGGCGCAGGACATCACCGACATCGCGCGCCTGACGGCACGGCAAGAAAAGCGGCTGGTCGCACTGGGTTGAGAGGGGCCTCCCTTGGAGATCAGCATCCACAAGGGTTATCTGTCAGGTTGCATCGGCCGGATCACCGCGCTGCATGCGGACTATTACGCCCAGCAGTCGGGTTTCGGTGTGTATTTCGAGAGCCGGGTCGCGCGTGAACTGGCAGCCTTCTGCGAGCGTTACGAGGAGGCGCGTGATGGACTCTGGCTGGCACTGGCCGACGGCCGGGTCGAAGGCGCCATCGCCATCGACGGCCTGCATGCCCCTACGGAAGGGGCTCATCTGCGCTGGTTCATCACTTCGGACCGCCTGCGCGGTTCGGGCATAGGCACACGCCTGCTGGGCAGCGCGCTGGCTTTTTGCGATGAGCGGGGTTATGCCAGGACCAGCCTCTGGACTTTCGCTGGCCTGCAGGCTGCGCGTCATCTCTACGAGAAACAGGGCTTTCGCCTGGTACACGAGCAGCCGGGCCGGCAGTGGGGCAATGAAGTGATGGAACAGCGCTTCGAACGCCTGGCGCCCCGGCTTGCGGAATGAGGCCCCCCCCCGGACTTTTTCGGGAGGCTGGCCTGCTAGGGATTACCCGCGTTTCATGAGTGTCAGACCACTGATGCTGCCTGCCACTGCGCAGTATTTGATGCTTTCTCGACTTCAGTGCCGGCCTGATATTTGCAGGGCCGGTCAATTGGCGTACGATGAAATCGCTGACAGACTGAAGCATGAATGCCATCAACGTCCAGGTCGTTTTTCGTGATGAGCCGGCGCCAGCCGAAACGCTGACCGAGCCCTGGCGCATCCTGGTGGTCGATGACGACCACGAGGTGCACCAGGCCACCCGCTTCGCCCTGGACAAGCTGCAGGTCTCGGACCGCCCACTGGAGCTGCTGCACGCGCATTCGAGCGCCGAGGCTCTGCGCATGCTGGCCGTGGAGCCGGACATTGCCGTGGTGTTGCTCGACGTGGTGATGGAGACACCCACCGCCGGCCTGGACATCATCGCCAGGATCCGGGGCGAACTCGGCCTGAACTGCACACGCATCATCCTGCGCACCGGCCAGCCCGGGTATGCGCCCGAGATCGAAACCATCCGCAAGTACGACATCAACGACTACAAGTCCAAGAGCGAGCTGACCCAGGCCAAGCTCTATGCCGCGCTGTCGGTCGCCTTGCGTACCTACGCGCAGTTGTGCCAGGAGGCGCGCGCGCGCGCGAACCTGGAAAAGATCATCGACAGCGGCCAGCGGCTCAAGGCCTATGCCGGTGCAGACACGCCCGGCGCGGCCGATCTGCTGCTGATGCTGGCGGCCTACTTCGGTGCCGCCCCCGACGGTTTCATCGCCGACCAGCAGAGTGGTCCCCGCAGCCTGACCCTGCTGGCGGTTGCGGGGCGATACCCGCAGGAGGCCGTCGGTTCCCCGCCCTCGGCACATGCCGGCCCGGACCTGCTGGCGCTGATCGAGCGTTGCCTGGAGGAACGGCGTTGCCTGGGCATGGAGGGCGGCACGGCCTTGCATCTGCGTTCCGGCGCCACGGGCGACCTGGTTGCCTGGCTGCACCTGACGCCGCAGCAGACGCAGACGGTGGACCTGCGCATGCTCGACGTCTTCTGTGCCCACATGGCCGTCGAATGGCAGAACCAGCAGCTTCTGGAGAAGCTGCGCCGGGCTGCCTATACCGATACCTTGACCGGCCTGCACAACCGCGCCGCCCTGGTGGAAAAACTCGAGGCCTGCCGCGGCGATGCCGACTGCATTGCGCGCACCTCGCTGGCCCTGATCGACATCGACCAGTTCTCCGGCATCAACGACATGTTCGGCCATGTCTATGGTGACCGCCTGCTGCAGCTGGCCGCGCAGCGCCTGCGCAAGGCCTTGCCGCCGCCCTGCGAACTGGCCCGGGTGAGCAACGACACCTTTGCGGTCTGGGCCCCTGAAGCCGTCGTGCAGCCGGACTTGCTGCGCCGGCATTTTTCCCAGCCCTTCGTCTTCGACGACATCGAGCACACGGTCAGCGTGTCCATCGGCGTGGTGCACCTGCAGGAAGCGCTGGGCATCACCGGGGCCGACCTGCTCAAGGAGGCCTGGATCGCCCTCAAGCGCGCCAAGATGAACGGCCACGGGCAGGACGCCTGGTACACCACCTCCTCGGCGCGCGAGACCCGCGAGCACACGCGCCTGCTGCACGCCCTGCGCACCGCTTTCCAGCGCGAGCGCCTGTTCCTGATGTTCCAGCCGCAGGTGGCGCTGGACAGCGGCCGCATCCTCGGGGTCGAGGCGCTGCTGCGCTGGAAGGCCGACGACGGCCGTTTCATCCCGCCGGACCGTTTCCTGCCCATCGCTGAAAGCTCCGGCCTGATCGTCGACCTCGGCGCCTGGGTGCTGCGCAGCGCGCTGCGCGCGCTGCAGAAGATAGAGGTGCAGGGGCACCCGGGCCTGCGCATGTCCGTCAACGTTTCGGCGCACCAGTTCTCGCACCCCCGCTTCCTGGCCGACCTGCAGGACGCCCTGGCGCAGGAGCGCGTGCCGGCCGGCCAGCTGGAACTGGAGATCACCGAGTCGGTGGCCATCGTGGGAACGGACAAGGTCGAAGACCTGCTCAAGCGCATCCGCCAGCTCGGCATCACGATCGCCATCGACGATTTCGGCACCGGCTACTCCTCGCTGGCCTATCTGGACCGCCTGCCGGTGGACCGCATCAAGATCGACCGCTCCTTCGTCCAGGTGCTCAACACCCAGACCCGTGGCGCCCGCATTGCCGAGCTGGTCATCCCCCTGGGGCAGCAGCTCGGCCTGACGGTGCTGGCCGAGGGCGTGGAAACCCGCGAGCAGGCCGAGTTCCTGCGCAGCCTGGGTTGCCATGAAGCACAGGGCTACTGGTATGCCAAGCCCATGCCGCTGGAGGAGCTGCTGCCCTGGCTGCAGGCGCATGGCGGCGGACCGGGCCCGGAAGGGGCCTGAGCATGCCGGCCCATCGCACTGCCTGGCTGGCCCTGGGCCTGAGTCTGGCCCTGGCCGGCTGCACACCACCCGAGCCCCTGAAGCTGGCCTACCTGGCCGGGCTGAGCGGCAGCGTGGCCGATCTCGGGGACGCCGGTTATGCGGGCGTGCAACTCGCGGTCTCGGAAATCAATGCGGCCGGCGGAATCGGCGGGCGCCCGCTCGAACTGCTGGTGCGCGATGACGGCCAGGACCCGGAGCAGGCGCGTGCCGCTGTGCGCGAGCTCGCGGCCCGGGGGGTCGTGGCCATCATCGGGCCCATGACCACGGCCATGGCGCATGCCATCCTGCCCGTCAGCGAGGAAACCGGCCTGGTCCTGGTCAGCCCCACCGCCACCGGCAGCAGCCTCTCGGGGCGTGACGATCTCCTGCTGATGGTCCTGTCCTCCACCCAGCACACGGCCCGCCAGAGCGCCGACTACAACTACGGCCTGGGTTATCTGCGCATTGCGGCCATCTACGACACCCGCAACCAGTCCTATGCCGAAGACTGGCTCCAGTCCTTTCGCTATGCCCTGCAGGCGCGCGGCGGGCGGCTGGTGACGGCCATTCCCTTCACCTCGGGCCAGGACGCCAGTTATGTCGATGCGGTCAACCAGCTCCAGGGCATGAGCCTGGATGCCATCATGTACGTGGCCAATGCCGTGGACACCGTGCGCCTGGTGCAGGCGGTCCGTGCCCAGGGGCGGCGCGACGCCTCGATCGGCGTCACCTGGTCGGCGACCGAACAGCTGCTGGAGATGGGCGGGCGCACCGTGGAGGAAATGTCCACGGTGCAGCTCTTCAACCGCGACGACAACTCCCCGCGCTACCAGGCCTTCCACGCCAGCTACCGCGAACGCTTCAAGTCCGACCCGGGGTTTGCCAGCATCGCCACCTACGACGGGGCCCAGGCGTTGGCCCAGGCCATGCGGCAGCAGGCCAGGGGCCAGACCCTGAAGCAGGCGCTGCTGGCCAGCGGCCCCTACCCGGGCCTGCAGGGCGAATGGAGCTTCGACAGGAACGGGGATGTGGTGGGCAAGTCCTCTATCGCCGTCGTGCGCCGCGGGCGTTTCGTGGTGGCCGGCGAGTAACGGGGACGCATGCGATCCATCAGCCTGCGTACGTCACTGGTCCTGCTGCTGGCAGCCGCCACGGTGCTCACCTTCCTGGTGGTCGGTACCTCCATCCTGCTGGTGCGCCTGCCCCAGGTGGAGCAGCGCAGCCGCACGCAGGCCCAGCTGGCCGCAGAGAACGTGCAACGCCTGCTGGACCGTTTCATGGAAGGCGTGGAGGGCCAGCTGCAGCCGCTGGCCAGGCTGGCCGGCCAGGGCAGCGCCGCCTCCTTGCAGGCGCACCTGGACGCGCTGGTGGCCGAGGGTTCGGTTTTCGATGCCGTTTCCCTGCTGGACGAAGAGGGCAAGGTGCTGGCCACGGGGCACGACGACAGCAGCGACAAGCGTTTCATGAAAAACCTGGAGGGCATGGACTTTGCCGGCAACAGCCTGTTCCAGGCCTTGCAGGCGCAGCGGCGCGCCAGCCCGCAGTCCCGGCAGACGGTCTGGAGCGACCGTTACCTCTCGGTGCTGTCGGGCCAGATCAATGTGGGGGTCGCGCTGCCCGCCGGCCGGCGCACCGTGGTGGGAGAGATGCCGCCCGAGCGCCTGCTGCGGCTCATCTCGGGCGTGCAGCTCAGCGACGAGGGCGCGGTGGTGGTCATCGACCGGCGGGGCCGCGGGCTGGCCACGACCCAGCCCATCCCCCAGCTGCCTTTTCATGACTACAGCGATTCCTCCACCTTCAAGGCCATCCTCCAAGGCGGGGCGCTGCCTGTCTACGAGGTCATCAACGGCCAGAGCCTCCTGGTCGGCGGGACCCGGACCGAGAAACTGGGCTGGGTGATCGCCGCGGGGGTGCCCGCCGGCCTGTCCAACTACAGCTACCGGGTCACCCTGTTGCTGGTGCTGGGGGGCTTCGCAGGCGCCATGCTCATCAGCCTGGCGCTCGCGCCCCTGTGGGCGGCGCGCATGTCGCAGCCGTTCCGCCTGTTGGCGGAGCGGGCCCACCGGATCGCGCGCGGCGATTTTTCGCGCACGGATGCGCGCATCGGATCGATCAGGGAGTTCGGCCTGCTCAGCGAGGACCTGGACGGCATGGCCGACGCCATCCTCCAGCGCGAAGCCGCCATGCAACGCGGTGAACAGCGCATGAAGGCCACGCTGGAGTCGACCCCGGCGGTGGCCATCCAGTGGTTCGACATCGAGGGTCGGGTGCTCTACTGGAACCAGGCCTCGACCGAACTCTACGGCTTCGATGCGCAGGAGGCCATGCACACCCGCCTGGACGATCATCCCCTGATGTTCGGCAACGCGGCCGGCGTGGCCGGCTTCCTGGCGGCGCTGCGCGACATCGGGCGCACGGGCCTGGCCGTGGGCCCGGTCGAGTACGAGCTCACGCACAAGGACGGGCACTCCGTGCACGTCCTGGCCTCGACCTTCTGCATCCCGGGCGAGACGGAGCAGCCGGTCTTCGTCTGCATGGACATCGACATCACCCAGCGCAAGCAGGCCGAGGCGGCCTTGCGCAACAACGAGCTCAAGCTGGAGACCATCTTCAACGCCTCGCCGGCGCCCATGTCGGTTTCCGACGTGCGTCGCGCCTACCGCATCGTGACCGTCAACCACTCGTGGGAGACGCTGTTCGGGCGCAGCCGGGAGGCGGTCGTGGGCTTGTCCGGTGCGGAGATCAACCACTGGCTCGACGATTCGGACCGGGTGCGTTTCCTGGCACTCGTGCAGGGCCAGGGGCAGGTCCAGGATTTCGAGGCCTGGTGCCGCAGTTCCGACGGCCGCGCCATCCTGTGCAGCATTTCCGCGCTGGTGACCGAGATCGGAGAGGAGCGCCTGCTGCTGATGATGACGGTGGACATCACCGACCGGCGGCGCATCGAACTCGAGATCCACCAGCTGAACGTGGCGCTGGAGCAGCGCGTCGAGCAGCGCACCGAAGAGTTGCGCCTGGCCAACCTGAAACTCACCGAGACGGTCGACACCCTGACCTTCGCCCAGGCTCAGCTGGTGGAGGCGGAGAAGCTGGCCGCGCTGGGCAATCTGGTGGCTGGCGTGGCCCACGAACTCAACACGCCCATCGGCAACGGCCTGATGGCCATCTCCACCCTGGACGAACGCCTCAAGGAGTTCCGCCGCATCGCCAAGGAGGGCATGACCTATTCCGACCTGCAGCGCTTCACCGAGGCGGTGGAGATGGCCTGCTCCATCAGCATGCGCAACCTGCAGCGCGCGGCCACGCTCGTGTCCAGCTTCAAGCAGGTGGCGGTGGACCAGACCAGTTCACAGCGCCGCCGCTTCGAGCTGCTGGAGGTGGTCGACGAAGTCCTGCTGACCTTGCAGCCCACGCTGAGGAAGACGCCCTGGCGTGTCGAAGTCCGCGTGCCGCAGGGCCTGGCCCTGGACAGCTACCCCGGGGCGCTGGGCCAGGTGCTGACCAACCTGATCGCCAACGCCGTGGCGCATGCCTTCGACGACCGTGCCTCGGGCACGATCACCATCACCGGTGCGGCCGTGTCGGATACGGAAATCCTGTTCAGCATCGGGGACGACGGCCAGGGCATCCCCGAAGCACTGCAGAAGAAAATCTTCGAACCCTTCTTCACGACCAAGATGGGGCAGGGCGGGACCGGCCTAGGCCTGCACATCGTCTTCAACGCCGTGACCCGTGTGCTGGGCGGGCAGATCAACCTGCGCAGCACGCTGCGGCAAGGCTCGGTGTTCGAAGTGCGGATGCCGCGCGTGGCGCCCGGCTCCGAGGCAGCCCGGGCCCAGGAGCCCTAGAGCTTCTTGACCAGCAACTGGGACTTGCGGTCCCAGTTGTACTTGCGCTTGCGCGCCTCGGGCAGCCAATCCGGGTCCACGGTCTGGAAACCGCGCTTAATGCAGCAACGCACTGCGCTCGCTGTCGGCATGGAGATGCTTTCCAGGTGACGGAAAAGTGATTCAGCATGCACCGAGATAGCCAGCATCTTGCTGTCTCCGTACATTCTTAATTCCTCATAAAGAAATCAGTGAAGGAGGGGACAAAGAGCCAATCCCTACCACGGGACGGAGGCAGTGTTTCTCGTCACAGCATGTGGTTGCTAACAGGTATTACATGTGTTTTTACACATCCCGTAAATTGGGGATGACAGTAAGGCACGACCTACCTGATACTGCAAGCGGAATCCATCGGCTCTTTGAAAAGCCCACATCCGTCGGCGATTCCCAGCGTTCGAACCAGAAGGGGCGGCATCGCGGGATTCGGGTCGAAAAGTCATCTACAGGGTATACACGAATGAGCTCGGATCGATTGTCACCAAGAAAACCAGCCATCAGGAGAACTTGTCATGCCGATCCAGCCGACCTATCCCGGCGTCTATGTCCAGGAAGTTTCAAGCGGCGTCAGGCCCATCACGGGTGTGGCCACATCGATCGCCGCCTTTTTCGGTCGAACCCTGAAGGGGCCGATCAACAAGGCGGTTCGCTGTCTCAGTCATTCCGATTTCTTGCGCGAGTTCGCCGGCGGGCACGCCGCAAGTGAAATCGGAGCCAGCGTCAAACAGTACTTCGACAACGGCGGAACGGATTGTTACGTCGTTCGGCTTGCTCACAATGCCCGCAAGGCCGACATCACCTTGAAGAATCTTGCGGGAGCCAGTGTCTTACGGGTAATTGCAAAAGATGCCGGAGCCTGGGGCAACAACGTCAGGCTGACCGTCGACTACAACACGATCAATCCGGACGAAAGTTTCAATCTTCACGTGTCCCAGGAAGAGGGTGGGGTGATCGTCCGGAATGAGACGTTCCTGAATCTTTCGCTGAATCCGGCATCGTCGCGTTATGCGCCAACCTTCATTTCCCAGAGTTCGAAGATGGTTGATGCGCAACTTGTATCTGGCTTCAATATCGAATCGTCCACCATCGTGGGTTACAGCGAATGCCGCCGCGTTATTGCCGTTGCGAATCTCACTGAAATCAAGGACAAATTGAATGAACTGGTTTACCCGACAGTTCCGGCGAACGCAGCCAGTAAATTCGATATCAGTGTGAATGACAGTCCCTTCATATCCATCGATATGAGGCAGATCAACCCCGCCTCCTTTACCGCAACCACCAAGCCGGCGCTTGAGACGGAAATTGCCGGTCGGATCAACCCCAAGCTGGCGGCCAGCGGGCTCGCGATAACGGTTTCCCTGGAAGAGATAGATGCAGGTTCGAATCTCTGGGGCTTGAGAATAAGTTCGAACACGGCGAACAAGCTCAGTGTCAAGGTGCGCCGCGCCACCGCCAACGACCTTGCCGGGCCGTTGATGATGGGGCTGGACCAAGGTGGTATTGAAGTCGCCAGATATTCAGATCTTCGACCTGTCGCCACGGCAACGTATTTCTCGGGCAGCCCCAACGCTCTGGCCAAGCTGCTTCAGAGCGATGTTGCCACGCTTGTTTTTGGCGGCGCGCCGACGCCGAATGTCATCGACCTGAATTCTCCGGTTCCTAACCTGTTGAGAACCACGGCGGCGGCAGACCGCTGGTTCAAGGATGCTCTTGCCACGGCATTGACCAATCATTCGGATGGTGTCAGGGAAAAACTCCAACTGATCGCCCGAAATATCAATGACAAACCCGACGCTCCCGTGACCGCCGAGGTATGGGGGGGGTATCGCATTGCGTTCAAACCCAAAACCGGAATGCTGAACACCTCATACCCGCTCACGAGTACGACGACCGACATCAGTGCCGCGTTCACCTCCAATGTCAGGCAATACGCATTGGGCAATATCGGCACTGGGTCGCATCAGAACGGGGCTGGGGCCATCGGCCGTGATGACGACGGAACCCCGCTGACGGTTGCAGATTACACGGGGAGTGCCCTGGACCATACGGGGTTCAATGCGCTCGATCGCGTGGATCTTTTTACCTTGATGGTCATTCCGCAGGACGGGGATATCGATGAAGGTGAGTATCAGCAGCTGTTCGGGCCGGCAACCACCTATTGCGAAAAGAGGCGGGCGTTTCTTCTGCTTGACGCCCCCGGCAGCTGGACAAACGGCGAGAGGATGGAGGCGGATGCGGCGAAAGTAAATTCACTTCGCGCCGGTATCGTCAAGTCACATTCGGCGATCTTTTATCCAAGGGTCAAGTACAGCGATGCCGGGATCGTCAAGTCGATCGGGCCGTCGGGAATGATCGCCGGTTTGATGGCCCGGACGGACTCTCAGCGCGGCGTATGGAAGGCGCCCGCTGGCACCGAGGCCGATTTGCGCGGCGTTCTGGACGTCGAATTGAATCTGACCGACGCCGAGAACGGCGTGCTCAACAAGCTCGGCGTGAACTGCATCCGCAAGTTTCCCAACGGCATCGTGAACTGGGGCGCCCGCACCCTGGATGGCAGCGACGACTTTGGCTCCGAGTGGAAATACATCCCGATCCGGCGTCTGGCTCTGTTTCTCGAAGAGTCGCTCTTTCGTGGGACCAAATGGGTTGTTTTCGAGCCCAACGACGAACCCTTGTGGGCCAAGATCCGGATGAATCTCAACGCCTTCATGATGAGCCTCTTCCGGCAGGGCGCCTTCCAGGGAGCCACGCCGGACAAGGCGTTTTTCGTCAAATGCGACGGGGAGACGACAACCGCAAGCGATCGAAACCTTGGCATCGTCAATATCCAGGTCGGGTTTGCTCCCCTCAAGCCTGCTGAGTTTGTGATCATCAGCATCCAGCAGATCCCGGATGCATAAGCATTAGAAGGAGAAACACATGGGCAAAGGATTTGAGAAGAACGCCAAGCGATTCGACCCTTACAAGAATTTCAAATTCAGAATTCTGTGGGACAACAAGCCGGTTCTCGGGGTGAGCAAGGTGAGTGCGTTGAAGCGTACGACGGAGGTGGTGAAGCATCGTGATGGCGGTGACAACAGTACCGACCACAAGTCGCCAGGCAGGACAACCTACGACGCCATCACCCTGGAGCGCGGCCTGACCCATGATCCCGAATTCGAGAAATGGGCCAACAAGGTGCATCCGTATTCGGGCGATACATCCATGGATCTCGCCGATTACAAGAAGAACCTGACGCTTGAGATGATGAATGAGAAGGGGCACGTTGTTTACAGATACTTTCTGTATTACTGCTGGGTCAGCGAATACACGGCCATGCCCGAGCTCAACGCCAACGCCAATGCCGTGGCCATCGAGTCGCTCAAGATCGAACTCGAAGGCTGGGACAGGGACCTCGATACCAAGGAGCCCAAGGAGAGCGACGACGTACCTCTGGGTTGACAACTGAGCCAGGCACATGAATTCAGCTTCCAGATCGCCCGCGGGTGAGTTGCTGCCGGATTTTTCGCATTCTTTCTCGAGGATGTTCCCGTCGGCCGGCGTGGGTATGCGCCGGTTCGGGATATCTGAGAATGATCTGGCAATCGACTTTTCCGAAGGCAATACTCCGGCGCTGGTCACACGCATACTGGAGCAGTGCGCGGTAGACCCCGGCGGTCGCCTGCCCGCCGGGTTCTTCCGGGATCTCACGGCCGGCCGCCGCCTGGAGTGTCTGCTTGCGGTCGCGGCCGGGGCGGACGGATCGCCTTTCCGTTTTCCCTTGCATTGCATCGGTTGCGGTCAGGAAATCGAGCTCGAACTCACGCTCGACGATATCGCGCATCAGCAACGAGAGTCTGACGGGATCGAAAGCATCGAGGTGCAAATCAGGGGAGGGCCGGTCCTGTTTCGGAAACCCATAGGGCGCGATCAGGAGAGGTGGGCGGAGATGGACTTCGAGGATACGGGGGAGGCCTTGACAACGATGATCGGGACGCTTGCCGCATCCGCTCATGTGCAGGAGCTGCTGGACCCGGATGCCATCGATCGAATCGACGCGGCGATGAATGAGGCGGATCCGCTGGTCAACTTCCATTGCAGCGTGCGCTGTGCCGAATGCGGCTCTCTCAACGATTCCTTCATAGACCTTTGCGACGTGGCCCTTGCTGCGTTGAGTCGTATGCAGAAGCAGCTGATCGTCATGGTCCATAAGCTGGCCTCGCGGTATCACTGGAGCGAGCGGGAAATTTTCTCTGTTCCCCATTGGCGGCGTGAAACGTATCTCAATCTGATCAACGCGGGGCGATAGATCGTGAAAGGCTATTTCTTGCGCATGGCCAAACAGAGCGGACTGCGATACGCCGGTCAACCCGGTCGATCGTCGGCGATCGGGAATGAAATCCGGGGCGATGGAGTTCTCCCGATCGAACGGGACGAGACGATCCTGGTTCCGCCGCCCGCACCAGGTGCGGCAATGGGCGTCAGAGGCGAAACAGGCCCGACCGGCAGGCTCCAGCCCGTTCGGTTGCAAGTGGAGAGACTCGACACCGAGCCGGGGCCATCCCCGTCCCGTCTGCAAGACACGGTACCCAGGCGACCGGAGAAACGCGAAACGGGCATCGCACCGGTTGACCCCCGTTCTTTTATCAAGCCCCCCTCGTATCCTGAGGTCAGGCAGTTCGTGGCCGGGGACGGGCGAGCCAGTGCGCCGGCCGAACTCCACGGTCGAGATCACAGCTTGGGCAAGGAAACGACGGATTCAGATGCGGCAGAGCCGCATGCGCAGCATCACGGGCGGGATGCTGCCGCCAAACCCGTTGAATTCAAGCGGCCCGACCGTCCCGCCGGCGTTGATAACGAAGAGCCGCCATTCTTCGCCAGAACAGCTGCGGGTCTTGAAAACGGAGGCAAGGCGGCAGAGATACGGAGCATTTTGTTCCAGGAAGTTCAGGAATGGGTCGCCGCCTCGCCGGAGCGTGCCTGGAGCGAGGACGTGGATCCGGACTGGGCGGCTGGCGCCGCGACGACAACGCCGACACCACGAAGAGGAGCGATCGGCACGATCACGCGAGATGGTTCGCCTGGTAGCGAACATGCGCGCGTCGGGCCCCTCGAGCAGAACTTCGAGCTCTCGATTGGCGCGGTCAACGTCATCATTGAGGAGGCAATCCAACCCGCGCTTCCGGTGCCGGTGCGGCAGAAGAGCGACAGGATGGCTGCTCAAGTTGCCCGGCCTCGGTCCACACGACTGAGCCGGAACTACATCTGATCCCCCATGTCCCTCGCCGCCACATCCAAAGCTATCGGAGCCGTTACGGAGGCGCTCAAGGTGCGTCTGGATGCGCGAACGGGGACGACAGTCAGTGTCGGTCGGCTGGATCAATCGTCAGGCTCCAATGCACACCTGAATCTTTTTCTCTACGAGATCGCATTCGATCCCCACTTGAAGAATACGCCGCTGAATGAAGGAGAGAAGCCCCCCGTCTGGCTGGTCCTGAAATACCTGCTGACAGCGTTTGAAAGTACAAGTGTCAGCGATTCAGCCAAGGCGCACGAGATCCTGGGCGCGGCGATCAGGGCTTTGCACCAGGACGATCTTCTGAAGCTTTCGGGTTTGGCGGCAAGCCAATCCATCCCTCTCGCAAGCAATCCCAGTGCGCTTCACGTGACATTCGACGAATCTCCCGCGGAACTCGTCGCAAAGTTGAGTCACGGTTCGGACGAAACGCCCAGGCTATCGATCGCATTCCATGTGCGTCCCGTAATGATCGCCTCGGGCGAGCCCGGTAATTATTCGCTGCTGGTCGGCGTGGATTACACCCAGTCTCCCGTCGCCTTGTCATCTGCTCCAGTCGGACTGGATGTCATCCCCTCGATGGGGGTCCACATCACTGAACTGTTGCCAACCGGGTTTGAACTCGACGAGGTGGTTTCCATCCGGGGAACCGACCTCCATCTGGAGAGTCTTTCAGTTGAGCTCGGAGGTGTGGAACTTCCGGTCGTGTTGCAGCGTCCCGATGAACTTCAATTCAAGGTGGATGCGGCAATTCTGGGCGCCAGCGGAATTTCGGCTGGTAGTCATCCGATCTCGGTGGTGCAGTTCCACCCCGGAACGGGCAAGAAGCGGAAGAGCAATCTCGCCATCGGCCATCTCGTCCCGACATTGACGTCGGCGGTGATTCCGGCGCTCGGTCTGACGATCATCCCAGCGGCTTCACCAAGCGCTCCTGAAAAGGCATACGCCACCATCAATCTTGGCGGCAAGCTGCTGGGCAACAAGACGGATGACGTGACCGTCGCGCTATACCGGGACGCGAGAGTGCACAAGATGTTCGATGTCTTCACCATCCTGTCCTCGCCTCAGCCGCCCTTGCAGCCGGCACAGCAGCTGGTGATGTCGGCAAACGATGCGGTGCCAGCGGGTGACTACAAGGTCATCCTGCGGGTCAATGGCCAGCAGGCGCCCCAGAGTCCCACCATTTCATTGCGCATCCCATGAAGTTCACGGCAATGAACCTGGACGACGTCGTTTTCTCGCCCAATCTGCGAGCTGATGATGATCTGGCGAACTACTGGATGCGGCAGGCGACGCTTCGCGCGCGCCGGGAAATCGCCTGGTTGTGGCACGAGCGCGGCCTTGGCGGCCAGGCCCGATCGGGTGCCTTGCCACCGGTGATCGACAAAGTTTCCGATTCGCTCGATCTTTCCCGTCACTGGGGGGAGAAGCGGCGATTCCTTGCTGAGGACGTGACTGCGGGCTATTTGACGGAGAAGTTGCAGTCTCCCAAACCCGGAGGGCATCGCGTGCGACGCGGCTCCTTCAGCTGGGTTGTGCAGGAACTCGCACTCGACGACGTTTCCTCGTTCGCTCTCGGACTGGGACTGGCCGTTGCCTTCGACGCGAGTTTTGGCGCAATCATCGCTGCCTGTCTCAACGACCCCTCGCGCATTCACCCCAACCTGATGCTGATCCAGCGGCTTTGGGATGCTCCGGAGGACGCGCTGACGCTTTCCGATCCCATGCACCCTATCTTCCGTTTTGGGCTCCTACGCCGGAGCGCGGCTTCGCAAAGGGCGCTTGCCGAGACGTTCTGGGAGCAGCCTCTTGCCGTTCCATCCATGGTGGCGTGCGAGCTGCTGTCCGCGGAGCCGGTGATGCCATCGGGACTTGAATTGCTCGATCCGGCGAGGTCGAAGGAGACGGCGCTGGAGAAAGCATGCGAGCTCCTTGCCTATCGCCTCAAGACGGAGGAGGCCCGCCATCTGCGTGTGGTTCCACTGCTGGGCAATCAGCGCTCGGCCTATCGCCGTACCGCGCTCGATCTTTCCTGCGTTTCAAAGCGATGCTTGTGGGATTTCCAGGGCGACCCCTCGCTGCTTGCGAACGAGGACTACTTCAACATGCTGGCGACCCTGTGCTGGTTGCAGGGCAGGGCACTTCTGGTGCATCACGAGCTTTACGAATCAACCGAAAAAGCGCGTGAGCGCAATGAAGGACTGCCTTCGACCTGCGTTCCGGTGACGCTGTTCCTGGCCATTTCGGATCTCAGGCAGATCAAGCACATTGACGCCGAACTGGTCGCGCCGGTTCTCCGGGTTCCCGCATTGACATACGAGAAGCGGCTTGCCGTCTGGAATCAGGAATTTGAAGCCCGACAGGGGCCGATGGCCATCGTGTTGGCAGAAATCTCCAGGCGGTTCCGCTATGAAGAGGAAACCATCCGCCAGATTGCCGCCGAGCTCAAGGCGTTGCCAGCCCCGCCGACTGAAGAGGACTTCATCGCCGCCTGTCGGTCCGAGCTTGCCCTTGACGTGGGGGGGCTTGCCGCCTATGTGGAGCCGCGGTTCATCGACGAGCGGCTGATTCTGCCCAAAAAGCAGGAGCTCCAGTTCGAGGAACAGCTTGCCGCCATGGCCTCTCTGACCAAGGTTCACTACACCTGGGGCACCGCCCGGGCCTGGAATGAAGGCGGGATCACCGTGCTTTTCTCGGGGCCGCCGGGAACGGGGAAAACCATGGCGGCGGAAATCATGGCGCAGCAGCTGAAATTGCCCATGTACCGGGTCGATCTCTCGCAAGTGGTCAACAAATACATCGGCGAAACCGAGAAGAATCTGAAACGCATTTTCGATGCGGCCGAAGTTTCCGACATGGTCCTCTTCTTCGATGAGGCCGACTCCCTGTTTGGCAAGCGCACGGATGTCAATGATTCGCGTGATCGCTACGCCAATCTCGAAGTCAGCTACCTGCTCGAGCGCATGGAGCGCTTCAAAGGCCTGGGAATCCTGGCGACCAACCGCAAGCGCGATCTCGACGAGGCCTTCATGCGCCGTATACGCTACATCATCGATTTCCCCGTTCCGGATGAACTGCAGCGCATTGCCATCTGGAAACAGGTCATCCCGCGGCATGTCGCTGAAAACTCCGAGATCGACATTCCGTTCCTGGCACGCCAGTTCCCGCTTGCCGGGGGCAATATCCGCTCCATCGTTTTCAATGCGTGCCTGCAATCCGCGCATGGTCAAGACGGAAGGAATGAGCTGTACATGAAAGATGTGCTGATTGCGGTCAAACGTGAATACGACAAGATGAATCGTTCCATGAGCCTGGATCAGCTGGGGCCCTATGCGCACCATATCGAAGCGTTGGACTAGCAAGTGATGAACAAGCGACGCATCCATGTCGAGACCATGAACATCCGCATCCGCGGCGGATCGGCCGCGCAGGGGCGGGCGCTGAGCCAGGGCCTGGCCCAGGAAATCATGCGCGGGCTGGCCGATTCAACGGCGAACGCGGTGGGGGCAAAAGGAATCGGCGAGTTATCGGCCGTAAAGATCGTGGCCGACGGCAGTCAGCGCGTTGCCGGCATGAAGAGGCAGATTGCGGGTCGTGTGGTGGATGAGCTCCGGAAAAAGATCTGACTGAAAGGAAGAAGACAAATGTCTGGTTTTCTGATGCGGGGAGCGCTGATCGAATATGGCTCCGACTTCATGGGGCCGATACCCAACGTCGTGATTTTTCAGTTCAATCCCGAAACGATGACACGAACGGTGGAGATCCCGCCACGTCCGGCATCGGCGATTGCGCGTGAAACGACGCAGGCCGGCGAATCGTCAACAGAGCGAATCACGCTCAAGGCGAATTTCAGCGCCGCCGACGAGTTCGGAAAGAACAAGGTCCTGGCACGCCTCTTCGGCGTGGGGGCCCGTCTGGCGGCGCTGGAGAAGATGGTCTATCCGGCGAATGAGCTCGCCTCGGCGATAGGCTCCGCCTTGGGCCTGGGTGGTGACGACGGGGCCGGTGACCCCCGCCAAGCCATTCCGCGCCAGAAGATGCCCCGGATCCTCTTCATCTGGGGGCCTTACAAGGTCCTGCCGGTCGTCATCGAGTCCATGAGCATTACGGAGCAGCAATATGACTTCTTGCTCAACCCGATCCAGGCCGAAGTCTCGATCACGATGGCTGTCAATGCCGCCGACGCATGCTCCGACGACGAAATTGGCAAGGGCGCCTTGAGTTATTCGAATATGGCCAAGGACGCACAGGCGATGGCCAACCTGGCGAATACCGCCGAGCAGGCCGTCGAACTGATTCCCTTTTGATTGAGGTTTATCCATGTTTGATCCAAATTCCCGGTATTTCAAGAGCCAGATCGTGGAGGTCGAGACCGGCAGGGGCAAAGGCAAGACCAGCGCCGTGGCCCTAAGGCGGCTGCCGTATACCGAAGGAGAGCTGACCCAGGTGAGCGGTTCAGACCGGCTCGACATCACGGCGCACCGTCGCTACAAGGATGGCACCAGGTATTGGCACATCGCCGATGCCAATACCGAGCTCGAGGCGAATACCCTCGTCAGGCCAAGGCAGCCGGGGAACCCGTTGTCGAAGCAGGACACGTCCTTCGTCCTGATTCCGAAAAGCTGATCCATGAACAAGGAATTCAGGGTCTATTTCGGGGGCGTCCTGGCGTCGCGGGAGCAGCTGGATGCGATCGAGGAGATCGTCGTCGAGCAGGAGATCGGCCGTGCCTGGGAGGCGAGGATCAAGATTCCCGTCTGCATCGCCGAGGATGGCTCCTGGGACGGGGAAAACGACCCGAACCATGCGGAGTTTGCCCGCGTCCGCATCGAAGCGCGCATAGGCGAGGGAGATTTTGTTCCCCTGATCGACGGCAGCATCCAATCCCAGGAGCCTGACTACAACGCCTCACCGGGGCTCAGCACCGTCACGCTTGTCGTTCACGACGATACGATCAGGCTGCATCGTCACGCCGAGTCCGTTTCCTATGCCGGACAGAGCGATGGTGAAATCGTGAGTGCGATATTCGATCGGGCGGCGCTCGGGGAGGAGCCTGATATCGATACGCTTCCCGATCGCCCCGATGCGTCGGTTGTCCCCAACCAGCACGGCACGATGATGCAGATGCTGCGTTCCATCGCGGCCAGGTACACGAACTTCCACGCCTACGTGCTGCCCGGCGGCTCCGTAGGCACCAGCAAGGGCTGCTTCAAGTGTCTCCCCGACGAGCCGGATGACGGCTTGCCGGCGATGTTCCTGGGGGGGCCGAGGCGCAATATCTCCAGCTTCCGCATCCAGCGCAATTCGGACCGTGCGTCCAGAGTCGAAGGCGCGCATCTCAGCATGAGCGATTTGAGCGTCACGACGGCGAGTGCCGGCCCCGACGACAGCCTGACCTCGGGACGCACCGGTGCGACGACCGGCGACGACGCCGATCTGCGCCTGCGCCGTCTTCCGCCCGGGACGGGGGACCTGACCGATCTGTCGGAAGCGGCCCTCGGCATGGCCGGGGAATCGGGCTTCACGCTCAGGGCGGAGGGGAGCGTCATCCCCGCGCTTTACGAAGCGATCCTTAGCCCCTACAGGATGGTCTCTGTCAGGGTGTCGGCCAGCCGATACAGCACGGACTACGTGATTCAAAAGGTCGTGCATACGCTGGGCGTATCTGAGTACACGCAAAGCTTCACGATGCTTGGCAATGTGGTTTCCGCGTCGGACGCGTCCGATAGCTCCGCGCCCCGGGCGGCGGCCTCGTTGGCGGCTGTTTTCAACGTCCAGATGGATATATTCTGATGAGCAACTCTGAATACGAGTCTCTTCTGATCGAGCTCGCCGAGTGGAGAAATCATTCGCGTTTCGGGAAATACCGGGGAACGGTCGATTCCGTCGAAACGGGTGATGAACTCGGAATCATCTCGGTCAAGGTGCCGGATGTCTTCGGGCCCGATTTCGTGCTGGAGAGAGTCCGCCCCTGCTCCCCCTTTGCAGGGAGCAAGCATGGATTTGTGGCCATCCCGGAATCCGGCGACGGTGTCTGGATCGAATTCGAAGCCGGAAACCCGTCGCTTCCGATCTGGACGGGTTTCTGGTGGGCGGACGGTGCGATGCCCGAACCCAAGGGCCCCCTGGTCCGCAGCTTCATCACGTCCAAGGGCCACAAGCTCCTGTTGAATGACGATGCCGACAATGTCCAGCTGCTTCATGCCGCGGGAGCCGAAGTCACCATGACCGACAGCGATGTCACGATCAGGATCGGTGATTCCACCATCAAGCTGACCAAGACGGATATCACCCTGCAGGCCGGCGCGGTGTCGCCCCAGCCGCAGATCAAGATCGAGGCCGGCCAGATCACCCTCCAGACGAGTTCGGTCGGGTCCGTCAAGCTGACATCGGGCGGCGTGGATATCGGGAGCGGCGCCATGAAGATAGGAGCCTGATGTCATGCCTGGATACCTGCTGACAACAGCAAGCCAGATCCGGTGCACTCATGGCGGTACGGCGACGTTGACCACCATGAACGCGAAAGTGAAGGTCGAGAGCGCACTCGCCCTGCTCGAGTCCGACGTGCATGTGGTCGCGGGCTGCCCGTTCACGCTGCCAGGGCCGAAGCCCTCGCCCTGCGTGCGAATCGAATGGACGGCGGGCGCGACCATGTGCAAGGTCGACAACATCAGCGTACTCGTTCAGACGAGCGTGGGCAGATGCATCAGCGCAGAAGGTTCGACGCAGGGCATGGCCATCGTCTCTCCGATGCAAACCAGGGCGCAGGCGACGTAGACATATGAAACTCCAGAACGGAAAACATCTCGCGTTCCCATTCCGTGTCGGCGACGACGGTCGGATGCGGACGGTGCGAACGCTCGACGAGCACATTCGAGACGAGATCGTCCAGCTGATCCTTACCAATCAGGGGGAGCGTCCGTTCCTTGTCGATTTTGGCGGAGGCGTGCGTCGGCTGGTCTTCGAGGCGGCGGACGAGGCAACCGGTGCCGTCGCCAAAGCGACGATCACTCAGGCCATCAATCGCTGGCTGGGACATCGAGTGGTGCTGGATTTCATCAAGGTCGATATCGAGAACGCGACGATCACGGTCGATATCCGGTATCGCCTGGCGGGCACCGAAGAGTCCCACCTGCTGCGCTTCCAGCGGGAAGGCACCTGACACTCGTCCAGCATATGTACAACGACCTCGAAAAACCCCTGCGAGAGCTCGCTCTGGGTGAGCCCCTGGCGGAGCGTGCGCGATTGATGACGGACGCGCCGGCGGCCAACGCGCCCAACGGCATCAAGTTCGTTCGCGTCATCGCGGTGGACAACCCTGGCGACGAAGCGCGTCTTGAGGTCCATTTCTTCAATCTGAATTTCCTGGCGGACATCGTTGCCAGGTACACGGCCGAGAGGTCGCTGGCGAAATCGATTTTCACGGTATCGGGCGGGTCGCGCATACGCGCAGGAGGCGCGCTGGGGCAGGTCCAGGTGAATGTCGCACCCTTGCCGGCGCCGGCGTCGATCACGATGCCGATCCCGGGGAAACCCGTGCTGGTTCTTCGTGTGAAACCCATCGGCGACTACTCGACCTACCTCCTCGGGGTGGGTGCCGTGTCGGGTTCCGGGTGGGTCTTCGATCCCTTGTTCTCCGAGATCAGTTTCAAATTCCGGCCCGGCTGTTTCAACACGAATTGCGCCCCCGAATGGGAGACAGCGCTGCCGCCGTTGCCCGAGCCCGCCATCGACTATCTCGCGAAGGACTATGGCTCGTTTCGCCAGACGATGATCGCGGCCATGATGGCTCGCGTTCCGGAATGGGAGCCGACGAGCGAGGCCGACCTCGATATGGTTCTGGCCGAACTCTTCAGCGTCGCCGCGGACGAGCTGAGCGATTATCAGGATCGGGTCATGAACGAGGCCTTCATCGCGTCCGCCCGCAAGCGCGTATCGATAGCCCGCCACGCCCGTCTGATGGACTATCACATCCATCAGGGCAATCAGGCGTCGTCATGGCTGGCGATCGAGATCGAGCACGATGCCGGATCGCCCAAGGTGTTCCAGCTCAAGGACGGACTCAAGGTCTGGGCGGGCGAGAGCACGGTCGATGTGCCCAAAAAGGAGGCGGACCAGTCGATTGTCTTCATGTCGCGGCACCGGGATGAGGCCGGGCAAGACACGGGGACCTCCACACGGACCCTGCACCAGTATCTGAACAATATCGGCCTGTACACCTGGAGCGACAGCATCACCACGTTGAAGGCCGGCAGTGTGCGTGCCGATCTCAAGCTCTATCGGAAGTTTTACCTGGACGATGCCGCGACGCCCATCGCGGAGACGACGGAGGCGCCGGCGAAAGAAGTCCAGGATCTGATCCGCAACGGGAAAACCAGGTATCTGGTGATCGAAGAGCATTTGAACCCCGAGACCGGCCTGAGCGCAGGGCGAGATCCATCGAAGCGGCAATTGCTGCGCCTGCTTGCCGGGAGCGATCCCGCAACCGCCGCGCTCGCGCTCAAAGATCCGGTGACGGGCGAGTGGTTTGTCCGGGTCCGCTGGGAAAAGGAAGATGCACTGCGCCGTGACTATTGTTTCCGGGTCAGCTGTCCTGCCGGCCAGCCCGGCATGGCCACGGGCGCCGTCAACAACATTTCCCTCTTTCACGGAAACCTGGTCCAGGTGTTCCACGGCAGGGAGAAGACCTCGATCTTCAAAGAGCGCGGTGAAACACTGGGGACCCATCCCGCGCTGGCGCTTGAGTTCCATTACGAACGGACCCGGTGGGGCGCCATCTGCCGACTGCCAGACGCCTTTCTTGCCTATCGCAATACCGAGCCGGGGGGTGAGGTGGCACCCCTTTCCACGCTGAAGATCAGCGTCCAGGCTTCGGCCGGTGCGGCCTCCGACCCCTGGAACGAAGTCCCGAATCTCATCCACAGCACGGATACATCGGAGGGCGGGGACCATTTCATGGTCGAAACGGATGAAAACAGGCGCAGCCTGATCCGCTTTGGCAACGGGAGGAACGGCATGGAGCTGCCGGATGGCGCTGTCGTCACCGCCACCTATCAGTATGGGGAGCCGCTGGATGGGAATGTCGGGGCGGACACGATTGTCAATTTTGATGTGTCGACCGTGCTTGTTGATCCGGCGGCTCCCGCGCTCAGGCTGCGTTCCTGCTGGAATCCTTTTGACGTGACCAACGGCAGGGACCGCGAGCCCGTCGCCGAAATCATCCGACGCGTCCCGGAGGCCTACCGGCAGCGGCAGCTTCGGGCCGTGACGATCACCGACTACGTAGCCCGCGCCGAGGAGATCGACGGTGTTTCGCGTGCCGCCGCCCGGTATGCCTGGACTGGCAGTTGGCGCACTGTGCATGTCGCCATCGACCCAATCGGCACCAACGAGCTGTCGGATGCTCTGCGCACGAGGATCGAAGCCCATCTGAATGCCGTGCGCCTGATCGGCGAGGATCTGGAGGTGCGCTCGCCGGTATTCGTCCCGCTCGAAATCAAGGTGGTTCTCTGCGCCAAACCCGATGTCTGGGCTGAAGACATCAGGTTCGAGCTGGAGCAGGAATTTTCAGACGGCTGGACTCCAGATGGCCGCATGGGGTTCTTCCATCCCGACCTCTGGACTTTCGGCCAGACGCTCCACGCGAGCCAGATCATCGGTCGCGCGTTCATGGTGAGCGGTGTTGCGCATGCCGTCGCCCAGAGAGCCCATCCGGGAAGCGCGGAGCCGCCCGCCAGCGTCTCGATCAAGCGCTGGAATTCACCTTTTGCGCCTGTCGAATCGCTGACCCAGATCGCATACAACGAAATCATTTCTGTTCAGAACGATCCCGATCATATGGAGCGTGGCTTCATCACATTTGAAATCAAGGGTGGCCGGCGATGAGCGACGACACATGCGACAACGGCTGCGTCCAGCCTCTGCGCTTTCCGCGCAGACCGGGTGAAAATCCGCCCGCCGTTCACGGCGAGGGGTGCCCCTGCTGCGAACCCGAAGCCCGCACCAGCTCCGACAACCGGCCGGCGCTGTCGCATTTCAATTACCGCATCGGCACCTACGGGACGATGCGTGAGTGGCTGTTCCATCGGGTCAATCAGGCTCCGGCACTCAGGAACTGGACGCATCGCACTTCCGATGACCCGGCCATCGCCTTGCTCGAGGGCGCCTCGATCCTCGGCGACATCCTGACCTTCTACCAGGAGACCTACGCCAACGAAGCCTTCTTGAGGACAGCCAAATGGCGCTCCAGCATTTCCGACCTGGTCCGTCTGCTCGGCTACCGCCTGTCGCCGGCGGTCGGTGGCAAGGCCGTCTTCGCGTTCGAGATCAAGAAGAACGAACCGGTGCTCATCCCCGCCGGATTCCCGCTCAAGGCGACGCTTGAAGAGACCGGGAAGCCCGCCGATTTTGAAACCAGGCAAGAGATCACGGCATATCCCTGGCTCAGCCGGTTCCATTTGTACAGGCCGTTGATTCAACATGAGATTGAGCCCTCCACGACGGAATTCCACATCTCCTATCCCGAGCAGCTGCTGGCGCCTGTCGAGCTCAAGGTCGGCGACCGTCTCCTCATGGGGGAGCAGGTCCTTGCGGCCGGCCCGGCCGCCGGACAGCCAACCGACGCGCAGATTCAGGCCGGACAAGCGGCAGGCACAAGCATTCTTCTGGCCACGCAAGAGGCGCTCGCCGATGCGCAGGCGGCGCTGGGCGCGGCCCAGTCGGCCGATACGGCCCATGCAAGCCTGATCGAGATGGCGACCAAGGCCGCGGAGATTGCAGCCAGTGATGCCGAGATGCCTGCGGTCAATGAAGCTGTCCGTAGAATTCTTGTCGAAGCGGAACGGGCCCGTGAGGATATCGGTGATTGCCGGGACGCCACCTACGAGGCCCATACCTCGGCCACGGGGATGTCCAGCTTGGTGCTCGGCATCGCCGGCGACCGGGCCCTTGCGCCCGGGGTAGCCGATGCTGATTTTCAGGCCATCCTCGCCATGGTCCGGCCGGAAACGGAAGAGGTCGATCGGCAGGCTCAGCGTGCGCTGGATCAGGCGAATGCAGGGCGTTTGGCAAGTGATCCCGGTTTGAAGTATTCGGAAGACCGCATGGATCTCTATGCGAGAAACGCCACGGCAAGCGCCCTAGCCAGTCAACAGGCCGACCAGGCCGCGAAGGAGGCGGCCGAGAACGCCGTCAGGCTGGCGGCGATCGCTCAATCGAGCGCTGCGGCAGGTGCATCTGACCGGGTCGCGGCGACCGCTCTCGCGAATGAGGCGGACAGGCTGGGGGGGATTGCCGAGACCGAGGCGGGGCAGGTCAAGCCGGCCATTGACCTGGCAACCGTTGCGGCCGGTGCGGCATTTGCATCAGCAGCAGCATCTCCAATACCGTTTGATCCGATCTCAGATGGCTTGGCCGTCGCTGCAGGGGTGGCTGTAGCGGCAGCAGTGACGGAAGCAAACCAAAGTGCAACGGCAGTGACCGATGCCAAGAACAAGACAAGAGAAGTATTTAACGCGCTTTCTGCTTCCACCACTGCTGCCGCAGCTCAAAGCGTCACCGATCGCGCCAATGCCGTCGCAGCCCTTGGGGAGGCCAGCAGGCTGGCAAATGACGCGGTGATCGCAGCCACGAACATGGCGCGTGATCGCGCAAATCTGGTCTATTCCATCGGCGTCGTCATCCGGCGAGCCGGCGTCGTCAACGATGCCGCCCGTGCCTGTGTCGTCGAGCTCGAAAAACTGATCCGGTCGATACGGACGGTGGATATCGAAACCGTGCGCGAATCCGTGATCCAGTCCCGTGAGGTCGTTGACGGCGATGGTAATCCGGCGCGCCTAAAAAATGCCGAGATCGTCATCGTCGATTCGGTGCGGGAGTTGCATGGTCGGAAGATCTTCAGGATCAAGGGGCGGCTCAAGCGTACGGGTCCCGTCGGGCATCTTTCCGCTTTCAAACTCGGCCGCTCGTTCCATCATTTCGGATACAACGGGCCGCCGACGACAACGAAAGTTGTCGAACCCATGGTGTCGAAATCGACCACCCAGACCGTGGCCGGAAGAACCACCACGACGGTCACCAGCCCCCCCATACCGGAAAGAAACATTGCGTTCTCAAGGTTGCTGGGGGGCACGACGGAAAGCGTCGATCGTGCCATCCACCTCCCCGGGAATGCGCAGGCGACCCGTATCGCGGAGCCCCCGCTTGGGACGCTGGATTTCCCGCTCGAACTGGAGGCCGACAACCTCGCGGCCGGGATGACATTTGTCGTGCAGGCCACCTTGTTCGGTTCGCCCAATACCGCGAGATCTTCGGAGTTCGCTTTCACCAGAAAGGTTGCGCAGGTAAGACCGCTGACGCAAACCTGGGGGCTCATGACGGGTGCAGCGAGCATGGTCACTTTTGAGCAGCCGCTCGGCGCCTTTTCGGAGGGCGTCCGGTACCGCATCGCCGATATCCGTGATTTCATGCTCCATGAAGCCGTCAGCCCCATGCTCACCATCAGGAGCGCCCGAAAGGAAACCACTGCCCATGGCGGCACCACATTGAGTTTCCTTGGCACGGCCGACCAGGTGAGAAGTCTCAAAGGCCGGCGGATCATGCTTGACAAGGCGAATTCGGAGCCGGCGATCCTGACGGTCGAGCAGGTGCCCGCATTCTTGCCCCTCGATACCGCGGATTTTCCGATCCTGCGGACCATCGCCTTGTCCGCCGAGGTCGATTACGCTGATTTTCCCAATGAGAAGCCGGTGACCATCGCTTACGGAAATCTGGTCGACGCGGACCAGGGCAAGACCCTGCCCGAGGTGGCGCTGGGCAATGGCGATGCCTCCAAGGTTTTCCAGAATTTCAAGCTACCGAAGGCGCCGCTGACCTACCACATCGTTCCTGAGAACACTCCGGCCGAAACGCCGGAGGCGGAGATCTACGTGGACGGGCGCTTGTGGAAGCAGGTGGACAGCTTTTTCGGCCGGGGTCCCCAGGAGCGCATCTACATCATTCGGGAAGATGCGGCCGGCAACAGCTGGGTGCAGTTCGGCGACGGCAAGGCAGGGGCGCAGCTCAGCACCGGAACCGGCAATGTCAGGGCGGTCTATCGCATCGGGGCACAGGCGCACGGCCCGCTTTTGGCCGATACCAAGGTCCAGGCCGCCGCAACGCTCAAGAACCTCGACAAGATACGGATGCCCATGGCCGCCACCGGTGGGGCGCCGCCCGAGGACGGAGAGAATGCCCGCAACGCCGCGCCGGGCAAGGTGCAGAGCCTGGGGCGCATCGTGAGCCTCAAGGACTTCGAGGCTGAAGCGGCGGCCATTCCCGGGGTGGCCCGCTGCGCGGCGGCCTGGCAACTGGTTGAAAATGTCCCGGCAGTTGTCGTCAGCGTGCTGATGGAAACCGGTCGCCGCGCGGAAATCCAGGCGGTCCGCGATACGCTGAATTCCTACAACACCGCGCGCGGGGCGGGGCGCACGGCGATCGTCGTGGACGAAGGCCGGCGCATGTATGTCGCCGTGGCGCTCCACTACGCACTCCAGCCGGGGTTCCGGGCAGACCTGGTGGAGCCCGAAATCCGCCGCGCCCTGGGGGCCAGTTCCGGTTTGCCAGCGGGTCAGGAAGACCAGACGGGTCTCTTCAGCCTCAGGCAGAGGCGTTTTGGCGGGCCGGAGTACTCGTCCTCTATCGAAGGGGTGGCCCAGAACGTCGACGGCGTGCTGTGGGCCAGGACGATTTCATTCATGAGACTTGCTGACGCCGACCGGCCGGAGTCCATCCCCCTGCCTTCGGTCGGCCCCCTGGACACCATCGTCTCGTGTGACGCCGGGCACATCCTATGCCTCTACGACAGGCACCTGTCCTTGACGGCGATAAAGGCACAGGGAAGCTGATATGCGGAACAACAAACGCGTCGAACTCTACCGCCGGCTTCCGGAGATCTACAGGATCAAGGACCAGGACCTGCCGGAGAAATATCTGCACGAGGGCGAGCGTGTCGAGGCCCATCAGCTGCGCAGCTATCTGGAACCGGTGGAGGACATGTTCTCCGCCATCCACGAAAACATCGAATCGCTGTATCACGATTTTTTCATTGAGACCAGTGACGATTGGGTGATCCCGTACATCGGGGATCTGCTGGGAACCAGCCATATTTCCGGCGACGCATGGACCTTGCGTGCCGATGTTGCCGACACCATTGCGCTGCGTCGTCGCAAGGGCACCCTGGGAGCGATCGAGCTGCTGGCCTATATCCTGACGAAATGGGGGGCGCATTCCGTCGAGTTGATGGAAAACATGGTGTGGAACCAGAACCTCAACCATCAGCAGCCGGACGCGGGAGGCATGCCCCCCTACGGCCGTCCCGGCGTGGGCCGTGGCGCTCCGATCCGCGGCGGCACGATGACGCTGCGCGATCCGTCGGTTCTGGCGCAGTTGAACACGCCCTTCGATACCTTTGCCCACCTTGCCGATGTCCAGCCGCACGAGACGGGCCAGCCGCGTTTCAACCTGCCCAACCTGGCCATCTATTTCTGGCGGCTGAAAGATCATCGTCTCAAGGTGACCAAGCCGCTGATGCACAAGGTGACGCCTGCGGCCGGCGCTACACGCGTCGTCCGGGTCAACGTCAGTCCGATCCCGGTCAACAATCTCTCCGCACCCTACGTCGGGCCTGCCAACCTGCCCGCAGGGCAGCCGGTCACGCTGTTCAACACGAACCGGCTCGACCTCAGCCACCAGGGCCGCTCCATGCGAGACAGGCTCAATCCGGCCACCATGGCGCCCCGCATCTCTTCGGCGGACCAAGTCCCCGGACCGATCCCCGTGGAGCGCGTGTCCGACAGCGACATCGCCGCCCGGTACGATGCCTCGCTGGCCTCGCCTACGCCGCAGCCGCTGGAGGCCTTCGCCGCGGCCTCGTTCACGGCGCCGCAGGAATATGTGTCCGTGGGCACCTATGACGAGACACAGCCGGATCTGCGCACGCTGGCGATTCCCGATGTGGGGCTGCAGCTCCACCTGCCCGACTCCGTGTTTCCGGACCAGGGCTGGCCCCATACCGCCTTGCCGCGAAACTGGACCATCCGCGGAGAGAATCTCTGCGCCTGGGAAAAGGGCCTACAGCCGGAACTGAAAGAGCGCGAGATTGCCATTGATCCGATCCGGGGGCGCATCTGCATAGGCGTCTCCAGCGACGCCAGGGCGGATGCGCTGCTCAGCCATCTGCTGCTCACATGGACCTATGGATCGGTCGGGGATGTCGGCGCACATCCCATTTCCTATCCGCCGCTGCCCAAAGAGTTTGATCACAACGAGACGCCTACCGTGATCCACAAGGCCGTCCATCTGCGCCAGGGGCCGGGTCTGCAGCAGGCCCTGCAGGACGCGCTGACCGACGCGCGGCAGAAGGTTCTGGCCAACCCGGCGGCGCTTGGGCAGGTCCCGATCGTCATTGAAATAGGCGACAGCCGCACGCACACCCTAGATATCGGCGCGCTTGCCGCGGCCGACCGCACGACCGAAGGCGGCGGGCAAAGCATCAAGCTGCATGCACCGCTCATCATCCGGGCGGCGGACGGCGAGCGCCCCGTCATCGAGCTGGTTCGCCCGCTCGCGTTCCGGCCGGCAAGGATCGTCGGTGCCAGTCCGGCACAGCAACTGCAGTTCGATGCCGTCACGGACGCCCTGTTCGTGCGGCTGGAGGGACTGTATGTTGCCCGGGGTCTGGATTTCGCGGCCGGCCAGCCGCTGGTTGCGCGCGCCGCGCTGAACCGCCTGGAGATACTCAACTGCACGCTGGACCCGGGCGGTTTCCGTCGCTACGACCAGACCCGCGCGCCCTTGCTGCCGGGCATCAGGCTCCAGGAGCCTTTCGGCTTCGCAGACGTGGCGGAGGAGCGCGAGTTCAAGCAGTCCCCGGAGATCCTCATCCAGCGCTCCATCTGCGGGGCGGTCTTTACCGACGCAGGGTACCGCCTTTGCATCGCGGATTCGATCATCGAATCGATTCCCGTCGCGATTCCTCTGGGCGAAGGCGGAACACGGATCGACCCGCTCGCGCTCTCCGGCGCCAGTGATCCCGTGAACGGATATGGCGGACAAACCGTCATCAAGAATACAACCCTCAAGGGAAGGGTTCGCGCAGCCAGTATCGACGGCAATGGTGTCATCTTCTGTGGTGTGCTGGAGGTGTTCGATCAGCAGTCGGGCTGCCTCAAATTCAGCTATTTCTCCGACGACTCGGTGACTGCCGCGCTGCCGGATCCGCTCAGGAACCGCCTGCCACAGAACTTCGCCTGCGTCAGCGGCGGGGATGCGCGGCTCATCTTCACCAGTGAGTTCTTCGGCGACGCGGCCTACTGCCAGCTTTCGCTCGAATGCGATCCGCGCATCCTGGAGCAGGGCGTCGGCGCCGATCAGATGGGGGCTTTCAACTTCCTGAAGGAAGCCCACAAGTGGCGCAATCTGCGCATCAGATTTCGTGAGTTCATGCCTGTCGGAATCAGGCCGCTTTTGATTCCCGTAACCTAGAAGAGGCCAGCTATGAGAGGCGATTTTTCCGCATGGAACAAGGACAGAGCCCGGAACTTCAGGGGGACTCTTCACCAGCAGGGCAGGGTCCTGCTCGACCGCGACTGGAACGCGCAGACCGAGATACTCAATGAATGGCAGGAGACCGCCGGGCGCGATGCCTTCGGCGCCGGCGTTGCCGCGGTCCCGGCGGAAGTTCCGCAGAGTTTCAGGATCGTCGAGGCAAAAATCGATGCCGGCACGGTCAGGCTGTCCGCCGGCAAGGGCCGCGTATGGGCCGACGGCCTGCTGGTGGAAGCGGCAAGAGATATCAGCAACCGTGTGGCCACATATCTCAATCTCCCTTCGGGGACTGTGCCGGTTCCCGCGGATACGCCGCGCGATACCGTGATTCTGGAAACGTGGCTTGAGGAGTTGAGCCCGTTTCAGAATCCCGGCCTGCTGATCGAACCCGCCCTGGGCGGCGTCGACACGACCGAGCGCGTCCAGACCGCCTACCGTTTCAGACTCTTTCGCATGGGGGAGGGGGAGACGTGCGGTTCGATCATTCCCGGGCTGAAGGACGATTCTTCAGCCAAGGGCAAGCTCAGGGTCAGGCTCAACCCGAATGCCATGAGTGATGGCGATTGCCCGGTCGTCGAAAGCGGCGGTTATACGGGTTTTGAGCACCGCCTCTACCGCATTGAAATTGCCGAGACGGCAAAGACGGGGAGCTGGTTCAAGTGGTCGCAGTTCAACGGCGGCCTGGTGGGCACCGGTGATTTCGACGCCGTCAGCCGCAAGGTTTCACTGCACGGCAACAAGAACGCCATCGTCCACTCGGGCCTTGGCGAGTTCTATCTTGAGGCCCTGGAACTGGACGAGAAGTTCGGGTACTGGCGCGTCATCTACGGCGCCAAGGCGACGCTGGGGCCGGACCACACCCTCTCGCTTCCTCCGTCGGGCGATCCCGGGGAGTTCCTGGGCGCGCTGCCGCCGGCGCCGGTCAGCGGGAAGAGATTTTTCCGGCTATGGAACGGCATCGAGCCGATCGGCAGTTTCGTGGCCGCCGAGAGGGATCTTCCCGATCTGGTCGGCATCAAGCTGCAGTTCGACACCGGAGCCGCGGAAAAGTACACGCCTGCCGATTTCTGGACCTTCGAGGTCCGGGCCGGCGGAGTCGGGAATCCGATGTTGCTGGTCGGCGACCCGGCCAGCTCCGCCGGCGCGCCGCCGCAGGGCATCTTCTATCACCGTGTTCCGCTGGCGGAGATCACCTGGGTGGGCACTGTCGTCAGCGGCGGCGATATCGAAGACTGCCGACGGGTCTTTCAGCCCCTGACGAAAATCAAGACCTGCTGCACCTACCGGGTTGGCGACGGCATCCACTCCCATGGTGATTTCACCAAGATCCAGGACGCCGTCAACGCGCTCCCCAGGGAGGGCGGAGAGATCTGCGTGCTGCCGGGGTCTTACAGCGAGAACGTCCACATCCATGAGCGGACGAACATCGTCATCCACGGTTGCGGGACGCATACGCGGGTGGGCGCCGTTGCCGCCGACGCCGGCGCGGCGCGGCCGGCGTTTTTGCTGACCCATTCCGCCGCCATCGAGATCCGGGACATGGCCATCGAGGCGGGGCCGCGCAGCGCGATGCATATCGAAAATTCATGCCACGTGACGGTGCGGCGTTGCCTGGTTCAGATGCGCGACGTCTACTCGTTGTGGCAGGCGGTCTATAGCCGCGGTGACGACATCCTGCTCGAGGAAAACACCATTGAAATCCTCCCCGCCGACGGGCGACCACCCGAGGCGACCGTACCGCCAAGGCCAGGCGACGCCCTGGCGCCCGCCGGCGTCAACACCCCACCGCACCCCGTGGTGCTTGCCGGGGCGGCCAGGGGCGGCATACAGCTGGCCGGTGGCTCTGATCGGGTTCGCATCCTCAACAACCTGATCCAGGGCGGGACATGGAACGGCATCACCCTGGGGAGCCTCGAGAAAGAGGAGGCGGAGCCGGAGCGTGAAGATACGCCGGACATCCCCGAAACCGGCGATCATTGCGAGAAGTGCAAGCCGACAGACCTGACGGGCGACACCCGGTCCGCCGACGGCAAGCCGCGTTTCGTCTCCGCGGGAGACCTGTACGACATCGAGATAAGCGGCAATCGCATTGCCGACATGGGCATCAACGGCATTGGCGTCGTGCGCTTCTTCGACCTGATGAAGGACGGCGACATGATCGGGGTGCATGGCCTGCACATCTGCGACAACGTCATCACGCGCTGCATGCGGCTGGAAGCGGCGAAGATCGGCAAGGCCATGGAACGACTGCTGGGCTATGGCGGCATTTCATTGGCGAAAGTCCGCGACCTTCGCATCTTGCGCAACGAGATCTTCGGCAACGGCAACAGCCAGCCCGTTCCGATCTGCGGCGTCTACGCTTTGTTCGTGCAGGGACTGCAGATCGACGACAACCGCATCTTCGACAACGGGCACGGATCCGACGTTCCCGGAGATCTGGTGACAGGCGGCGTGCGAGGCGGCGTGCACGTGTGGATGGTGTTGCCGATGGTCGAGAAGTCGGCACACGGGAAATACGAGTCTTCGTTCATCCATCGAAAGTCTGTCCGCAACGGCCTGAGCAGTTGCGTCATGCGGGACAATTTCATCGTCGCCCCCCTGGGGCGCGCGGTAACCTTCTTCGCGCTGGGGCCGTCGGTTGTCGCGCGCAACCGCCTGGTGACGCAAGGAACGACGGGCAAAGGACTCGACCTGCTGGCGGCCACTGTTCTTGTCGCCAATTTGGGCATCAGCAACGAATGGACGCTCGGTCTTTTCCTGATGCTGGTCCTGTCGATCAAGCCCAAATTGACCACGGTGGACAGTTCCACCTACTGCACCTTGGCAAAGATGTACGGAACGATCAAGAGCGAAAAGCCGCCGGCCCTCTGGCCCCCGCTGATTCGCAACTGGTCGACAGGGAAGCTGCTTTTCACCGAGAACCAGGTCACGCTCGATGTGATCGACGAGCCCACGAAGGTTGCCTTGAGCTCCGTGATGGCCCTGTCGCTCGACGATGTCGGCATGGTCGACAACCAGTGCGAAGTCAGCTCCACCAATTTCTTTGTCGCAAGCAATGCTTTCGTCGGCGGTGGCAGCGTGCGTGTTGTCGACAACCGGTTCTCCGAGACCTGGATGCGGGCCTTCCGGTCCGCGGTCACGGTTGCGGGTATGAACACCACCACGGACAACCAGTCCACACACTGCATCAAGGCCAAGGCGTTGTTGCCGGGCATGTTGATCTTCAAGGACAACCTGGCCATGGTGGAAGCGTTCTGCCCCGGGCAGTGCAAACAAGGGTGATTATTTTGTCGTTCTGCCTGACGGCCAACAAGCTGGAGTTCCAACATGCCTAGCGGATCCCGAAACACAGGAGTGCTTTCATCCCTCGTCGAGGGCATGGATGCCGATATGCTCGACGAGCAGATGCTGAAGGCGCATTTTGATGCAGCCAGCCAACCCGCCATGGGTGAGGCACTCGAACTTTTCTCCTTCCTTGGCAAATTGCCGGATGCATTCGTCGCTTCGCAGCAGCGGGAGGCCAAGCGCCTGCAGAAACTGGGGCGCGACAAGGATCCAAGACTCGAAGCCTTGAAGGTATCGGTCGAGGAAGCCGAAAGACTGCGCTCCACCGCGCGCTGGGGACAGGCGCGCTTCGAGCGCGCGGTGGCGGCATTGACGGAGGAAGACGCCGTCTTTCACGGCTTCATCTCCGACGCCGATCTGCGATTTCAGAAGGGCTATACCGTGCGACTGGTCGACGACGGCGACGCGGACGGGAAATCTGAACTGTCCGCAACGACAGAGGCGGATGGATACTTCAGCATTACGCTGAAGGTGAAAACGGAAAAGAAGGCCGGTGGCTTTCCCTCCAGGGAAGATGCCAGTGCCGTTCTGGGAGCCGGCCTGTCGGAGCTTTTTGGCATCAGCGGGGCGGCGGCCGCGGCGCAACCTTCTTCTTCAGACAGGAAGTCCAGGGAGGTCTATGCGGAGCTCTTCGACCCCTCGGGACAGCGTTTCCACCAGGATCCGGTTCCGATCGATCTTGAGGGCGGCAGCGTGTACCGCGAGTATGTCGTCAACGGGGATGCTGCCGGCAGTAGCAGCCAGCGTTATGCCGGCAATCCGGAAACGAGAGAACTGCACGATACGCAGAAACTGACCAAGCGTTGCAATTTCAGCACCATCAACCCCGATACGCTGGTCCATTTCGACACCACGGCCGGTGCGCAAAAAGCCGGTTACGACCTTTGCGCCCATTGCTTCGGCAAGGCCAAATCCAAGCCGAAGCGGTGAGCGGGCATGTCGCCTGCGGCTTTGAGGTGAAAGACAGATGCGAGCTGTTGCTTCAACCCGTGCGGCAGAGGATGCCTCGCATCTGACGGCCCGCCGAAGGGCTCCAGACGACATGGGGCAATCCCCCGGCCATGCCGCCTCGACAGTTCCCCTCTTGCCGCGCACAGCTTGCGTCTGTGGTGGCGGCTGCCCTGCCTGCCGGGGTGGCTGGCCCATACAGAAAAAAGCGGCCATCAGCGAACCAGGGGATATCTACGAACAAGAGGCTGACCGTGTCGCAAGCCTCGTGATGCAGATGCCCGAGCCGCGACGGCAAGGGGACGCCGCCACGATGTCGGATATCACACCGCGGGCCAGGCCGCTATCTGCAGCGCGGGGGAGCGACGGACCGATGGCTGGCGAGATGCCGGGTGTCCAGCGTCAGGCCACAACCTCGGGGGAGGGCGGGACCGCGCCCAACGCCTTGCCGGGCGGCCTGGGGGCGGGGAGTCCGCTCGATGCGCAAACGCGGGGCTTTTTTGAATCGCGGTTCGGCAACGAATTCGGTGCCGTTCGGATCCATACGGACTCCCAGGCTGCCGCATCCGCCCGGGCCGTCCACGCCAAGGCCTACACCGCAGGACCGAACATCGTGTTTGGTGCCGGGCAATACGAGCCCCATACGACGCCGGGAAAACAGCTGCTCGCCCATGAGCTCACGCACGTTGTCCAGCAGACCTCCGCCGGCGCCAGTTCACTGGTGACGGCCAGGTCGCACGGGCCGCGTCTGGACCGCTCGGTCGATGACTGGCTGATCGGGTCAGTCGACATCCGGGCATGGACCTATACCCAGCTGGTGTCCGAACTGGATGAGCTGGTGCAGTATCTGGACCGGCAGACCACATCATCGGACGAGACGGCCCGGATCGAAGAAGCCGTCACCCAGTTGCGGGCTGAGGTGACCCGCCGTGAATCCGCAGCCGCCGGGCCGCGGACCCGCACGCGCTCACGCGGCCGTGCCCGCAGCCGGCCGGCCGGTGCGCCGGCCCCCGGTACCGAACCCCTGCCGGCAAGATACCCGCGCATCCTGACGGAAATGACCAGTGTCGCGTATGCCGATCCGGCCGAGATGCGCGCCGAGTACGACCTGATCATGGAGTGGCTCGCCCGTCCCGAGATCTCCGAGAACGAGCGCCGCATCATGACGGCCGAGCGCGACAACCTCGCGCCGCAGCTGACCGGCGATCGACATCGTGTGGCCGCCGAACGGCACGCCGAACGAGTCCGGATCGCGCTGACGCCAGGTGAAACGGGAAGCGCATCCGAACTGGAGGAGCTCACCCGGACGATTCTTGGCATCGCAGCCGATCCAGGCAGTCCCGACGTCGCGTACATCTACCACCAGGGCGAACGGGTGGCGATATCGGCCGCGCAGGCGCAGACCTTGCGGGACACCCTGCACGACCAGTTGCTCAGCACATCGCGGCGGATCGAGTCGCGGCTCGAGTACGCCTGGGGCCGCTACACGACACAAGTGGCCATCAACGACGATCATCCCGTCATCTCCACCATCGCAGGTTTTCTGGGCGATGTGGACGACCCGGGGGATGATCTCTACATCAGCTACCGGACGTGCATGACAAGGGTGCACAGGATGCGGCGCCTGATCTACGAAGAGTCCCTCATCGACGCGGTGCGGCTGATACCTCGTGCCGAGCGCATCGCCGCGGAAGTATCGGAGATGTCCGCCCGGTACTACGAGGGTTATATCGAAGGCGCCGGGAGAGCCGTCACCGGCCTGGAGTTCACCCGCGACGCGTCGTTTGCCATTGCCGGTAGCATTGCGGCGGTAGTGGCCGCGCCCGTGGTGGCCGGTGCTGTCGGTGTCGGCGGCCTGGGCCTGACGGGTGCCAGCGCCACGGTGGCCACGATAGGCGGCACGGGCGTGGTGGTCGGAACCGGCGTGGCCGGGGTGCGCGGCACTTCGGCCGCGGGCGGTGTCCTGCTGGCCGGGGGATCGCTGAGCGAAGCAGGCTCCGCCTTCACGGCCGAGGCATGGCGTGGTTTTCGCGAGGGTTTCCTCAGCGGCGCGGGCGGGGCGGCGGCGCGTTCGGTCGGCCTGGCGATCAACGCCGCGGGAGGTTCGCTCGCCAGCCAGGTGGCCACGCGGGTGGGCGCCGAGATGCTCATCAACGGCACCACCACCATGGTCGACGTGCTGGCGCGCGGAGGCTCCCTGGAAGAGGCGGTGCGCGCCGCCGGCATCTCGGCCGCGCAGGCGGTGCCCGGGGCCCTGCTGGGCGGCTCGAACAATCCTGTCGTGCGCAACCTGGTCGCCCCGTTCACAGCCGGCGGCAGTGCCTATCTCGCCGCGCGGGCCAACGGTGCTTCGCCCGCCGAGGCGCTGGCGCAGGCCGGCACGGCCGTGGCCACCAACGCGGCCATGTCCCGGGCCGTGCACACGCCTGGCGCGGATGCGGCCCTGGTGGAGCGGGGGCGCTCCATCGGTGCTGACATGCGGACGACGGTTACTTCCGCCGGGCGCCGCGTCGCCCCATATCTGGCGGCTCCCATGATCGCCATGTCGGACGCCATGCCTCCCTTGCGTTCGGGCTACGGCGGCGCGTCGGTAGTGGTCGACGCCGACGCAGTACCGCGTATGGGTTCATCCAGCGGATCCGTTGCACCTGTCGACACCACCACAGAAACGCGCCCGTCCACCACGGTCGCTCCGCATGTCGATGCCGAGACTCCAGCCGCCTCGGTGCCACATACCGAATCAGACGCAACTTCTCCGGCAGCCAGCACGACAACCCCGGCGAGCCCTGTCGACGACCTGAATGTCGACGCGGCGCTGTCGCCGGGGGCTCCGATGGACCGGGGCGAAATGGGTATGAGCGGGCGAACGGTGGCGTCAGGCCGCAGTAGAAACTTCACATCGTTGACGCGAGCCGCCTTGAATCCCGCGCAGAGGCTAGCGGCAATCCGTTTGCACGGCCAACGGTTCGGCGCTGCCCTGCGGCAGGCGTGGTTGCAGACCCGCAATGCCCGTGAAGTTGCCGATCTGCAGACCATCGCCAATCACTGGAATGCAGGAAGACGAGACGAGGCCCGGACTTTGGCGCGCGCCACCTATGATCGGCACCGCGGAAGATTCTGGCGTGCAGTGCGCGCGGACCCGACGCTGCGGTCGATATTTACAGATGCTGGAATGACCTTCCCGACGGGGGGCAATCGACCACCAGTCTATGTTGATCCCGTCACCGGCGACGAGATCGATTTCATGTCACTGGAACATAACACGCGTTTGACGGATGATCCAACTCTTGCGCTCGATGCAAACAATCTGCAAACCGTTCTGGGCGATGAGAATTCGGTGATGCTCGAATGGATACGGCGCAATGATCCATTTCAGTAGCTCTCGGTTCAACGACGGGTATCTGATGGCATTCAACTAATGAAAGCTATTGTGTCGACAAAGGTGACCGACGACAGTAAGAAGCATCTGTCGGGTCACGCCAGCGGCTTGCCTGAAGCGATCCTTGCTTCAGGCTCTTCGCAATCTCCATCGCTTCTGCTTCAACGCAAGGCAGCATGTCCTTGCGGTGGCGGCTGTCCCGCTTGTCAGGCGGGCGGTGGTGGCATTCGAGTCTCCGTGTCGGGCGAACCTGCGGAGCTTGAAGCCGACCAGATTGCGGACAAGGTCATGAACATGTCACCTGGCGAGATTCGTCCTGTCGGCGGAGGACGCACTTCGGGGCCGGATAGAAGGAGGGAAAGTTCCGGAGAATCGGAGTCTCAGGAGGAAGCCCCCGCAACGCTTCAGATGAAGGAGCGGTTCGCTTCCGCTTCCCCTCTACCTCCGGGAGGAGGTGGGCCTTCAATTCCGAACCTCCTCAATTCAGAAGGGCATCCACTCGACCAGGAAGCCCGAGGGTTTTTCGAACCACGGCTGGGCGTGAACCTTGGTCAGGTTCGGGTGCATACCGATGCGACCGCCGCACAGTCGGCCCGCGGCATCAATGCAAGAGCGTATACGTTCGGAGAAGACATCGTCTTTGACAGTGGCGAGTACCAACCCGATTCAGCGACGGGAAAACACCTTCTTGCGCACGAACTCGCGCACGTCATCCAGCAGAGAAATTCCGGGAACTATCTATTCGCGCGGCAGGAGGGCGACGTTGCCGCCGCGTCAGCGGTGTCAGGCATGCCGGCCCAGGGGCAGATGTTTGTTGGCCAGACGCCGGGCGGAGTCTGGTACTACATGTTCAATCCGGCGGACTATGTGGGCTGGATACAGAGCCTGGAACGATTCGTCATCCTGCACATCAATAACGCTTTTCAAGGCGTGACGGAAGCAGCGATCCGTGCGTTCCTCGCTGAAGAGCATCATTTCTCACTCTCCCGAGACGATCCGACGACCACTGGTTATCCTCCCGATCGTCCGGTGCGCCTGTCGATTGCCTTGGACTTTCACCGGCAAATCGCAGGCTGGATGGCGTCTCACTATCCTGATGTCCGGGAAAGAGAAGTTCGAACCGGCTTGCAGGAGTTGCCGCCAGAGCCGGTCGGATTGGACAGCATTGCCCGGGAAGGGGCGCACCCAGAGCCTGCTGCTTCTGCCGATCCTGCTGCCGCCACGACGGATCGCCATATCTACCCCGCACGTACTGACCTGACGGTCATGGAGGGCAATGCCCGTCTGAGCCTGCTCTATCTTTTGATGATGCAGCATTTCACAAGCCTGCCGCTGAACGACGCCAACCGTGCGCTGGCCAGTGACGGCCTGACGCCTGAAGAGCTGGAAGCGCTGATCGATGATGACAGCCTGCGTCGCATTCTTACAGCCTTGTTCACGCAGGGGTGGGTTGATTTCGTGAATGCTGGTGGGAGCAGTCCCGATACTTTCGGCTCTCTGATTGAGCGGATACTGGAGCAATACACACGTGGCAATCCAACGGCAACGGCAAACCGTCTGCGCATTGGCCACGGCATTCCCGAGGGAGAAATACTGGGCATCGTCCATCGCAACAACGGCATCCTCTTGTACGACGATCTCGGTCAGCCGTTGAGATGGAGCTTTGCTCCCCGGGATCACGGCTATATCGGGTTTGCGGTTTCCGAGTCGGCGTTGCGTGAATCGATGGCCAGCAGCGAGCCGCCGATGACGCATCGGGAAGAGATCGACATGCTCACCCTCAACCTGTTCCTGCAGGCGACGGGGACACACGATATCGCCATGGTCGAGCAGGCCGCGTTGATAACGTTTCAGCACATCGAGACCGTCTCGGGAAGAATCCGCGAAGGCTTGCCGGGTGACATCACCGTGGCGCTCGCCGAGACCATAGGTGTTCTGACAGGTTTCATGGTCGGCCATGCCTTCACTGCGTTTGCGATGCGCAACCCGAGTCCCTACATCTTCGGGCTAGGCGTTGCCGTGGAAGTCCTCCTTCGTGGCGCAGGGTATGTCATGGGGATCCGGTTCCTGTCCGATGTGGAAGAGGTATTGCTGGAGGCCGGTTTTCATATGAGCCGAGTCAGGGACGATGAGCAAGGCAACCCGACCGCGCTCTCGGAATACCACATGAATATGGCGGCCGAGCCGATCCGTCAGCTGATCATTGACACCGCGGTTTTCATGGGGGGCGCCGCCTTTGCAGGCGCGGCGCGAAGCGCCACTGTTCGTGGCGCCGTGCTGCGCTGGGGACGGGTTGCCGGCATGGGACTTATGCTTGGTGTCGCGGACGCCGTTCCGGCCGCCCGGGGGGCGGGTGGTGGTCCGGGCAGAGTTGGTGGCGCAGGGCCCATGGTCGAAGCACCTGCCTTGGTCGAATTGCCGCTGATCCCCGAGTCCGAGATTTTTGTTGATCCGGCTCGCGCGGCCGAATCTCCGAGACTGACAACCGCGACACCTCCCGTCGAGACCGCCGCCGCTCCCGTCGCACCACCGGTTGCAGAGATAGCTCCCCCCGTCGAGGTAGCCCCGGCTCCTGCCGCCCCAGTCGCAGAGACGGCCCGCCCCATCGATGTTGCTGCCGCTCCTGCCGCGCCGGTCGCAGAGATGGTGCCTCCCGTCGAGACAGCCGCAGCTCCTGCCGCGCCGGTCACGGGGACGTCTCCCCTGGTTGAGGCGGTTGCGCCGACAACCACATCAACTCCGCCTGCGCCAGATGTTGCGTCGCCCGCCGCGCCCGGTATGCCCAACGCCTTGGTAGACGCCTATCTCGCCGACCCGACAGGCACCATCCGCCGGGCAAGGCTTGCCCGCTTGCGCGAGATCATCGAGACATGGCGGTCGGATCGGGAGGCATTGCGCGAACATCTCAGCACCGAAGCCGGGCGGGCGGCAATCAGGGCCATGCGCGACGAAATCGCCAGGCTTGAGCGCGAGACGGCAGCAATGCCTGTTGAAGAAGTCGTGCCGGAGGAGCCGGGATCTGAAACAGCGGCCGAAGCCGGTGCGGAATCCGGATCGGCAAGCCCCGAGTCTGCGCCGCCTGAATCGCCCGCAGCCGAAGCAGCCCCTGAAGCTGCCAGAACCCCGCGTGTTCTCGATCCTTCCGAGCGAGTCAGCGTCAATCCAGACGGATCGATCTATTACCCCGAAGGAACCCGCTATCACGGGCACACCGCCGCTGGATGGACGGAAATGACGGTTGCGGAAGCAGAAGCCCGAGGGGCTCGCCGGACTGCCATGCCCGAAAGAATTCCTTCAGGGGTTTACTCGTTCGAGCGGCCTGCTCTGGGCGATCAGAGGGTGGTCTTGCGGGCATGGCTGGGGTTCAGGGAAGTCCGCGCCGGACTGGAACGTCACATGAGGAGCGCCGGCGAATATGCGATTGAAGTATTGAGAGGCTGGCAGCGCGCTCATGCGTCGGGGGCGGGTCTTGGCGCCGAAAGCGGCGAGGCTATCCGCCTGGCACCGGAGTTTGTCAACCAGATACTCCAGAATCGTGGGATCGAGCGGTTCTTGCGCGATCTCAGGGATCGGATTCTTCCGGAGGGAGGGCGGATCCACGTCACGACGGTGGTGGAAACCCATCCTACGACGCTGAGACTGGCCGCGATCGAATACCGCGTCGAAGTGTTAGGCGAAAGTGGTTTGACATCTCTGGGAGATGTTCGTATTGAAGTGACCCCCGAGGGGAATGCTCAAGGATTCGCCCGATCTGCCGGCGGCGACACTTACGCCTCAACCCCGATATTCGATACCTCCGGCCGGCCCGTCAGGTGACGCCGGGCCCGCAGGTCCTACCCCAGCTTCTTCACCAGCACCTGAGACTTGCGGTCCCAGTTGTACTTGCGCTTGCGCGCCTCGGGCAGCCAGTCCGGGTCCACGTTCTGGAAACCCCGCTTGATGAACCAGTGCATGGTGCGCGTGGTCAGCACGAAGATGCTGTCCAGGCCCATGGCCTTGGCGCGCTGCTCGATGCGCTTCAGGACCTTCTCGCCGTCGCCCTGGCCCTGGGATTCGGGCGAGACGGTCAGCGCCGCCATCTCGGCGGTCCTGGCCTCGGGGTAGGGGTAGAGCGCGGCGCAGGCGAAGATCACCCCGTCGTGTTCGACGATGGTGTAGTTGCCGATGTCGCGCTCGATCTCGGTGCGGTCGCGCTTGACCAGGGTGCCGTCCTTCTCGAACGGTTCGATCAGCTGCAGGATGCCGCCCACGTCGTCGGCCGTGGCTTCGCGCAGTTCCTCCAGCTTCTCGTCCACCACCATGGTGCCGATGCCGTCGTGCACATAGACCTCCAGCAGCAGCGCGCCGTCCACCGCGAAGGGGATGATGTGGCTGCGCTCCACGCCGCCCTTGCAGGCCTTCACGCAGTGCTGCAGGTAGAAGGCGGTGTCGGTCGGGCGCTGGCCGGCCGGCATCTGGGCCAGCAGCAGTTCGGCGGCGGCCAGCGGCAGTTCGGTGTCGATGGGGTTGTCGTCGCTCTCGGGCTCGTTGGCGTGGATGCGGATGCCCGGCACCTCGGTCACGAAGATCAGCTTGTCGGCGTGCATGGCCATGGCCACGCTGGTGGCCACCTCTTCCATGGTCAGGTTGAAGGCCTCGCCCGTGGGCGAGAAGCCGAAGGGCGAGAGCAGCACCATGGCGCCCATGTCCAGGGTGCGGTTGATGCCGGCCACGTCCACCTTGCGCACCAGGCCCGAGTGCTGGAAGTCCACCCCGTCGACGATGCCCACCGGGCGCGCCGTGATGAAGTTGCCCGAGAGCACACGCACCGTGGCGCCGGCCATGGGCGTATTGGGCAGGCCCTGGCTGAAGGCGGCCTCGATTTCGTAACGCAGCTGGCCGGCGGCCTCCTGCGCGCAGTCCAGCGCCACCTCGTCGGTGATGCGCATGCCGTGCGAGTACTTGGCGGCGTGGCCCTTGGCCTTGAGCTGTTCGTTCACCTGCGGGCGGAAGCCGTGCACCAGCACCACCTTCACGCCCATGCTCTGGATCAGCGCCAGGTCCTGCGCCAGGTGCTGCAGCTTGCCGGCGGCGATGGCCTCACCCGCGATGCCCACCACAAAGGTCTTGCCACGGTGCATGTGGATGTAGGGCGCCACCGAGCGGAACCAGGGCACGAAGGTGAAGTTGAAGACGGCGGACATGCTGGGTAGGGCGGGCGAGGGTGTAATGGCAGGGATAATTAGGGCCTGCTAACGCCAATTTCGCAAGTGCGAAAGTGCTTAAAACCGCGCCAATCTAGGCGCGCGACGACGCCCAGGCAGGTCGCCTGGGCTAGGAGTGCAACAACGAGTGGCACGGTTTTAAGCACTTTCCCTTCGGGTTGCGGCCAAAAAAGCCATGCGGGGTGTTGCGCGGACTTGCCGGGGATGACCCCGGCGGCGTCCACGCGCCTACCGCATGACTTTTTTGATCCGCAACGCATCTTGCGAAATTGGCGTTAGCAGGCCCTGTGATTCTCCCTGAAGTTGCCCCTTGAGTTCCTCTCCCCTGAAAATCGAGTTCCCCGAGTCGCTGCCGGTGTCGGCCAAACGCGACGAAATCGCGGCCGCCCTGGCGCAGCACCAGGTCATCATCGTCTGCGGCGAGACCGGCTCGGGCAAGACCACCCAGCTGCCCAAGATCGCCCTGGCCATGGGCCGCGGCAAGCTGAACTACCCCGCCGGCCAGCGCGGCCGCCTGATCGGCCACACCCAGCCGCGCCGGATCGCCGCCAGCTCGGTGGCCAAGCGCATCGCCGAAGAGCTCAAGACGCCGCTGGGCGAGGTAGTGGGCTACAAGGTGCGTTTCCAGGACCGCCTGTCGAAAGATGCGTCCGTCAAGCTCATGACCGACGGCATCCTGCTAGCCGAGACCCAGACCGACCCGCTGCTGCAGGCCTACGACACCATCATCATCGACGAGGCGCACGAGCGCAGCCTCAACATCGACTTCCTGCTGGGTTACCTGCGCCAGATCCTGCCGCGCCGCCCGGACCTCAAGATCGTCGTCACCTCGGCCACCATCGACGCCGACCGTTTTGCCCAGCACTTTGCATCGAGCAAGGGCCCGGCGCCGGTCATCATGGTCTCGGGCCGCACCTTTCCCGTGGAGCAGCGCTGGCGGCCTTTTGAAGAAAGCCGCGAGTTTGATCTCAACGACGCCATCGCGGAAGGCGTGGACGAACTCTGGCAAGGCAACGCCGCGGGCGACATCCTGGTCTTCCTGCCCGGAGAGCGCGAGATCCGCGAGGCCGCCGACCACCTGCGTAAGCACCTGAGCCACAACGCCATCACGCGCAATGCCGAGGTGCTGCCGCTGTTTGCCCGCCTGAGCCAGGCCGAGCAGGACCGCGTGTTCGACAGCCACAGCGGCCGGCGCATCGTGCTGGCCACCAACGTGGCCGAAACCTCCCTCACCGTGCCCGGCATCCGCTACGTGATCGACACCGGCACGGCCCGCGTCAAGCGCTACAGTTTCCGTAGCAAGGTAGAGCAGCTGATGGTGGAGCCGGTCAGCCAGGCCGCCGCCAACCAGCGCGCCGGCCGCTGCGGCCGGGTGGCCAACGGCATCTGCATCCGCCTCTACGACGAGAAGGACTTTGCCGGGCGTGAGCGTTTCACCACGCCCGAGATCCTGCGCTCCTCGCTCGCCGGCGTCATCCTGCGCATGAAGTCCCTGCACCTCGGTGTGGTGGAAGACTTCCCCTTCCTGGAAATGCCTTCCGGCCGCGCCATTGCCGACGGCTACCAGCTGCTGGCCGAACTCGGCGCGGTGGACGAGCAGAACGAACTCACCCCCATGGGCCGGGAACTGGCCAAATTGCCGCTGGACCCGCGCGTGGGCCGCATGATCCTGGAGGCCAAGGCCCGCGGTGCGCTGGAAGAGGTGCTGATCATCGCCAGCGCCCTGAGCGTGCAGGACGTGCGCGACCGCCCCATGGAGATGCAGACCCAGGCCGACCAGGCCCATGCCAAGTTCGACGACGAGAAAAGCGAGTTCACAGGCTATTTGAAGCTGTGGAAGTGGATCAACGAGGCCCGGGGTGACAAACACGCCCACCCGGCCGGTGCAGGGGCCACCCACAAGCTGTCCAACCGCCAGTACGAACAGCTGCTGCGCCAGAACTTCGTCAACATCCGCCGGGTGCGCGAGTGGCGCGACATCCACAGCCAGCTGCTGACCGTGGTGACCGAGCACAAGTGGCAGATCAACACGGCCCCTGCCAGCTACGAACAACTGCACCTGTCCATGCTGGCTGGCCTGCTGGGTAACGTGGGCTGCAAGCTGGAGGAAGAGGCTAGCGCCGGTGAGTACCTGGGGGCGCGCGGCATCAAGTTCCACCGCCACCCAGGCGCGCACCTGAGCAAACGGCCGGGCCGCTGGATCGTGGTGGCCGAACTCGTGGAGACCACACGCCTCTTCGGCCGCGGCATCGCCAACATCGAGCCTGGCTGGATCGAGCAGGTGGCCGGCCACCTGCTCAAGAAACAACTGCTGGACCCGCACTGGGAAAAGAAGGCCGCCGAAGTGGTGGCGCTGGAGCGTGCCACGCTCTACGGCATCGTGGTCTACAGCGGGCGCCGTGTGAACTACGGCAAGGTGGACCCGGTGGCCGCGCGCGAGATCTTCATCCGTGAAGGCATCGTGGGCGGCGAGTGGGAAACCAAGCTGCCTTTCATCGCCGCCAATGAAAAGCTGATCCGCCAGGTCGAAGAGCTGGAGCACAAGTCGCGCCGGCAGGACGTGCTGGTGGACGACGAACTCATCTACGCCTATTACGACCAGCAGCTGCCGGCCGATATCTGCAGCGGTTACGAGTGCGAGCGCTGGTACCGCGAAGAAAGCAAGAAGAACCCGAACCTGCTGCGACTGACGCGCGAAGAACTCATGCGCCACGAGGCCGCGGGCATCACCACCAATGCCTTCCCCAAGACCCTGCGTTTAGGGGGAGTCGATTGTGCCGTCAGCTACCTGCACGAACCCGGTGACCCGCGCGATGGCCTCACCGTGAGCGTGCCGCTGTTCGTGCTGAACCAGGTCAACGAGGACCGTTGCGAGTGGCTGGTACCCGGCATGCTGAAAGACAAGATCCAGGCCCTGCTCAAGAGCCTGCCGCAGCGCCCGCGCAGCCGCTTCGTGCCGCTGCCGGAGTCGGCGGCCAAACTGGCCGAGACCATGGGCACGCCCGAAGCTTTCGGCCGCGGCGGCCTGACCGATGCGCTGCTCAAACAGGTGCGCGACATCACCAGCCTGGACGTCAAGCGCGCCGACTTCAAGCTCGACATGCTGAGCCCCCACCTCTTCATGAACTTCCGCGTGGTGGACGAGCATGGCCGCCAGATGGGCACAGGCCGTAACCTCGGCGCACTCAAGGCCGAACTCGGTGCGCAGGCACGCGGTGCCTTCCAGGCCCTGGCCGGGCTCAAGCTGGCGTCGCAGGCCCAGCCCAATACCGTTCGCCCTGAGCCTGTCGAAGGGCAGCGCGTGCCGGGGACAACGACCGCCTCAGTCCGAACGGAGAAGAATGCAACAGCCGCACCCACCGTACCTGCGGACCAGCGCTACACGGCCTGGACCTTTGGCGAGCTGCCTGAGCTCATGGAGATCCGCAAGGGCGGGCAGACCCTGATCGGCTTCCCGGCCCTGATCGATCTGGGCGAGGCCGTGGGCATCGAGGTCTTCGACGAACCCGAGGTGGCCGCGGCCAGACACCGCGGCGGCCTGCGCCGCCTGTTCGCCCTGCAGATCAAGGACGCGCTCAAGTACCTTGAAAAGAACATCCCCGAGCTGCAGAAGATGGCCGTGGCCTATATGCCCCTGGGCACGATGGAAGAACTGCGCGCCCAGATCATCGACGTGGCGCTGGAACGCGCGTTTCTGCTGGACCCGCTGCCGGCCGACGAATTCGATTTCAGGAAGCGGCTGGAGGAGGGCAGAGGCCGCCTGACCCTGATCGCCAACGAAGTGGCGCGCCTGGCCGGTGTCATCCTCATCGAATACGCTGCAGCGGTGCGCAAGATCAAGGACACCAAAAACGCGCCCGACGCCACGGCCGACTGCACCCAGCAGCTGCAGCGCCTGATGCCCAAACGCTTCATCGCCCAGACCCCCTGGCCGCAACTGCAGCACTTTGCCCGTTATCTCAAGGCCATCACGGCCCGCCTGGACAAGTACCGCGCCGACCCGGCCCGCGACGCGGCCCGCCTGGCCGAGCTGCGCCCGCAGGAACAGCGCTACTGGCGCCTGGTGGCCGAGCGCAAGGGTGTGATGGACGAGCGCCTGCAGGAATTCCGCTGGCTGCTGGAGGAACTGCGGGTGAGCTTTTTTGCGCAGGAGTTGCGTACCCCGCAACCGGTGAGTGTGAAGAGGTTGGACAAAGCTTGGCAGCAGCTGAACAGCTGATGCCAAGCTTTGCAGCGTAGGCTCATATGGCCGCAGCCATGTGATGCTGGAGCTACAAGGCCTGGGTCGGCCGTCAGGTCGACGCCGGGCGACAGCCCGGCAGCAGCTCACCAGTTAAGCCGCAGTTCTTTCGTCACAGGGCGAGCCCTTCGCCCGCCTCCTCGTAGGTACGCCCATCCCGGATGTGATAGATGCGCTTGAAGGTCGGGATGATCTTCTCGTCGTGCGTGACCACGATGATGGCCGTGCGGTACTGCTGGGCCATCTGGTTCAGGATGCGCATGACACCCAGCGCGCGTTCGCTGTCCAGCGGCGCCGTGGGTTCGTCGGCCAGGATCACCGGCGGCTGGTTGGCCAGGGCGCGGGCAATCGCCACGCGCTGCTGTTCGCCGCCCGAGAGTTGCGAGGGCTCGGCGGCGGCGCGGTGCGCCACGTCCAGGGCCTGCAGCAGCTCGCGGGCCCGGGCACGGGCCTTGCCGTTGGGCTGGCCGGCCAGCATGGGCAGCAGGGCCACGTTGTCGGTCACGTCCAGGAAGGGAATCAGGTAGGGCGCCTGGAAGACGAAGCCGATGCTGTCGCGCCGCAGCGCGCGCAGGTCGGGGATGGTCCAGCCGTCGTCGTAGATGGTCTGCTTGCCCAGCGTCATGCGCCCGGCCGTGGGTTCGATGATGGCGCCCAGGCACTTGAGCAAGGTGCTCTTGCCCGAGCCCGAGGGGCCGATCAGACCCACCACCTCGCCCGGCGCCACGCTCATGTTCACGTCCTTGAGCGCGTGCACGGCGGCGTCGCCTTCGCCGTAGCGTTTGCTCAGGCCTTCGATGCGGATGCCCAGTTCACTCATGGTCTGTCCTTATCCAATCGCAGCGCCAGGATCGACCCGTAGCGCCACGCGGATGGCCAGCGTGCTGGCCAGGGCGCAGATCACCATCACGGCGATCAGGCCGCGCACGGCGTCGCCCGTCTCCAGCAGCACGTACTTGGGGAAGAAGGGCGCCCAGACCGTGGCCGCCGTCTTGCCCACGATGAAGCCGATCAGGCCCAGGCCCAGCGCCTGCTGCAGGATCATGCCGGCGATGGTGCGGTTGCGCGTGCCGATGAGCTTGAGCACGGCGATCTCGCGCAGCTTGCCCAGGGTCATGGTGTAGATGATGAAGGCCACGATGGCCGCGCTCACGATGGCCAGGATCACCAGGAACATGCCGATCTGCTTGGCCGAGGTGGCGATCAGCTTGGCCACCAGGATTTCTTCCATCTGCTCGCGCGTGTAGGCCTCCAGGTGCTTCCAGCGGCGGATCGGTTCGGCCACCTGCTCCGGATGGAAGCCCGGCTGGAGCTGCACCAGCACCGCGTTCACGTTGTGGTTGCTGCTTTGCGCAGCCTGCACGGCTTCCAGCAGGCCCGGCACGGCCGGGCGGTTCAGGGCCGGGTTGGCGGCGGTGCGGGCGCGATCGTTGAGGATGGCCTCGTTGTCTTTCAGGAACTGGGCTTCCTGCGCGTCGGCCAGCGGGATGAAGACCATGGGGTCGCCGCCGGAAGACACCATGCGCTGCGTCAGGCCGACCACGCGGTAGTCATGGCGGCGGATGCGGATCTGGTCGCCCAGGCGAAACCCCGTCTTCACGTCGACCACGGCCTCGTAGTGGTTGCGCGTGAGGTGCCGGCCGGCCACCAGATAACCGGCTTCGCCCGGCTGGCCGGGCACCATGCCCACCACCATGGCGCGCACGTCGTTGCCGTCGCGCCGCACCTGCATGGTGAAGTAGGTCACGTTGGCCGCGCGGGCCACACCGGGCATGCCCAGGATCGAGCGATAGACGTCGTCGCGCAGGCTGGACGACTCGGCATACGGTCCCTGGGTGTCTTTCTGCACCACCCAGAGCTCGGCGCCGCTGTTGTTCAGCAGGGCGCGCGCGTCGTCCACCATGCCGCGGTAGACCCCGGCCATGGTCAGCGTGACGCCGATCAGCAGGCCAAGGCCGATGCCGGTGAAGACGAACTTGGCCCAGGAGTGCAGCACATCCCGGCCGGCCAGGCTGATCATTGCGCTGGCTCCGTGAGTGTCGGCACCACCTTGATACGGCTGCCGGCACCGATCTCCTTCTCGCTGTACACGACGACCGTCGCGCCGGCTTGCAGGCCGTCGAGCACACGCACCTGCCCATCGAGACTGGTCTCGCCCAGCTGCAGCGGTGCGAAGCTCAGCTGGTCGTCCACCATCAGCCAGACGCCGGCCTGGCCCTGGTGACGGCGGATGGCGGCATTGGGCAGTACCAGCGAGCGTGGTGTTGCGGGCAGGCGCAAGGTGACCTCGGCCAGTTCGCCGACCGACAGGCCGGGGGGGGCTGGTCGAAGCTGATCTGCGCAATGCGCTCCTCCGTCACGCTGTCGCCCTGCAGCTCCACACGGCTGACCTTTCCCGCCAGCGGGCTGTTCGGGCGCGAACGCAGCACGATCCCGGCGGCCAGACCCGGCGCCAGCCCGGTCGAACGGCCTTGATCGAAACGCGCCTTGATCCAAAGACTGGCCGGATCGATGAGCTTGAGCACGGCCTGGCCGGCCACCACCGTGGAGCCCGGCTCGGCATCACGTGACAGCACCACGCCGTCCTGCGTGGCCAGCAGGCGCGTGTTGCGGCGTTGTTGCTGCAGGGCAGAACGTTCGGCCTGAAGCCGGGTCAGGTCCTGCGCGGCGGCAGACAGATTGGCCTGGGCCGCCCGCACCTGGGCCTCGGCCGAGAGCAGTTCCTGTTGCCGGGCTTCCACCACGCCCGGGCTGACAAAGTTCTGCTGCCCCAGCTCCTGGTAGCGCCGCGCATTGGCCCGGGCCAACTCGCGCCGGGCCTGGGCATCGGCGACCTGGGCCTGGGCCGCTTCGTTCATGCTGGCCGCGCGTGCCAGCGAGGCCTCGAGCGCCTCGACGCGCTGCTGCAGGTCCACCGGGTCCATCTCGGCCAGCAATTGCCCGGCCTTCACGCGCTCGCCAGCGTCGACCAGTACGCGCAGCACACGGCCGGCACTGGTGGGGCCGATCAGGTAGCTGCGGCGGGCTTCTACCGTGCCGATGCCGTACAGCGCCGGGGTGATGGCAGCTTCGGCAGCGGTGACGACGGTCACGCGCACCGGGGCCAGCGGCCCGGAGCGGCGGATGATGAAGACCAGCGCGGCCAGCAGCAGCAGGCCCATGACGAGCAGCACCAGCAGCCGGGGCGAGAGTGACTTGATTTTTTTCATGAGGGAGCGCGCAGGCTGCGCAGGTAGAGATCGAACACGCGGGGTGCTTCGGAGCGCAGGGTGGAGACATGGCCGCTGAGCATGGACTGCATGACCAGGCCCTGCATGATCCCGACGAACATCGTTGCCGCCGCCGGGGCATCCAGATCGGGGTCGCACTGCCCCGCCTGGATAGCCTGCTTGATCAGGTTCAGCAGCAGCTGGCGGTAGCTTTTCATCAGCCCGCGCACGCTTTCCTTGAGGGATGAGTCCACAGGCTGCTGCAGTTCATGGAAGATCAAACGCGGCACGCCGGGATGGTGCGCCACAAAACCCACATGCGCGTCGAACACCTTGCGCAGGGCCTGTAGCGGCTCCGGGCTGGCGGCCGCGGCGGTCTGGATTTCGTTCAGCAGGTTCTCGCGTACCCACTCCATGGCGGCCAGCCAGATCGCCTCCTTGTTCCCGAAATGCTTGAACAGGGCCCCCTGGGTGACCCCGATCGCCTGGGCAATGTCCGTGGTGGTGATCAGGGCAGGGCTGCGCTCCTGGGCCAGCCGCAGGGCCGCCGCGACGATCTCCGCCTGCCGGGAAGCCGTGGCCAGTCGTGGGGTGGGAGAGGTCATGGAATCAATTGGTAAGTAATAGAATACTTACCAAGTATACATGCGCGACAGGCCGGCACGCAAGCGGGGACTAAACTGGGCCGATGCGCGTCAGGGGACAACACAAACTCAAACCACATCGCAGCCCCTGGCGCCGGCGAATGGACCTGACGCGGCACCGCGCCGGCCGGCTGGACCCTACGGTGCAGGGCCTGCTCTGGTCCGTGGCGGCCGGGCTGTGTTTCGTGCTGCTCAACACCATGACGCGTTACCTCACCACGCAGATCCCGCCGCTGCAGTCGCAGTTCCTGCGTTACCTCTGCGGGGTCATCGTGTTGCTGCCCCTGGTGCTGCGCAGCGGCATGGCGGCCTGGATGCCCCAGAACATACGCGGGCAGTTCGTGCGCGGTTTCGTCCACACCACGGGCCTGGCCATCTGGTTCACGGCCATCCCGCATATCTCGCTGGCGGACACCACGGCCATTGGTTTCACCACGCCCATCTTCATCATGCTGGGCGCCTGGATCTTCCTGCGCGAGCCCATGCGCTGGGAGCGCTGGCTGGCCGCGCTGCTGGGTTTCGGCGGCGTGCTCATCGTGGTGGGCCCCGGCCTCACGGCCAGCGGCGGTTATTACAGCCTGGTCATGCTGTCCTCGGCGCCCATGTTCGCGGCCTCCTTCCTGATCAGCAAGGCGCTCACGCGCTACGAGTCGGCCGGGGTCATCGTGCTCTGGCAGTCCATCACAGTGACGATCCTGAGCCTGCCCCTGGCCCTGCTCAACTGGCAGCCCGTCTCGGCGGCACAGTGGGCCGGCTACATGCTCTGCGGCCTGCTGGGCAGCGGCGCGCATTACCTGCTCATGCGCTCCTACGCCGTGGCCGAGATCTCGGCCACCCAGTCCGTCAAGTTCCTGGACCTGGTCTGGGCCGCGCTGCTGGGCTGGCTGGTGTTTGCCGATGTGCCCACCAGCCACTCGCTGATCGGCGGCACCATCATCGCGGGCGCCACGCTGTGGATCGCGCGGCGCGAAGCGCGCCGGGGTACCTGAGCGCTTGACAGGGGAAGGCGGCCCCAGATAAATTGGGCCGCATCCGGCCATCCCGCCGGTCCTTCCTTGACCGGGAGTTCGCATGGACCGTCGCCAGTTCGTCGAGACCTGTTCCACCAGCGTGGCCTGCCTCACGGCGGCCGTGGCCCTGCCCAGCTTCGCGGCCGACGCCAAACCCAAGACCTACGCCCGCGTGCTGCTCACCAACGAGTTCGGCGACCCGATCAAGGCCAGCCAGCTCCAGGCCCAGACCAACTACGTCTTCCACTACCCCTTCGAGGCCACGCCGGTGTTCCTGCTCAAGCTGGACAAACCCGCCGCTCCGCAGCCGCTGGCTACCCGGGCCAAGGACAGCTACGTCTGGCCCGGCGGCGTGGGGCCGCAACGCAACCTCGTGGCCTTCAGCGCCATCTGTGCGCATCAGCTGGTCTACCCCACGCAGCAGGTGAGCTTCATCAGCTTTCGCAAGAGCAAGGCCAAGAAGGGCGTGGCCGACAACCTGATCCACTGCTGCGCCGAACACAGCCAGTACGACCCGGCCCAGGGCGCGCGCGTGCTGAACGGCCCGGCCGAGCAGCCCCTGTGCGCCGTGCTGCTGGAGCATGATGCGAAGGCCGACACGCTGACGGCTTATGCCACGCTGGGTGGTGAACTGTTCGACGAGTTCTTCCGCAAGTACGAGTTCAAGCTCAGCCTGGACGTGGGGCCCAAGGCGAAGAACGCTGTGGCCGGCAAGGCCGCGGTGCGGGAGCTGGAGAAGTTCTGCCGCAACCCGATCCAGTGCTGATCCGCGCCACGGGCTTATGCCGCCCCGCGCTGTTGCAGCTTGCGCCGCGAGCCGCCTTGCCCGCGACCGGCCTTGATGTCGGTGGCCAGCGCCAGGTTCAGTTCCTGCGCCTTGGCCTTCAGGCGTTCGATGGCCGTCGCCAGCGCATCGACGGTGGCGTCGTCCAGCGCCGACACGAGCTGCGCATTGATGGCCGCAATCTCGGGAAACACCTCGTCGTAGAGCCGCCGCCCGGCCGCCGTCAGGCTGACCTGTGCGCGACGCGGATCGCTGGCCAGGGTTTCGCGCAGGGCCAGCTGCTTGGCGACCAGCATGCCGATGGAGCGCGAAGTCCGCGCCCGGTCCAGCTGCCCCTGTTCGGCCAGCGTGGAGGGCGACAGCGGCCCGCGATCGGCCAGCAGCGCCAGCAGGCGCCATTCGCGCCGGGTGATGCCATGGCGGCCTTCCAGCAGGCGCACGATGGGCGCGCCGCTCACGGCCTGCAGCATGTGCAGCTGGAAGTTCAGCAGATCATCGAGCCGGCGAGGTTGGCGTAGCGGGTTCGTCACGGGTTTTCCCTAGTCAGAATTGATTTGATCAATTCAAGAGAGGCATCCTAAGCTCTCCTGATCCCCACAACACGCAGGAGACCGCCATGCATCCACGCCGTACGCTCTTCGCCAGGGCAGGCCTGCTGGCCCTGTCCGTGCTGTGCGCCCCGCTGGTTTCGGCCCAGACCGGCGCGATCAAGATCGTCGTGGGCTTTCCGGCCGGCGCCACCTCGGACGCGCTGGCGCGGGTGGTGGGCGAAGCCATGGCCAGGCGGCTGAACCAGCCCGTGGTCATCGAAAACAAGACCGGCGCCGGAGGGCAGATCGCCAACCAGATGGTCAAGCTGGCGCCCGCCGATGGCAACACCCTGCTCATGACACCGGTGGCCACCATGTCCATCTTCCCGCACAGTTACGCGGGCCGACTTCAATACGACCCCTTCAAGGACTTTGCCCCGGTGGCGCACCTGAGCAACTTCCAGCTGGGCCTGGGCGTGGGCCCGGGCGTGCCGGCGCGCACGCTGGCGGAGTACGTGGCCTGGGTCAAATCCAACCCCGAGAAAAACGGTTTCTACGGCTCGGCCGCGCCGGGCAGCCTGCCGCACTTCTTCGGCGTGATGTTCGGCAAGACCGCCGGCATCAAGCTGCAGCACGTGCCCTACCGCGGCACCGCGGGTGCCATGCAGGCATTGGCCAGCGGCGAGATCGCCGCGCTGTCCACCGTGGCGGCCGACATCCAGGCCCTGGTGCAGGGCAAGCGCGCCACCCTGCTGGCCGTTGCCGGCGAGAAGCGTAGCCCGCAGTTCCCCAGCGTGCCGACCTTCCGCGAGCAGGGCTACGACCTGGTGGCCACGCCCTGGTACGCGCTGTTTGCGCCGGCCGGCACACCGGCCGCCACCGTGCAGCGCCTGGCCAAGGCCGCCATCGAGGCGGTGCAGGACCCGGCGGTGGCACAACGCCTCGCGGACATGGGCGTGGAGCCCACGGGTTATGCGCCCGAGAAGCTGGCCGAGATCATGAAGGCCGACTACGAGCGCTGGGGACCGCCCATCCGCGAGTCGGGGTTCAAGCCCGGGGAATGAGGGTGCGGTCTGCATGGGCGCCTGGGCCACGCAGGGTGGCGAACTGTGCGACGGATTTCTTCCGCAAGTACGAGTTCAAGCTCAGCCTGGACGTTGGGCCCAAGGCGAAAAACGCGGTGGCCGGCAAGGCGGCGGTGCGGGAGTTGGAGAAGTTCTGCCGGAATCCGATTCAGTGCTGAAGGGGCAGCGAGTTTGCATGATCCCTCGTCGTGGGCTCGAACCATTCATCTAAGCGCTCTGCTAATGAGCGGCGTTGCCGATGCATCGAAATCAGATGCAAGGATGAATAAGTATGGGCTGATCGCTGTATATAGACTCATCAAGAAACGATAGCTAAGCTGCTTTTGATGGCAAATTCGGAAACCACATGAGTGAGGCTCCAAAATTCAAAGAAATCAACGCGTACCCTTCCTTGCCAAGTCTTCAGGATGTGCAGGTGAGGATCAGTGAACTTGAAGGCCTCGATCTTGCCAAAGCTGATTTTGAATTCATCAAAGATCGTCTCCGACTTCTTGTTCATGGGTTTTCAGTTCAAGCTTTTATTTTTGAAAAGGGCAGAATTTTTTATAGAGGTCGACTTCTTGAATCGCCTCCAAAAAGTATTGCTGAAGTTGGAATGCGTTCTGCAGAACTCAACGAAGGGTACGGCAGACTGCATCGCCCCAAAACCACAGTTCTTTATACGAATCTTGCGGTTGGCAGCGTCAGTCGTGAAATTAAAGCTGAGCCTGGCAAAACGATTGCCTTATCTTGTTTTCGGGCCAAACGCCCGTTCCATGCAATTGGTGCTGGATTGGATGACGAGGCGATCCGTGGAAAAGGCTGGAGCCGAAATGGAATGGATTGGTCTCGTCTCAAACAAGGAGAGTTGGCTCGAACGCTGAATATAGAGGTGAACCGTTTCTTGGCTAAGCAATTTGTGAAAGACGTTCCAGGCGATCAAGATTTTCAGTACATGATCTCAGCTGCCTGGGCCGAATCCATCCTCGGAGCTAATGCGGTTGATGCCGTGGTATATCCATCCGTTGCGAATAGTGCGATCTCGGACAATGTCGGCTTTAAAGCAAGTTCTGTTGATGATCTGCTTGAACTCGTTCGAGTTGATTTCATTCGGCTCGATGACTTGCCGCAAGGCGCCAATACCATCACCTTTCTAAATAAGTCGACCTCAATAGTTGCCGACGGAACCTTGCTATTCAGCTCGCCGACTCCGTTTGACGTCATCAAGCCTTGGTCAGGAACTGTTGACCTCTTATCTTTTCAGCTTGAAGGTACGCGGTGGACTATGACTACTCGCGCAGGAGAACTGCTCGCAATTGAGAGGGAAAGCTGAGGGAGATTCGTAGTCAATTGCTGTGAGGACTCATCTAGGAAATGGTGCGGTTGACTTGAGCTTATAGCCGTTCCAGCCACTCCAGCGCCTTCCTCAGCATCTCGTCTTTCTTGGCAAAGCAGAAACGCACCGCTTTCTGGTCCAAGCCATTGTTATAGAAGTCCGAGCGCGGAATGGCCGCCATTAGCCTCCGGGCCACAGCCTTGCAAAGTCAAACGAAAGCTGGCGGTGGTGCCGGATGGACAGAAGATATACGGTGGTGTCGGCTTCCGAGGCCGCATAGAGCATCAGGTAGTCGCCATGCAGGTAGACCCGCAGCGCGACAGGAGCGCCGGCCGGCAGCGAGGCCAGTTGGGTCAGCGCCTCGGCGGATTGGGGCGGGTGGTCCAGGTAGCGCCGGCCGATGCGCGGAAAGCGGCGCAGATTGGGAAAAACCGTGGTCCGCAGCTCGTCCAGCAGGGCATCGAAGGCAAAGGCGGCGTCGGCTTCCGTCAGAAACGCCTCGATGCTGTCCAGGCGTTCCAGGAAGCTGGCGGTCAACTCGACCCGGTACAGGGACTCAGCCACGCTTTCTGGCGGCAGGCTTCGCTGTCTTGGCGCTGGCGGCACGGCGTTTTTGCAGCTGGGCCAGGGCGGCATCCGCTTCATAGGTGCGGCCGGCGGCGATGTCGTCCAGGCCGCGCTTGGCATCATCCAGCAGCAGCAGGTGGATGCGTTCGCGTTCCAGGCGGTGGTAGTAGTCCAGCCGGTCGGCGTCGATCAGCGCGACGTAGCTTTCACCGTTTTTGGTGATGATCTTCTCGGCACCGGCCTTGGCCTGGTCGGCCAGGAGCGAAAGATTGGATCGCGCCAGGGTGAAGGGCACGACATCGTTGGTGGCAATTCCCATGGCGGCTCCTGACGAGGTTACAGAATTCTGTGCATTCTATACCCGCGATGTTCCCAGCAAGACCTGCGGATGAACAGTCCGGCGCTCTAGATTGCCGAAGGTCAATAAGCCATCATGCGTGCCATACGCCTTCATGTCGGTCCCCCTTGTCAAGACGCGACGACCAAAATGCCACGCATCTTCTCCAGGTCTGTTTCGAGAAGTCCCAGGCGACCGTCACACTGCACCAAGCGTTTTCTCAGCCGTGGTGCGTAGTTCTCCGCTTCGTCATCCAGGGCAACCCAGGGTACGAGCGGTAGGCCTGCCAGCCACGCCTCAACCTCTTCGCCGCGCTCGTATTCGCTTGAGTAGTCTTCAAGCTTTGGCGTGACACCCGCAATCCGCGCCGCAATATCAGGGGAAAAGAAGCTGCGCAACCTGGGGAGGCTGTACGCTTCCCGCCAAGTTGACGTGATCACGATACGCGTTGGTGCCAGATCGTTCTGGCGCAGAAACAACTCAAGAAGCGGCAGCCGCGTAAAGTGCGTTTGCCCTGCTCCTTTGGGGTGCAACACGCCGTCGAAGTCGAGGAATAGAACCATAGGTCAGCCTCACTTTTCGATTGGCAGCCCGGTCGACGTCATTTGCGGGAGCACCTTGCTTCAGTAGACCCACGGCACAAACCGCTTGGTCTGCTCCCGGTAATGCGCATACCCCGGGTGCTGCGCCAGCATCCAGCGCTCTTCCAGCGTGGACTTGAACCACAGCACCAGCGAGAGCGCCCACCAGGCCAGCCAGGCCGCACCGCCGTCGGCGGTGCGCGCCAGCGCAAAGGTGCCGAGCAGGAAGGCGGTGTACATGGGGTGGCGGATCCAGGCGTAGGGGCCGCTGGTGACCAGGGTGCCGCCCACGCGCGGGCGGGGGTGGATGTTGAAGTTGCCCAGGCGGTTGGCGCGCAGGGTCCAGCCGAAGAGCAGCAAGGCCCCCGCGGCCGCGGCCCAGGCGGCCAGCGGAACGGCCCCGGTCTGCGCGGCAGGCCAGGCCAGCAGGGCCAGCACGGCCAGCAGGCCGAACTGCAGGAGCACCAGCCCCGAACCGAGCCACAGGCGTTGACGTTCGTTCATGTTCAAACTCCCGGTTTGGCCAGGCACTCCGGCGCCGTGGTCAGGTTTCTTCATGCCAAGCAGGCAGTTTAAGCCTGCTGCGCGGCGGGGAAGCCGGGAGTTTGGCCTGGCGGCAGGGAGGTGAAATATTTTTTCCAGCCCATGCATCCAGACGCCGATTCACTCCGTTCTAGAGGTGGGACGCAATGGTGCGGCCCATCAACCCAACCTTTCAGGACGAGGACATCATGAAAAAAAGCTCTCTTTTTGCCGCCTTTGCGTTTTCCATGCTGGTCGCCGGCGCTGTCCAGGCGCAGCCGGTCATGCGTGACGGTGTGCTGGCGGACGCGGCAGGCCGCACGGTCTACATCTTCGACAAGGACGAAGCGGGCAAGAGCAACTGCAGTGGCGGCTGCCTGGCCAAGTGGCCGGCCTTCGTCGCCAAGCCCGGTGCTGCTGCCAAGGGCGAGTTCGGCCTGATCGACGCCAACGGCGCACGCCAATGGACGGTGAACGGCAAGCCGCTCTACTACTTCGTGGGGGACAGCAAGGCCGGGGACCGCAATGGCAACGGCATCGGCGGTGTGTGGCACGTGATTTCCGAGAAGCCCGTGACCACGCCCCAAGCGGCGTATTAAGAAGGCCGGGGGCGTGGCTGGAGCGCATACGTGTCGGGTATGCTCTCCAGCGCCACGCCACCCTGGAGACCAGCCCCTGATGGATGACCGTGAAGAAGTAGGCGCGCTGCTGGCGCGCATTGCCCTGCGCGATGCCCGGGCGTTTGAAGCCCTCTACCGCCTGGTCGCCAGCCGGCTGATGGCGGTGGCCTTGCGCGTGACGCAGGAACGCGCCATGGCCGAGGATGTGCTGCAGGAGGTTTTCGTCACGGTCTGGAATCAATCCGCGGCGGCGGCGCCCGGGCAGCGCCTGACGCTGGCCTGGCTGTGCGTGGTGACCCGCAACCGGGCGATCGATCTGCTGCGCAAACGCAAACCCGAGTTGCCGCTGCACTGGCAGGACGAGAACGGCGACGAGCAGGTGCACGACCTGCAGGACGAAAGCGGCTCTCCCATGGATCAGCTGCTGACGCATGAAGACGGGGCGCAACTGGCGCATTGCATGGAGGCCCTGGAGCCCGAACCCCGGCGGGCGCTGCTGCTGGCTTTTTACGATGGTTTGACCCACCCCGAGATTGCCCTGCGCATGCAGCGGCCCCTGGGGACCGTCAAGGCCTGGACACGGCGCAGCCTGATGCGCCTCAAAGGCTGCATGGAGGCTCTGGCATGAACTGGTACCGGAACCCATCGGCTATCGAACCACTGGCCGCGGCCTATGTGGCGGGCACCCTGCGCGGGAGGGCGCGCCAGCGCTTCGAGGCCGTCATGCGGCACCAGCCGGCCCTGGTGGCCGCGGTGAATGACTGGACGGAACGTCTGGCGCCGCTGCACCGTGCCTTGCCGGCCCAGGCGCCCGGCGCGGAACTGTGGAGCCGCATCGCGAAGGCGACCGGCACCGCCCCGGCGGCCGTGGCGCCTTCCTGGTGGCGTCGCCTGCTGGCCCCGGCGCCCGCGGGGGCCCTGGTCCTGGGCTTGTTGATGGGCACCCTGGTGCCGGTCATGTGGCAGGCCTACGGCGACTACCAGCGCGATATGGAATTGCCGGCCAGTTATGTGGGCGTGCTGGCTACCGCGCAGGGGCAGCCGGGCCTGATCATTTCCAGCCTGCGGCGTGGCAAGGTGGTCGACATCAAGCAGGTGACGCCGGTGGCCGTGCCGCCGGGGCAGACGCTGTACCTGTGGCGCATCGACAAGGCGGGCGCGGTGGAGCCGGTGGGGCCGCTGCCCAATGGCAACTTCACCCACCTGGCGCTGAGCGACACCGCCGAGCAGGTGTTTTTGCCGGCGGTGGAGCTGGCGGTGTCGCTGGAGCCCGTGGGGGCCCAACCCGGCGCACCCACGCAGCCCTTTGTCTACCGCGGGCTGTGCGGCAAGCTCTGGCGCTGAGTCCCGCGGGCGCCCGGTTTTACAGGCGGGCCAGGCGCTCCAGCGCGGTATTCAGCGTCTCGTCCTTCTTGGCAAAACAGAAGCGCACGACCTTCTGGTCGAAGCCGTTGCCGTAGAAGGCCGAGAGCGGAATGGCGGCCACGCCGATCTCGGTGGTGAGCCACTTGCAGAACTCCGCTTCGTTCAGGTCGCTCACGGCCGAGATGTCCACGCACTGGAAATAGGTGCCCTGGCCGGGCAGCATCTTGAAGCGCGTTTTCTTCAGGCCTTCGCGGAAGAGGTCGCGCTTGCGCTGGTAGAAGGCGGGTAGTTCCAGATAAGGTTTCGGGTCGGCCATGTAGGCGGCCAGGCCGTGCTGCACCGGGGTGTTGACGGTGAAGACGTTGAACTGGTGCACCTTGCGGAACTCGGCCGCCAGCGGCGCGGGCGCGGCCACGTAGCCCACCTTCCAGCCCGTGACGTGGTAGGTCTTGCCGAAGCTGCTGACGATGAAACTGCGCGCGGCCAGGGCGGGGAAACGCGCGGCGCTCTCGTGCTGCTTGCCGTCGAACACCATGTGCTCGTAGACCTCGTCGCTGATGACCAGGATGTCGGTCGGGTCCAGCAGTTCCTGCAACTGCAGCATTTCCTCTTTCGTCCACACCATGCCGCTGGGGTTGTGCGGGCTGTTGATGAGGATGGCACGCGTCCTGGGCGTGATGGCGGCGGCGATCTTGCTGAAATCGGGGCGGAAGCTGCCGGGGGTGAGCGGCACGCGCACCACCACGCCGCCGGCCAGCTCGATATTGGGCACGTAGCTGTCGTAGCAGGGCTCCAGCACGATGACCTCGTCGCCCGGGTGCACGATGGCCAGGATGATGGTGAGGATGGCCTGGGTGGCGCCGGCGGTGATGGTGATCTCGGTATTGGCGTCATACGTGTGGCCGTAGATCGCCTGGTTCTTTTTGGCGATGGCCTCACGCAGGGCGGGCACACCCGTCATGGGCGGGTACTGGTTCAGGCCGTTTTTCATGGCCTGGGTCACGGCGTCCACCAGGCGCGGGTCGCCCTCGAAATCAGGGAAACCCTGGCCCAGGTTCACAGCGCCCTTTTCGGTGGCCAGGGCGGACATGACGGTGAAGATGGTGGTGCCTACATTGGGCAGGCGGCTCTTGAGGGCGGGTGTTCTGATGGTCATGTTGAAAGGATACTCAAAGCTCGTAATCTGTATGCTCGCCGCGCATGACACGCGCCACCAGGTCGCGCTGCAGGCGGTCGCTGAGCAACTGGGCGAATTCGTAGACGAAGTTGCGCAGGTAGGCGCCTTTCTTGAAGGCCACGCGTGTGACGTTCTTGCCGAAGAGCTGGCCCAGCGGGCGGACCACCAGTTCGTCACCGCTGGCCTGGGCCGGCAGGTTGCGCACGGCCATCTCGGCCACCAGGCCCAGGCCCATGCCCAGCTTGACGTAGGTGGTGATCACGTCCGAGTCGATGGCTTCGAGCACGATGCGCGGCTCCAGCTTGCGCTGGGCAAAGGCGTGGTCAATGCGCGTGCGGCCGGTGAAGGTGGGGTGGTAGGTGATGAGCGGCTCGGCAGCCAGGTCTTCCAGGCTCAGCCTCTCCCTGGCCGCCAGCGGGTGGCTGGCCGGCAGCACCAGCACGTGTTCCCATTCGTAGCAGGGCAGGGTGACGAGCTCGTCGTAGTTGGCCAGCGACTCGGTGGCGATGCCGACTTCGGCGATCTCGTCGATCAGCATGCGCGCCACCTGGTCCGGGTTGCCCTGGTGCAGCGAGAGGTTGACCTTGGGCCAGGCCGCGCGCAGTTTGGCCACGGGCTCGGGCAGCACGTAACGCGCCTGGGTATGGGTGGTGGCAATCGACAGGGTGCCGCTGTCCTGCGCGCTGTACTGTTCGCCGATGCGTTTGAGGTTGCCCACCTCGCGCATGATGAGTTCGATGCTTTGGAGCACCTGCTGCCCCGGCTCGGTGATGCGCTTGAGGCGCTTGCCGTGGCGGGCAAAGATGTCGATGCCCAGCTCTTCTTCCAGTTCGATGATGGCCTTGGACACGCCCGGCTGCGAGGTGTGCAGGGCCTTGGCCGCCTCGGTCAGGTTCAGGCCGTGGCGCGCGGCCTCCTGGACGAAGCGGAATTGGTGCAGGTTCATGGCTAAATCCGGCTAAAACTGACGTTTATTATGCCTCGCGCATCTATAGGGGCGACGGGCTGTCTTTGCCATCGTGTCATGTTCTGGAGTAGGCTGCCCGACGATCCAGAAAACGCCAACGGAGGAGCGCCATGCTGAAAACCTACCGCGGAAGTTGCCACTGCGGTGCCGTCCAATTTGAGGCCGAGCTGGACCTGACGCAAAGCACCTACCGTTGCAACTGCTCGATCTGCCGGCGCACGCGCTTCTGGCCGGCGGTGGCGCGCGAGGAGGGTTTCCGCCTGCTGGCTGGCGAAGGCGAGCTCACGCGGTACCTCTTCAACACGCGCAAGAACGAGCACTACTTCTGCAAACACTGCGGCGTGCGCGCCTTCGGCATCGGCACGGAGACGCCCATCGGCAAGATGTACGGCGTGAACCTGGGCTGCATCGACGAACTGGACGACGAGGCGCTCTCACGCCTGCCCATCACCTATGTGGACGGCCGGGCGGACTGCTGGGGCAGCGCACCGGCTTTCTGCAGCCATCTCTGAGCCTGGCCAGGGCCCGCCGCCATGGCGGTTGGCTCGCAGCGCCGGGCCTGGCGATCAAGGCTTATTCATCGAAGTCCCATATCCGGTGCAGGTCCAGCTCGATCAGCGCCAGGCCTTCGAGCACCTCCAGCTGCGCCAGCCGGGCGCTGGTGAGCTGCTCGGCCGCGAGGCGGCGGTTCTGGATGAGTTCGGTCATGGTGTGCTCACCCAGGGTATAGGCCCTGCGCGATTTTTCGGCCGCCAGCTGCTGGGTCAAGGCGGCCGTGTCGACGCTGATGGCCGCACGGGCCAGGTGTTGCAGGCTGTTGTACCGCGCCTCGATGTCGGCCCCCAGGCTTTGTTCCAGCTGCTGCACCCGGTCTTCTGCGGTCTGGGCGTCGGCCGCGGCGGCCAGGGCGTGGTTCTGGCGCACCTTGCCCGAGATGGGCACGCTGATGGACACGCCGATGACGCGCTCGGCACCGGCGCGCTCGTTGGCGGTGTAGATGCCCAGGGTGGGGTCGGGCCACTGGTCGCGGTCCGTGCGTTGTGCCAACAGGCGCAGGCGTGCCGCTTCGCTGCGCCACAGATTGAGCTGGTGGTTGCGTTCCAGGTACTGTTGCCGCAGTTCCGGCAGGGTGGGCAGCGCTTCCAGCCGGGTTTGCAGCCAGGCCGGATCGGGCAGCGGGGGCTGTGCCAGCGTGATGCCTGGATAGGTGCGCGTGAGCCGTGCCACCGCGGCTGACTGGGCCCCGCGTGCCTGGTCGAGTGCCGCCTGGGCGCGCTGCAGTTCGGCCTGCGCCAGGCTGGCGTCGAGCTGCGAGATCTCGCCCAAGCGCAGGCGTGTCGCCGCCAGGCGGTCCAGTTCCTGGGCGAGGGTGAGGTTGGTCTGGGCGTTGTCCTGGCGCATGCCGGCGCGCAGGGCTTCGACCCACAGTTGCAGCAGTTCGCGGCTGGTTTCGTGGATGGCATCGGCATAGGCCAGCCGCGCCGAGGTGCGGCTGGCGCCGGCCTGGTCCGCATCCAGCCCGGCCTTGCCCCACCAGCGCACGGGGCGCTCCAGGCTGAGCTGGGTTTCCGAGTAACGCTCTGCCGGATCGGACACGTGGCGGTTTTGCTGGCTCAGGCGCGCGGTGAACTCGGCGGGGCCGCTTTCGGTGATGTCGGCGCGGCGCAGCTGGCCGTCGCGTTGGGCCAGGGCGGCACGCGTGGCCGGGCTGCGCAGCACGACGTCCTGCACCTGGTGTGCGGGTGGCAGCAACGCCTGCAGCGGGTCGGCAGGCGGCTGGGGTTGTGCCATGGCGAGCAGGCACAGACCCTGCAGCGCGAGGAAGATCGATAGTTTCTTCATCTGGTTTCCTCCTTCAGGCCCGACGCCCGGGCAGATGGCGGCGCAGCCGGGCAGCGAGCTGTGCGAGGCTGTCCGGTGCGCCCAGGTGTTCGTAGATCTTGGGCAGCAGCAGCAGGGTGAGCAGGGTGGAGCTGACCAGCCCGCCGGTGACCACGATGGCCAGTGGCTTCTGGATTTCCGAACCGGGGCCGGTGGCGAAGAGCAGCGGGATCATGCCCAGGGCGGTGATGATGGCGGTCATCAGCACGGGCCGCAGCCGCCGCTCGGCCCCCAGGCGCACGACGTCATGCATGGCTTCGCCGCCCAGTCGCCGTTCGTTGAAGTGCGTGACCATGACCACGCCGTTGAGCACGGCGATGCCCAGCAGCGCGATGAAGCCGACCGAGGCCGGCACCGAGAGGTATTCGCCGGAGACGGCCAGCGCCACCACCCCGCCCACCAGCGCAAACGGGATGTTCAGGAAGATGATGGTCGCCTGCATCGCCGAGCCGAAGGTGAGGGTCAGGATCAGGAAGATGATGCCCATGGCCGCGGGGATGACCAGACCCAGGCGCGCCGCGGCGCGCTGCTGGTTTTCGAACTGCCCGCCCCAGACGATCTGGATGTCGCGCGGCAGGTCCACCTTGGCCACGGCCTGCTGGGCGTCCTGCACGAAGCCGGTGAGGTCACGCCCCTCGACCGAGACCTGGATGGTGGCCAGGCGCCGGCCCAGTTCATGATCGACACGTATGGGACCGTCAACCTGCCGGATGTCGGCCAGCGCGCCCAGCCGCCAGGCGCGGCCGTCGGCACCGAGCAGCGGCAGGTAACGCAGGGCCTCGGGGCTGTTGCGCACAGCCTCGCTGCCGCGCAGCACCAGCGGCACGCGCACGCCGTTTTCGTTGACCAGGCCGGTGGTCTCGCCCTCGACCTGTTGTTTGAGCGCCTGTTGCACGCTCTCCACGCTCAGGCCCGCCTGGCCGATGGCATGCCGGTCGAGCGCCACGGTCAGGTATTGCATGCCTTCGCCGCGCGGCGCGATGACTTCGGCCGCCCCGTTGACCAGGCGCACGGCCTGCGCGACTTTCTGCGCGTTCTCCACCAGCTCGTCCAGGTTGTTGCCGAAGAGCTTGATGGCCACGTCGCCGCGGGTGCCGGTCAGCATCTCGGAGACCCGCATTTCGATGGGCTGGGTGAAGCCGTAGACCAGGCCGGGGAAACCGTCGAGCACCTCGCGCAGCGCGTAGATGATGTCTTCCTTGCTGCCGCGCCATTCGCTCTTGGGCCGCAGCACGAGGAAAGTGTCGGTCTCGTTCAGGCCCATGGGGTCCAGGCCCAGTTCGTCCGAGCCCGTGCGGGCCACGATGGATTTCACCTCGGGCACCTGCGCCAGGATGGCCTGCTGCACGCGGATGTCCAGTTCGAGCGAGGCCTCCAGCGTGATGGTCGGCACCTTCTGCAGCTGGACCAGGACATCGCCTTCGTCCAGGGTGGGCATGAAGGTCTTGCCGACCAGGCCGTAGAGCACCGCGGCCAGCACCAGTGAGCCGAGCGCAGCACCGGCCAGCCAGCGCGGGTGCCGCCAGGCGCTGTCGCGCAGGCGCACATAGCCTGCGGACAGGCGCCGCATCAGGGCGGACTCGTGGGCGGCCTCGGGGCGCAGCACCAGGGAGGCCAGCGCCGGGATGACGGTGAGCGCCATGAGCAGCGAGGCGGCCAGCGCCATCACGATGGTCAGCGCGACCGGGCTGAAGAGCTTGCCTTCCAGTCCTTCGAGCGTCAGCAGGGGCAGGAAGACCACGCCGATGATGAGCACGCCCGCCACCACCGGCTTGACGACCTGCTGCACGGCATGCAACACGCGCTCGCCGCTGGCTTCACCGGGGGTGCCTGGTGAGCTCTCGATGTTCTCGACCACCACCACGGAGGCGTCGACCAGCATGCCCAGGGCGATGGCCAGGCCGCCCAGGCTCATGAGGTTGGCCGTGAGCCCGGCGAATTGCATGAGCTGGAAGGTGGTCAGCAGCGTCAGCGGCAGGGACAAGGCGACGACCAGCGCGGCGCGCAGCCCGCCCAGGAAGAGGTAGAGCACGACGCAGACCAGCACCGCCGCTTCGGCCAGGGCCTTGATCACGGTGTCAGCCGCCCGCGTGACCAGCTCACCGCGGTTGTAGAAGGTCCGGATGCTCATGCCTTCGGGCAAGCGCGTTTTCAGCTCGTCGAGTTTCAGGGCGATGGCGTCGACCAGCTGGCGCGCATCGGCGCCGCGCAGGCCCAGCACCAGGCCCTGCACGGCTTCGCCACGTCCGTCCTGCGTGACGGCGCCGTAGCGCGTGAGCGCGCCCAGGCGCACGGTGGCCACGTCTTCCAGCAGGACCGGCTGCTGGCGCCCGGGCAGCGACAGGCGGATGGCTCGCAGGTCGTCCAGGCTGCGGATCGCGCCTTCGATGCGCACGACGAGGGACTCCTCGCCGGTTTGCAGGCGGCCGGCGCCGTCGTTGCTGTTGTTGCTGCCCAGGGCCAGCCGAAGGTCGGCCATCGAGAGGCCCAGCGCCGCCATCCGGGCCGTGTCGGGCACGACCTCGTAGGTCTGGACTTCGCCACCCAGGGAGTTGACCTCGGCCACGCCGGTGATGGTGCGCAGCTCGGGGCGCAGCACCCAGTCCAGCACGCGGCGGCGCTCGGCCAGGCTGTAGCCTTCGCCGTCCACGGTGAACATGTAGAGCTCGCTCAGCGGGGTGGTGATGGGGGCCAGGCCGCCGCTGACGCCGGCGGGCAGTTCGGCCATCACGCCGGTGAGCCGTTCGTTGACCTGCTGGCGGGCCCAGTAGATGTCCACGCCCTCGTCGAAGTCCAGCGTGATGTCGGCAATGCCGTATTTGGAGACCGAGCGCACCATGCGCTTGCGCGGGATGCTCAGCAGTTCCTGCTCGACGGGCTTGACGACCCGCAGTTCCACTTCCTCGGGGGTCATGCCCGGGATCTTGAGGATGATCTTGGCTTGGGTGGGGGAGATGTCCGGGAAGGCATCGATGGGCAGCTGCATCCAGGCGCGCAGGCCCACGGCCATCAGGACGGCAGCCAGCAGCAGCACCAGCAGGCGATGCCGCAGGCTCAGGTGTATGAGGGCATTGAACATGTCACTCGCCCTTGTCCATCAGCGCGCGCAGCGAGGCGATGCCGGTGTGGGCGACCTGGCGGTCCGGCCCCAGCGCGCCTTCCACGACCGCCTGCTCGTCGTTGCCCGACAGGACCCGGACCCGGGTGGGCATGAACCCTTGGGGCGTGGCCAGCAGCACCCAGGACTGTCCGCGGTACAGAACGATGGCGCGCGCAGGCACCAGCCAGGCCGGGGCGGCGCTCTTTTCACGCGTGGGCTGGATCTGCACGGACAGGACCTCGCCGACCTGCAGGCGCCCGGGGGTGGTCACGCGGGCCCGTGCGCGGGCCTGCTGCGACGCGTCCAGGGCCCGGCTGACACCGGTCAGCGTGGCGCGGGCTTCGCGCGCCGGCACCGTGACGCTGTCGCCGGTGTGCAGGAGGCCGGCCTTGTCGCCGGAGAGCACGATGTCCAGTTGCAGCTGCCGCAGGTCGGCGATGCGGAACAGGACGGCACCCGCTTCCACGCGTTGTCCCACGCCGGAGATCGCCTCCACGACACTGCCCTGGCGCGGCGCGCGCACGGTGCCGCTGGCGTAGTCGCCGGTGGGCGCCTCGCTGGCGCCGGTGGCGCGCAGCATGGCTTCGTGGGCCTGCCGGGCCGACTCGGCAGCGCGGTAGCGGTTCTGGCTGAGCTGCAGCCGGGCGGCCGGGATCAGGCCTTCGTCGTACATGGACTGGTCGCGCTGCAAGGCCGCCTGGGCGTTCATGGACTCCAGCTGGGCCTCACGCGCCTGGCGCCGGGCATCGGCGAGCATGGGGCTGCTGAGGGTCAGCAGCGCTGCGCCCTGGCGCACGGTATCGCCCAGGCCGGCGTCGATGCGCGTGACTACGCCGGCAAACGGTGCGGTCACCGTGACTTCCTGCCCGGGCGGTACGGCGACCGTGGCCGATGCCAGCAGCAGCCCGGTGGCGGCGGGTTTGACCGCAACGGTGCGGATGCCGAGCGCGGCCTGCTGCCTGGCGTCGATCGACAGCTCGGTGGTGGCGGGTTGGGCCTGGGCCGCCGCAAGGCTGGCGCCGGCCATGATGAACAAAGCGATGAGCAGTCGGGACATGACCGCCTCCTGGAATCGAAAAAAGGAAAATACACCGCCGCAGGACGGTGAGCCGCGCAGGACCAAGCCTGCCTGGGTTCAGGCGGTCAGGGCGGGAGGTGCGAGGGCCGGAGGTGGCCAGCCGTCGCGGTAGGCGCGGGCGGCTTGCGGATCGGTGGCCGCAGGCCTGATCCGTAGGGAAGATTGATGGGGCAGCAGGCACAGCACGCATGCCAGCAGCAGGGCGGCCGGCAGGAGCAGGTGGCCGTCGTCGGACTTCGGCAAGGAGGCAGCCACGCCCAGTGCGGGGGATTCATCGTCCACGGCGCTCATGCTGTGGACAGACCCGGCTTCATCCGCGTGGGCGACAGCATGCAGCCCATCCACATGAAAACCGGAAACGTGCGAGGTGCCGAGATGGCCGTGCAGGAAGGGCCCCAGACTCACCAGTCCGATCAGGACGGTCATCAGACCCCGCTTCAGCAACTGGTATCTCATCAAGATGTGCACCGCCCGATTATAGGGAGCGCGACCGGGACGCGCCTGATCCAGATCAAGCCCTTGCCCGCGGCAGGGCCTGCCTGAGGTGCCTGTCACGATGGATGGCGCCGTGACTGCCTTATTGCACGAAGCGGTTGCCGCGCGAGAGGATGGTCAGCTCCACCCAGCTGCTGCCGTGGTGCTGGTTGGGGCCGAAGGCCAGGCTGAAGCCCTTGAGGTCGATGCGGCCCAGGTTGCCCATGGCCTGCAGCAGGCTGGCCCGCGTGACCTGGGGGCCGGCCTTCTTGAGGGCTTCGACCAGCACCTTGGCGGCGATGCAGGATTCCAGCGAGGTGTAGTTGAGCCTGGCGCCGTTGAGGGCGTTGAGCGCTTCGGCACATTCCTTGACCAGGGGCACCGAGATCTGGTTGGCGCTGCGCGGCGAGGGCATGACCTGGGACACGACGGTGCCGCGCGCCAGGTTGCCCACGGACTCGACCAGTTCGTCGGGGTTGACGAAGGACAGTGCGGCGATCGGCACCGCCACGCCCTTGTCATTGGCGATCTTGAGGAAATCACCCACCACGCTGAACTGCGTGGTGGCCAGCACGTAGTGCGGGGCGTCCTTGACCATGGCGTCGACCAGTGCCGCGTCCAGTGCCGCGCCGCGCTTGACGGCCACGCCGCGGGGTTTGTCGCTGCCGGCCTTGGTGAAGACGCCGGCCACGGCCTCGTAGTTGCTGCGGCCCACCTCGTCGTCGTAATAGACGACCACGGTCTTGTTGGCCCCGACGCCGCGCTTGGCCTCCAGGATCTTGAGCGCCTCGTCTTCGTAGGAGGCGCGGATGGTGTAGACGCTGGGGTGGCTGCGCAGGCTGAGCGAACCGCTGAAGGGCGCGAAGAACAGCATGTTGTTCTGCGCGACCAGGGGCAGCGCGTCCACGCTGTTGGTGGCCGAGTTGTAGCCGAAGAGCGCCATGGCATTGTGCTGGCCCAGCAGCTGTCTGGTGTTGTCGGCGGCGCGCTGGCGGTTGTTGGCGTTGTCCAGCGTCACGAGCTGGATCTTGCGGCCCCCCAGCTGGTTGCCAGCGTTGACCCGGGCGAAGATGGCCTGGGCGCCGTCGCGCATGTCGCGGCCGATGTCTGCATTGGAGCCGCTGAGCGGCACGGACTGGCCGATCACGATGTCCTGGCTCCAGGCGGCCGGGGTCATGGCCAGGGCGAGCAGGGCCAGAGAAAAAAGCTTTCTCATCTTGTCTCCTTCGTTGTACCGGGGTCTGTTCACATTCATTTCTCAAGTGTGAACAGGCCCCACGCGGGGATGTCGTGAGGCTGCCTCTACCGGGCGGCTCCCAACGCAACCCATTCTAGGGAGACAAGCGTGTCTGGCGCTGATGCAATGCCTGCGTGGCGCTTATGGGTTCAGCCGTGTTGCCAGGGTTTTTCGCGGTACCAGGCGACGCTGGCCAACCGCAACATGGGCTTGTCGCCCGCGGTGTCGCCGTAGGCGTGCAGTTGGGGCGGCTCGGCCCCGGGCTCGCCGGCCAGCCAGGCCTGCAGCCGGCGCACCTTTTCTTCGCCGTGGCAGTTGGGTGTGGCCAAGTGGCCGCTGTAACGGCCGTTCACCACCTCCATCTCGGTGCAGAGCACGGCGTCCACGCCCAGGCTCTCGCCCACGAGGTGCATGTAAAGGCTGGTGGAGGCGCTGACGAGCACGCAGCGGTGGCCCAACTGCTGGTGTTGCACCAGCTGGTGCATGGCCCAGGGGCGCCATTGCAGGGGCAGATCGTCCCGCACAAAAGCCCGGGCGCAGCGCTCCACCTCGCTCACCGTGCGGCCGGCCAGCGCGGCGTGCAGCAGGCGGGCCTTGGCGCGGTGGTTGCTGGTCAGGCGCAGGGCGTAGGCGACCAGCCAGGGGCTGCAGACCCACAGCACCCACAGCAGCGTGGGCAGGCCCAGCAGGCGGCGCAGAAAGGGCAGCAGGGTGTCGCGCCAGGTCAGGGTGCCATCGAAGTCGAAGGCGGCCACCACCACGCGCGGCGACGCGTTCACGGTTTCGGGCATGAGACCTGGCCGCAGTAGCGCACGCAGTAGGGGCAGCCCGTCATGGGCAGCCAGGTGGGGATGTTGTAGTAGCGCTGGAAAACCTCGGCCAGCACGCCCTTGCGGTAGGCCTCGAAGTTGAAGTTGCGGCCTTCGACGACGTGGAAGGTCACGCCGCTTTGCACCACGGTCCAGGTCTGCACGCTTTCGAAATAGGGGGTGTATTCGTCCAGCTTCGGGGCGTCGACCATGAGCACGCGGATGGTCTTGCCCTGGTAGAGGCTGTAGTCGACCAGCAGGTCGTCCTGGCGCGCATGGAACTTCCCCGGACCGAAGACGGGCACGTACTGCTGGCTCACATAACCGTAGACCGCGGCCGGCGAATAGGCGTTGGCCATGAGCACGGTGTCGGGCGTGCGCACCTGGGCCAGCAGCTCGGCCGTGCGGAAGGCGCGCACGAAGCTGGCGTAACCCGGCTTGCCGGCCCACTGCTCCAGCGTGGTGAAGGAGATGGCCAGCACGAACAGCACGTGCAGGCCGGTGAACCAGGCCAGGCCGCGGGCTGCACTGCGAAGGGCGGCCACGGGCAGCGCAAAGGCCAGCAGCACGAAGACGAAGGGGTAGAAGGACAGCACCCAGTGCAGGCCCACCACCTTCTTGAGCGAGAGCAGCGCGAAGAAGAGCAACGGCACCACGACCAGCAGGCTCACCAGGCGCAGCTGGCTGGCGGTGGCGCGCAGGAGCTGCCGGTGTTTCCAGCCCAGCCAGAGCAGGGCGGGGGTCAGCAGATAGGCCAGCATGCCGAGGTACATCAGGGGCTTGCGCCACTGGAAGTCCGCATTCTCGTGGCGGTTGATGGCGTTGAACATGATGTTGGACCAGCCGTGGTCCATGTTCCATGCGATGTTGATGGCCGGGCCGGGCAGGGCGCAGAGCACCAGCAGGGCGAAGGCCGGCCAGCGTTCGCGCCGGTACAGGGCAAAGTAGACCAGGTAGCTCAGGCCCAGCACCACGGAGAAATACTTGGAGAGGAAGGCACAACCCAGGGCCAGGCCGGCCAGCGCATAGAGCGCCCAGGCACGGCCGTCGAGCTGGGCGCGCCGTTCGGCGCGCAGCAGCAGGGCGGCCGAGAGCACCGACCAGAAGATCAGCGGGGTGTCGGTGGTGATCAGCGCGGTGAGCCAGTTCAGCGGCGCCAGCCAGATCAGCAGCACGGCCCAGGCCGCACGTTCGCGGTTCAGCGGCTTGAGCGCCCACCAGACCAGGCCACCGACAGCCAGGGGCAGCAGCACGATGGGCAGGCGGATGGCCCAGGTGGCTTCCCCGAAGAAGGTGCGCATGAGCCAGATCAGCCAGCCCACCATGGGCGGGTGGTCGTAATAACCCCAGTCGGGGTAGACGCCCCACCAGTAGAAAAAGGCCTCGTCACCCGTGATGGGCAGGGCGTAGGCGATCCACAAGCGCAGCGCGAGTGCGCCCAGGGCGGTGAGCAGCAGCCAGCGCGGCAGAGAGAAGGCGGAGTCGGTGGGCGTGGGGGACATCAGTGCAGGGAAATATCGCGGGAAACGGCTGCACTATATAGGAGGGCCAGCACGCCGATGGCCACGGCCAGCCACAGCGTGAGCAGGCGCACCAGTACCGTGATGGCCAGGGCCGTGGCCAGCGTGGCACCCTGCAGCACCAGCAGGCCGGTGAGCAGGGCTTCGGTGCCGCCCAGGCCGGCGGGTAGCAGCGAGAGCGCGCCGCCCACCATGGCCAGGGCGTAGAAACCGGTGGCCAGCAAGGGGTCCAGGCCCAAGCCCAGTTCGCGGCAGACCAGCCACATGGCCAGGCCTTGCGCGGCCCAGGCCACAAGCGTGAGGCCCAGCCAGCGCCAGGGACGCATGGCCAGGCAGGACCAGGCCGCGTGCAGCCAGGGCAGTCGGGTGAACAGGCTGTGCCTGAACCGGAAGAACAGACCCAGCACCAGCAGTCCTGCGACGGCGGCCGCAGCGACGAGCTGCAGCTGCCAGGCCGCCGCACCGGGCAGCTGCGCCAGCCACCACAGGCCGGGCAGGGTGAGCAGCAGCAGGGCCAGCAGGTCGGCTACGCGCTCGGCGCCGAAGACGGCCAGGCTGTCGGCCGCGCCCAGGGGCTGGCGCAGCAGCAGGCCGCGCGCGGCTTCGCCCACATTGCCGGGCGTGGGGGTGAAGGTGTAGCCGGCCAGGTACAGGCGCAGGCCCTGGGCGAGCGGCAGCGGGCGGCCGTAGTGCGCCATCCACAGGCGCCAGCGCTGGCCGCGCAGCCCGTAGTTCAGCAGGCACAGGGCGGCGGCGAGTGCGCCGGCCGGCGTCCACAGGGCCGCCCCGAGCGCGGCCAGCGGGGCGTCGCCGTTGAGCAGCAGGACCGCGGCGTAGACGGTGGCGGCGCCACCGATGACGAGCAGCAGCGGTTTGAGGGGCAGCTTCAAGGAGGGTCTGTTCACACTGATTTCTCAAGTGCGAACGTGGTGAAAACCGCGCCAATCTAGGCGCGCGACGACGCCCAGGCTGGCCGCCTGGGCTAGGAGTGCAACAACGAGTGGCGCGGTTTTCACCCCGTTCCCTCCGGGTTGCGGCCAAAAAAGCCATGCGGGGTGTTGCGCGGACTTGCCGGAGATCACTCCGGCGGCGTCCACGCGCCTACCGCATGACTTTTTTGATCCGCAACGCATCTTGAGAAATCAGTGTGAGCAGACCCTGGTCCTAACGCCAGAACCGCGTGGCGAGGAAGAGGCCGAGCCAGGCTATGCCTGCGGCCAGGATCCAGGGGTCGCGCAGCAGGTCGCGCGAGACGTCCTCGCCGCGGCCGCGGTGCACCTGGTAGGCATAACGCAGCAGGCCGAAGATCACCACGGGCACGGTGTAGACCAGGCGTTCGCCGTGCTGCTGCATGGCTTCGATGCTGGTGGCGTACAGGCCGTAGGTGATGACGGTGGCCGTCATGGTGGCGGCGATGTAGGTGTCGAGCAGGGCGGGCGGGTAATGCTCCAGCACGGCGCGTTGCTGTTCCGGTTCGTGGAAGGTCTCGGCCTTGCGCTTGGAGAAACCCAGGAAGAGGGCGATGAAGAGGCCGGTGAGCAGCAGCCAGCGCGAGGGCGGGATGCCCACGGCCACGGTGCCGGCCAGCAGGCGCAGCATGAAACCGCTGGCGATGATGGAGACGTCGACCACCGGCACGTGCTTGAGGCGCCAGCTGTAGGCCAGGTTGAGCGCCACATAGAGTGCCAGGATCAGCAGCAGGGCGCGGCTGCCCCAGGCCAGGCCCAGGCCGGCCAGCAGCAGCACGGTGGCGAGGATCAGCGCCTCGCGTGGACTCACCGCACCGCTGGCCAGCGGGCGCAGGCGCTTGGTCGGGTGCTGGGCGTCGGCGGCGCGGTCGCGCCAGTCATTGAGGATGTAGACCAGGCTGGAGAAGCAGCAGAAGGCCAGGAAGGCGTAGAGCACACGCTCGACCAGCGGGCCGTTGTGCCAGGCCTGGCTGAACAGCAGGCCGGCGAAGACGAAGACGTTCTTGAGCCACTGGTGTGGCCGCATCAGTCGGATCAGCGGGGGCAGCTTGGAGGTGCTCATGGAAGGGGCGTTTCGCTGGAGGGTCGGGAGGGGCCGGCTTATGTGGGGGACAGCGCAATGCGCGCCAGCATGTCGACCACACGCTCGTCTTCGCCGATGGCCGGACGCAGTTCGAAACGGATCTGCGGGTAATTCTGGGTGAGTTCGGCCAGGATCAGCGGCAGGTCTTCACGCGCATGACGGCCCACACCCAGGAACATGGGCACGATGGTGATGTGCTGCAGGCCCTGCGCGGCCATGGTGGCGGCGCAGGTGGGCAGGTCGGGTGTCATCAGCTCCAGGTAGGCACAGGCCACCCGGGCCTGCGGCTCCAGCGCGGCGGCACGGGCGGCGACGGCCTCCATGGGGGCGCGCCACAGCGGATCACGCGAGCCGTGGGCAAAAAGGATGAGACCGCGCTGGGGCGTTGGAACTTGCATGGGGGTCACCTTCTGAGCACCAGCCAGCCGAAGGCGGTGAGTGAGATCAGCATGAAGATCATGCCCGGTGCGGCGGCGGTGAGCCAGGGGATCCAGTGCTGCAGCTCGCCGATGTAACCGAACATGTTGTTGAGGAAAAAGAAGCTGATGCCGGCCATCACGCCGCCGAAGACGTAGACGGAGATGCCCTCGCTGCGGAAGTGCAGGTAGGCGAAGGGCAGGGCCATGATGACCATCACCAGGCAGGACAGGGGGTAGAAGACCTTCTTCCAGAACTCGATCTCGTAGCGTTCGGCGGTCTGCGCGTTGGCCTTGAGGTGGCGGATGTACTGGAACAGGTCGACCGCGCTCATGCGGTCGGGTTTGAGCACGGCGGCCGAGATCATCTCGGCCGAGATGCCGGTGGGCCAGCGGAACAGCGGCAGCTTGATGCGTTCGACACGGCTGAGGGCGGCACCGGGGGCATTGAATTCGGTGCGTTCGGCGTTCTCGAGCAGCCAGGCCTCGTCTATCGTGAAACGCGCCACCGGCGCCTGGGTCATGGAGACCAGGGCGCTCTGGTTGTCGAACTCGAAGATGCGTACGTTGCGCATGGAGCCGTCCGGCGCCAGCGAGCCGACGTTGACACCGTACTGGGCGTAGGCCTCGCGCTCGCGCAGCCAGGCACCGGTCTGGCCGACCGTGAGGTTGCCCTGGTAACGCGCCTTGAGCAGCTGGGCCGTGCGGTCGGCCCAGGGCGTGAGGTAGTCGCCGATCACGAAGGTCAGAAGCGCGAAGGTGAAACCGGCACTCAGCAGCATGCGCAGCGCACGCCAGGGCCCCAGGCCGCTGGTGCGCAGGATGGTGAACTCCGAGCTCTGGGCCAGCCGGGTCATCACGTAGATGGTGCCGATCAGCACGGTGATGGGCAGCAGTTCGTACAGGTGGCTGGGCACCAGCAGCAGCACGTAGAGCGCAGCCTGCGGGACCTGGTAACCCGGCATGTTGGGCCGGCCGATGGCCGAGAGCTGGTCGACGAAGTCGAAGAAGGCGAACAGCGCCAGGAAGGCCAGGGTCACGAAGACCACGGCGGCGAAGACTTCGCTGTGGATCAGGCGGCGGATGGTCCTCATGCGGGCTTGCCCCCTGCGGTGGCGGGGCGGCGCCGGCCAGTCATGGCGGACAGCGGCCACCAGGTCCAGTTGTGGTGGCGCTTGGCCAGCCAGAGCAGGCCGGCCCCCAGCATGCCGCCATGCAGCAGCAGGTTGAACGCGAAGAAACTGACCTGGCCGCGCGAGATCCAGTTCTGGCCCAGGATCAGCAGGTTCAGGTAGATCTGGAACAGCAGCAGCGAGAACAGCAGGTTGCCCGTGCGGCTGACCCGCGGGTTGATGCGGGTGGCCGCCAGGGCCAGCACGATGAGGTTGAGCGAGGCCAGGGCGTAACCGATGCGCATGGTGAGTTCCCCCAGGTTTTCCGGGGTGGGCTGGGCGATCAGGACCAGCGTGGGGCGTTTGTCGGCCACATCGGCAGCGGCGCGGATCAGGGGGTCGCGCGCCACGAGCATGGTGAAGCGATCGAACTCGCTGACCTTGACACCGGCCTCGCCGGTCTGGCTTTCCAGGCGCTGGCCGCGCTGCAGGATGAGGAAGCGGTCGCCGTTGATGATTTCGGTGTGACCGCTACGCGCCGAGATCACGGTCTTCTTGTCCTTGTCGGAGGTGGAGACGAAGACATTGCTGGCCCGCAGTTCATCGATGTCGCTTTTTTCGGCGAAGAAGACGCGGCTGCCGTCGGCCGATTCCTGGAACTGGCCGGGCTGCACGCGTTCCAGGTCGCCCCGGCGTTCATAGCGGGCCCGCATGTCATCGATCTGGTCCTTGGCCCAGGGGCGCACGAACAGGGCCAGCACGGCAATGGCCATCAGCACGGGCCAGGCAAAACGCAGCAGCGGCCGCAACAGGCTGCCCAGTCCGACGCGGCTGGAGAACCAGATCACCATCTCGCTGTCGGCGTACAGGCGCGAGAGCGTCATGACCACGGCGATGAACAGGCCCAGGTTCATGAGGTTGGGCAGGAAGCTCAGCACGTTGTAGCCCATCACGAGCATCACGTCCGAGGGATTGAAGCTGCCGCGCGAGGCCAGGCCCAGCGTGCGGATCAGCGTCATGGTCATGACCACCGTGACCAGGACGATGAGCGTGGCGCCAAAACTGCGCGCCAGCTCCTTGCGGATGGAGGAATCGAATAACATTGCTCGTCAGGAAAACGCCATTATGAACTTCGAACTCAAGTCCCTGGACCTCGCGGCCGCTTCCGTGCAGGTCTGCGATGCCCTCATCCTCCTCGTTCCTGCCGGTTTCAAGCCGGGCCGGGACCCCCTGTCGGCCCTGATCGGCCAGGCCCTCAAGGCCGGTGACCTGGACAGCAAGGCCGGCAAGCTGCTGGCCCTGTACCGCCCGGCCCAGGCCAAGGCGCCCCGCCTGCTGCTGGTGGGCGCCGGCGACGGATCACCACGCCAGGTCAGACTGGCCGTGAACGCGGCGTTGGGCGCCTTGCGCACCGGTACCCCGGTGGTGAAGCGGCTGGTGCTGGGTTTCACGCTGGCGCCGCCGGCCGGTGCCGTCCGGGCGGCCGTGCAGACCGTGGCCGACAACAGCTATGTCTACACCACCACCAAGTCCAAGGCCGAGGCCCGCAGCCTGGTGCGCGTGACCCTGGGCCTGCCCAAGGCGGCCGAGGCCAAGGCCGAGTTTGAGCGGGCAGCTGCAGCCGTGGCTGGCATCGAGCTGGCCAAGGAATGGGCCAACCGCCCTGCCAACCACGCCACGCCCACCGACCTGGCCCAGGCGGCGCGGGCGCTGGCGAAGTTGCCGAAGATCAGCTGCCAGGTGCTGGGCCCGCGCGAGGTGGCCAAGCTCAGGATGGGCGCTTTCATGGCCGTGGCCCAGGGTTCGGAGCAGCCGCTGCGTTTCATCGTGCTGCAGTACAAGGGCGCACCGGCGGCCCAGGCCCCCACCGTGCTGGTGGGCAAGGGCATCTCCTTCGACACCGGCGGCATCTCCATCAAGCCGGCGGCCGAGATGGACGAGATGAAGTTCGACATGGGCGGTGCGGCCAGCGTGCTGGGGGTGTTCCGTGCCCTGGGCGAACTCAAGCCGGCCCTCAACGTGGTGGGCCTGATCCCGAGCTGCGAGAACATGCCCGACGGGCGGGCCATCAAGCCCGGCGACGTGGTGACCAGCATGAGCGGCCAGACCATCGAGATCCTCAACACCGACGCCGAAGGCCGCCTGATCCTGTGCGACGCGCTGACGTATGCCGAGCGCTACCAGCCGCAGGCCGTGGTGGACATCGCCACCCTGACCGGCGCCTGTGTGATCGCCCTGGGCGCGGTGCGCAGCGGCCTGTTCAGTCCCAGCGACGAGCTGGCACAAAAGCTCTTGCAGGCCGGCGAGGCCGCGCAGGACCTGGCCTGGCGCATGCCGCTGGACGATGACTATGCCGAAGGGCTGAAGAGCAACTTTGCCGATGTGGGCAATGTGGCCGGCCGCGCCGGTGGCGCCATCACGGCGGCCAAGTTCCTGCAGCGTTTCACGGCCAAGTTCCCCTGGGCGCACCTGGACATCGCCGGTACCGCCTGGAGGAGCGGCGCGGCCAAGGGCTCGACCGGCCGCCCCGTGGGCCTGCTGCTGGAATTCCTGCTGGCCCAGCAGGCGCCTGCCAAGGCTACCCGCCGCAAGGCCTGAGAGACAGGGCGCGCAGCAGCATGACCGAAGTGGCCTTTCATTTCAACGCGCCGGACAAGCTGGCCTACGCCTGCCGCCTGCTGCGCAAGGCGGTGGCGGCCGGCTCCAAGGTGGTGGTCACGGCGCCGGCCGATGCGCTGGCCCGGCTCGACACCCTGCTGTGGACTTTTTCCCAGACCGATTTTGTGGCCCATGTGCGCCAGCCCGCCGAGCCCGGCGCGCTGGCGGCCTCGCCCGTGGTGCTGACCGAGACGCCGGCGCAGGACCAGCCGCACCGCCAGGTGCTGCTCAACCTGGGCACGCAGTTGCCGGCCGGCTTTGATCGCTACCAACGGGTGATCGAGGTGGTCAGCCTGGACGACGAGGACCGGCAGCTGGCGCGCGGGCGCTGGAAACAGTACACCGAGCTCGGTTACACCATCGTGCGCCACGACCTGAACCTGAAGGGAGCCAGCTGATGGCCGCGCTCTCCAAGAAGCTGTTGCGCACCCTGCCCACCCTGACCGAGGTGGTGGACGTGCCGGCGCCTGCCGCGCCGGGCGCCCCGGGCGAGTTGGAGGAGGCGCTGGTCCAGCGCGTGTTGCAGCGCCTGGAGCAGACCCTGGACGCCCAGGTGCAGAAGGTGGTGGCCGACGCCTTGCAGGAGCAGATGAAAGAGCTGGCCCCGCGCATCCGCCAGCGCGTGGACAACGCCGTGCGCAAGGCGGTGACTCAGGCCGTGGCCGCCGAGACCGGGCCACCGGTGCGCCGGGCCGGCTGAGTCGCCATCGCCCGAATGGGGATAAGCGTGCGGGCTGCAGAATTTGAGGTAGTCTTGCGTTCGTCAGTTTTTTTCACCTGCCTGTTTCAATAATGGAGTTCGCCATGTCCGTGAATCAAGTGAATCGTGTACTGCTCGTCGTTGCCGCCGCAGCCCTGCTGGTGGCCTGCGGCAAGAAGGAGGAGGCCGCCTCGGGCGCTGCCTCGATGCCTGTCGTGAAGATCGGCCACGTGGGCCCGGTCAGCGGCGCCATTGCCCACCTGGGCAAGGACAATGAATACGGCGCGCGCATGGCCATCGACGAGCTCAACGCCGCCGGTGTCACCATCGACGGCAAGCAGGTCAAGCTGGAACTGATGGCCGAGGACGACGGTGCCGATCCCAAGCAGGGCACGGCCGTGGCGCAGAAGCTGGCCGATGCCAAGGTGGTCGGCGTGATCGGCCACCTGAACTCGGGCACCACCATCCCGGCCTCCAAGATCTACAGCGACGCCGGCATCCCGCAGATTTCCCCTTCCGCCACCAACCCCAAGTACACCCGCCAGGGCTACAAGACGACCTTCCGCGTGGTGGCCGATGACGTGCACCTGGGCAGCACCCTGGGCAAGTACGCCGTGGGTACGCTCAAGGCCAAGAACGTGGCCGTGATCGACGACCGCACGGCCTACGGCCAGGGCGTGGCCGAGGAGTTCACCAAGGCCGCCGAGGCCGCCGGTGCCAAGATCGTGGCCAAGGAATTCACCACCGACAAGGCCACCGACTTCAACGCCATCCTGACCAGCATCAAGGGCAAGAAACCGGATGTGGTCTTCTTCGGTGGCATGGACGCCGTGGGCGGCCCCATGCTCAAGCAGATGAAGTCCCTGGGCATCACGGCCAAGTTCATGGGCGGTGACGGCATCTGCACGGCCGAGCTGCTCAAGCTGGCGGGCGACGCCATCGGCAGCGAGCAGGTGTTCTGCGCCGAAGCCGGCGGTGTCGAGGGCGAGGGCAAGGCCGGCATGGACAAGTTCCGCGCCGACTTCAAGGCCAAGTTCAACGTCGATGTACAGCTCTACTCGCCCTACGTCTACGACGCCACCAAGGTCATGGTGGCCGCGATGGTCAAGGCCAACTCGTCCGATCCGGCCAAGTACCTGCCCGTGCTGGCTGCCACCGCCGACTACAA